>JAFQFC010000007.1 GCA_017415775.1 Oscillospiraceae bacterium
CCGTGCGTAGAAAATGTTAGAAAAGCGTAGAAAAACCGTAGATATTAAGTTTAGAAAAAAGTAGATAAGCCGAAAAGTCCAGCAATATCAAGGGTTTTCGGAGGTGGGGCATCTACCGACCTACTCGATTTCGAGTCAGCCCCGTTATGACCACTTCGATACCGCTGCATATGCGCTTTTCGTCAGCCCAAGTATCATATCACACTTTTGGGCACGGCGCAAGGGAAAAAGCGATCACTTCTCCCCCGCCAGCTTCCGCAGCAGCGCCTCGTCGGCCTTATGGTACACCGTGCCGTCCCAGCGGAGATTGGGTCCTTTGCCGCACAGGCGCATACAGGGCACGTACCGCACCGTAAAGCCGTGTTCCTTACCCAGCGCCTCGGCACAGGCCGCCAAAGCACGGCTGCGGCTGCAGTTCGGTCCGCCGCACAGCTCCAGCACATGGCCCTCCGCCAGATGGATGCCGGGGATGCGCCGGATAATGGCACGCAGGAAGGTCTCCTTCACCCCCAGCAGCCGTGCCGCTTCCTGCAGCAGCGGCACGGGAACAGCGCCGCCGTTTTCCGTCTGCATTTCCCGCAGCAGGGCAATGAGGGTCTGCTGATTGCCCGGTGCGCCCTGCCGCTTATAATACTCCACTGCCTCGTGCAGATTCCAGTCCATAGAACAGCCCTCCTTTTATTTATATAGTATACCACAAATCCCGTTTCAGAGCAACCCGGCAGTAAAGCCTTGCACTTTTCCGCTTCATGGGATATAATGTGTATTTATATTGATAATTTAAGCAAAACGGAGATTTTTCTATGAATTCCTCATCCAAAAGCAACATGAATATCAGTACCCGGTCGTTCCTGACGGCCATTGCGGTCATTTTCGTGCTGATGGTCGCCGCCTACGTGCTGACGCTGGTGATCCCCGGCGGCAGCTACGCCCGTGTGGACGACGGCAGCGGCCACATGATCGTGGACGTGGCCGGTGGATTTTCCTTCACCGAAGGCGGCCTGCCTTTCTGGAAGTGGCTGCTGTCCCCGGTGCTGGTGCTGACTGCCGCCGGCAGCGGCACGCTGATCGCCGTCATCGCCTTTTTGCTGGTCATCGGCGGCGTGTTCAGCGCCCTGGACCGCTGCGGCCTGATGCGCCACATGCTGGACAAGATGGTGCGCCGCTTCGGCGCCGTACGTTACCGGCTGATGGCTGTGGTGATCCTCTTCTTCATGGCCATGGGCAGCGCCATCGGCTCGTTTGAAGAATGCGTGCCGCTGGTGCCCATTGTGGTGGCGCTGGCGCTGCAGCTGGGCTGGGACGCACTGACCGGCGTGGCCATGAGCCTGCTGGCCGTGGGCTGCGGCTTTGCCGCCGGCGTGTGCAATCCCTTCACCGTGGGCGTGGCGCAGCAGCTGGCGGGCCTGCCCATGTTCTCCGGCGCATGGCTGCGCCTGGTCAGTTTCATCTTTATCTACGGTCTGCTGCTCCTCTTCGTCCGGGCCCACGCCAAAAAAGTGGAGCGGACGCTGGACAGCGCCGTGGCCCAAACGGAAGCCCAGACCGATCCTAAGGCCGACCGTGGTCTGGTGCTGTTCTGCGCCATTCTGGGCTTCGGCATCGCCGTGATCCTCTGCTCCGGCTTTATCCCCGCCCTGCAGGACTACACCATGATCATCGTGGCCGTCACCTTCCTGGCCGCCGGCATCGTGTCGTGCCTGGCCTGCGGCATGAGCGGCCGTGAGCTGGGCAAAACCTTCTTTGCCGGTGTGGGCGGCATCTGCCCCGCCGTCATCATGATCCTCATGGCCTCCTCCATCAAGTACACGCTGGAGGAAGCCAAGGTACTGGACACCATCCTCCACGGCGCCGTGGGTATGGCCGAAACGCTGCCCAAGTGGGCCGTGATCCTCTTCATCTATCTCATCGTGCTGGTGATGAACTTCTTCATCCCCTCCGGCTCCGCCAAGGCCTTCATGCTGATGCCCCTCATCGTACCCATGGCCCAGATCTTCGGCATCAGCGCCCAGCTGTGCGTGGTGGCCTTCGCCTTCGGTGACGGCTTCTCCAACGTTCTCTATCCCACCAACCCGGCCCTCCTCATCAGTCTGGGTCTGGCGGATGTGAGCTACAGCGACTGGTTCCGCTGGAGCTGGAAATTCCACGCCTTGAACCTGCTGCTGACCTCGGCCCTGCTGCTCTTCGGCCTGAGCGTAGGCTATTGATCCCATACGTCAAAAGGACTTCACCCCACGGGTGAAGTCCTTTTTTTCAGTCAAAGATACCGGTTTCCAGCGCCGTGCGGTACGTCCGGGGCGAGAGGCCCATAACGGCCTTGAATTTCTTGGAAAAGTACACGTAGTCGGTGTAGCCGCACTGCTCGGCGATCTGGGCCATGGTCAGTGCGCCGCCGTCAAACTCCATCAAAAAGCAGGCATGGCGGATGCGCACATCGGTAAGGAACTCCACCGGTGTGCGGCCGGTGATGCGCCGGAAGTGGGCCCGGATATAGTCCTCGGCGTAGCCGCTCTGACGCAGCACCTCCCCGGCATTCAGGTCCGGGTCGGCAAACTGCCGGGCAAGGCGGTCCATCACCTCGCTGACAGCCCGGCCCATACTGTCCTCCACCTCCATGTGCATCAGGAGAAACCGCACAAAGGCAGCGCACAGGGCGTGGACGTATTCACCGTTGCCAAACCGGTTTTCGTACAGCAGCCGGGCAAGACGACCGCCCTCGCTGCGTTCGTTGTCCGGCAGCAGCACCGGCTGCGTAAAGGAAAAGCTCTGGCGAAACTCACCCCGGATGTAAATGCGCTCGATCTCCCCGTCGGAGAAGGAGCCGTGGCCCACCCCGGGCGGCACGATGACGATGGTGTTCTCCGCCACGGCGTACTGCCCCTCTCGGGTGCGCATGACGCCGCTGCCGCCGGTATAGCAGATGATCTCGTACTGGTCGTGGGTGTGCAGGGGCATGCTCTCTGCCCGGGTGATGTTGATGACGTAGTCCACACCGCCACCTCCTTTGTCCCTTTTCACTATAGCAGAAATCTATCTTTTAGACAAGTTCCCTTTGCAAAAAGTCCTAATACAGCGCAAAGGCCGGTGCTATGATGGATCATGGGCAGACCAGCCGCCCCAAAGGAGATGACGCCATGATCTTTTCCCGCCGCAGCCTTGTGAATATCGTGGTCCCGCTGATGGTCAGTCAGGTGCTGTCGGTGGCCATCGGCATGGAGGACTCCATCATGGTCTCCGCCGCCGGTGAGGCCGCCATTTCCGGCGTGGGTCTGGTGGACTCCATCAACCAGCTGCTGGTGTACCTCTTCACCTCCCTTTCCGCCGGCGGCAGCGTGGTCATCGCCCAGCTGCTGGGCAATGGCAGCCAAAAGCGTGCCAACGCCGCCGTGGGCCAGCTGCTGCTGACAGTGGTGAGCGTGGCGGTGCTGATGTCGCTGGCTGCCGTGGCGCTGCGGGCGCCGCTGCTGCGCTTCCTCTTCGGCAGCATTGAAGCCGACGTCATGGCCAGCGCCAGCTCGTATTTCCTGTATACCGCTCTGGCCTATCCCTTTCTGGGCCTTTTCTCCAGCTGCGAAGCCTGCTTCTCCGCCATGGGCAATCCCCGTGTCTCCATGCTGGCCTCGGTGCTGATGAACGTGGTCAACATCGCCGCCAACGCCCTTTTCATCAATGGACTGCACATGGGCGTGGCCGGTGCGGCGCTGGGTACGCTGCTGGCCCGTGCCTGCAGCGGCTTCCTGCTGCTGTATCTGCTGCACGACCGGAAGAACACCCTCTACGTGGCGGAGCTGTGGAAGATCCGGCCCAACGGCAATCTGATCCGCAGCATCTGCCGCATCGGCATCCCCAACGGACTGGAAAACAGCATGTTCCAGCTGGGTCGGGTGCTGACCCAAAGCCTGATCGCCACCTTCGGCACAGCGCAGATCGCCGCCAACGCCGCCGCTTTGTCCATCACCGCCCTGCAGTACATCCCCGGCAGCGCCATCGGCACCGCCATGATCATCATCGTGGGCCGCTGCGTCGGTGCCCAGGAAAAGGAACAGGCGAAGAAATACACCCTGCGCCTGCTGGCCATCGCCTACGGCGCCATCCTTGTTCTCAGCGCCGCCATCGTGCTGCTCCGCAGCCCCATCGTGGCCACCTACCATCTGACCGGCGATTCCTTTGATCTGGCCGTGCATCTGCTGCTGTACCACACCGTCTGCGTGTGTACCATCTGGCCGCTGGCCTTCACCCTGCCCAACAGCTTCCGTGCCGCCAGCGACGTGAAGTTCACCATGACCCTCTCCATCTTCTCCATGTGGGCCTTCCGCATCGGCCTGAGCTACTTTTTCAGCGATCAGTTCCACTGGGGCATCATGTCTGTGTGGTACGCCATGGCGGTGGATTGGGGCTTCCGTGCCATCGTGTTCACCGTCCACTATTTCCGCGGCAAATGGCTGACCAAATACCACGGCATATAACTCTTTCATGCAGAAGGACTTTGTCCTTCTGCATGATTTTTTACAGCGCACAGCATGCACTCGCTTTGCTCGCACACTTGTGCGCTGAGAAGTGTTTTTTCTCCCGCACATGTCGGTAGAAAAAACGTTTTACATTTTCTTTCGCCGCAAGCGGCGAAATTCTGCGAAGCTCTATAGAAAAAGGAGAAGGTACGCCATCCGGCATACCTTCTCCTTTTTTACATCTCAAAATCCTCAAAGCCGAATCCCGGCTTGTCGGAAAGGCGGATCACATCCCCCTCCACCGTCAGGCCGCCGGTGACACCCGCGCCGGTATCGGCAAAATTGAGGAAGCTGTCCAGATCCACCACACCCATCTGCGCAGCGCAGGCCGCCACCACCGCCGCACCGGCGGCGATGCCCAGCCGTGTTTCGGACATACAGCCCACGATGCAGGGCTTGCCGTACTTCCTGGCCACGGCGGCGATCTGCAGGGCAGGATAAATGCCGCCGCACTTCATCAGTTTAATGTTCACCACATGGCAAGCGTCCATCCGGCACACCAGCTCTGCGTCCCGGGGGGAATGGATGCTCTCGTCGGCCATCAGCAGCACGGGAGACAGGGGCTTGAGTTTCGCCATGCTCTCCACATCCCAGTCCGGCACCGGCTGCTCAGCCTCGGTGATGCCAAATTCCGGCAGGCGGCGCAGCATATCGGCGGCAGTGTCGAAGTCGTAGCCCTGGTTGAAGTCAATGCGCAGCTCCGTCTCCTCACCCACAGCAGCACGGATGGCCGCCATGTTGGCAAGATCCTCCGCCACGCTGATGCCGCCCTTCATCTTCAGCACCCGGAAGCCCTGGGCCACCCGGGCGACGGCATCCTCGGCCATCTTCTCCGCCGTGTCGATGCCGATGGTCACATCGGTCTGGATGGTGTCCACCGCCGCACCCAGCAGCCGGTGGACCGGCAAGCCCGCTTTCTTGCCCATGATGTCGTAGCAGGCCATGTCAATGGCCGCCTTGGCAGCACTGTTTCGGGCGATCTGCCGGTCCATGACAGCATGGATGGCAGCGGGATCCTCCGGATCGGTGCCGATGAGGGCGCCCTTCATATGCTCAATGGCAGCGACGACGCCGCCGATGGTCTCACCGGTCACGAAGGGCATGGGAACCGCCTCGCCCATGCCGCTGATGCCTTCGTCTGTCAGCACCTTCACATACACGCCCCGGGCATACATGCTGGCAGAAAAAGCGATCTTAAACACCTTGCGTCGGCGGAAAGTCATTTCTTTGACCAGAATCTCCGTAATTTTCACGGCAAATCTCTCCTTATTTCACTCAGCCAAAAAATCCACGGCGAACTGCACGGTGGCCGAGGCACCGTAGATCATGCACGCTTCATCCACATCGAACTTTCCGTTGTGGTGCAGTGCGCCGCTGCCCACCTCTGCATTCTGCATGCCTACAAAGGCAAACACGCCGGGCACTTCCGCCTGGTACCACGCAAAGGACTCGGAGGCCATCCAGGGTTCCTGATCCACCACCGCACCGGGGCAGACCTTCTCCACCGCCCGTTCCGCCAGCGCCGACAGGGTCGGGTCGTTGTTCACCGCCGGACGCAGCACCGGCTCGGTGAGGAACTCGGCACGGCAGTCGTTGGCAAGGCACACACCCTCCACGATCTTGTGGAGCTGTCCATTCATCTTCTCGTAGACTTCCTGCGTAAAGTACCGCAGGCCGCCTTGGATCTCACAGCTGTCAGGGATCACGTTCCACGCCTCGCCGCCCCGGACGGAAGCCACCGTCAGCACGCCGGCGTCAAAGGGGGACACCTGCAGCGGCACCACGCTCTGGAGCTTGCAGGCGATCTCAGCCGCTGCGATCACCGGGTTCACCGCCTGATCGGGCCGGGACCCGTGGCCGCCCTTGCCGTGGATGCGGATATGGAAGGGGCCATGGCTGGACATGCGGGGGCCTGCCTGCACGGAAACCGTTCCGGTAGGCATGAAGGCCGTCACGTGGACGCCCCACAGGGCGTCGGCATGCAGCGTCCGCAGGGTCTCCCGCACCGGCTGGAAAAAGAGCGGGCTGCAAACCTCCTCGCCGGACTCAAAGAGGAACCAGATCTTGCCCTGCAGCTCCTCCTTCTTTTCCGCCAGCACACGGGCCGCACCCAGCAGCATGGCAACGTGGGCGTCGTGGCCGCAGGCGTGGCAGAAGCCGGGGCGTTGGGACACGCAGACCTTCTTCCCCGCCAGATTCTCCTCTTCCTCCGGCATGGGCAGGGCGTCCATGTCGGCCCGCAGTACCAGCGTCTTGCCCGGCTTGCCCGTATCCAGCAGGTAGAAGGCCGTGGGCGCCTCCCCAGCGGTCCACAGCGGCGTCATGCCCAGTGCCGCCATCTCCTTTTGAATATAGGCCGTTGTTTCCTTCTCTTCCCCTCCGATTTCAGGCCATGCGTGGAAATGGCGGCGGTCAGCCACCATCTGCTCGTACTGCGCCTGCACCAGGCGTCGGATCGTCTCTTCGTGCAGCATGTCCATGCTCCTCTCCGTCACTTTTTTTCGATTATAGTCCTCTTTTCTTTCCGGCGCAAGACCCTTTTCCCTTGGTCAAACTGCCCATGTTGATGCCGAAAATATTTTAGCAATTTATCGAACTAAATCGTTGACAAATCCATTCCCGTGTGTTACCATAAGCCACGATAAGAGAAGCGGCCTGCTTCCCATTTTAGGAAAAGAGGTTTACGACGATGAAAAAGCTGATTGCACTGATGCTCCTCACCCTGATGCTCCTGTCCCTGACTGCCTGCGGCAGCAGCGGCGGTGAAGAAAAGGACCGTCTGGCCCAGATCAAGGAAGCCGGAAAGATCACCATGGTCACTGAGCCCTACTTCGCTCCCATGGAGTTCATTGATCCCAACAAGACCGGCGCCGACCAGTTCCAGGGCGTGGATATCGAGATCGCCAAGTACATTGCCGACAAGCTCGGTGTGGAGCTGGAGATCGTTGCCATGGACTTCACTCCCCTGCTGGTGGCCATGGCCGACGGCAAGTATGACATGTCCCTCTCCGCCATTGCCTACTCCCCCGACCGTGCCGAGGCCATGAACCTGTCCAACGTTTACTACTCTGCCGGCGGCGGCTACGGCTTCATCTGCCGCAGCGAGGATGTGGATAAGTACACCTCCATCGCCTCTCTGGATGGCGCCACCGTCATCACCCAGAGCGGTTCCGTGCAGGAGTACCTGTACAACGACCAGATCAAGGACGCCGTGAAGGTCAAGGAGTTCAAGCTGGTGGATAACATGACCACCGCTTATCTGGCCGTGTCCGAAGGCAAGGCCGATGTGTGCGTCTGCTCCCTCTCCTCTGCCGAGCTGTATGCCGACGCCAACGGCGGTCTGGCCTGCCCCGCCTTCCAGCTGGAGGTTGACCCCAACATGAACGGCACCGTGGTGGCTCTGGCCCCCGAGGGTACCGACAGCCTGATGGAAGTCATCAACGAGTGCATCGCTGAGCTGACTGCCGCCGGCAAGATCGATGAATGGAACACCGAGTACAAGGCCTACGCCCTGAAGCTGGGCATCGAATAATCCCAACATCCGACAGGAGCTGACAGAACATGGATAAGATCCTGAAAATCCTGATCAAATACTACCCGGTCTTTCTGGAAGGCCTGTGGGGCACCCTGTGGGTCAGCGCCGTTGTGGTGGCGCTGGGCTCGGTGCTGGGTCTGCTGATCGCCACCTTCCGCATGAGCAAGGTCAAGCCCCTGAGCTGGCTGGCCGACGCCTACATCGAGGTGCTGCGCGGCACACCCGTCCTGCTGCAGCTGTATGTGTTCTACTTTGCCATGCCTGACAATGTCCCCGAGGCAGTCAGCATCATCGTGGCACTGGTGGTCAACGCTTCGGCCTACATCTCCGAGATCATCCGCGCCGGTATCGGCGCCGTGGACAAGGGCCAGTGGGAGGCCGCCAAGAGTCTGGGCCTTTCCAACAAGAACATCATGTCCCGTGTCATTCTGCCCCAGGCCACCAAGAATATTCTGCCGGCCCTGTGCAACGAGTTTATCACCACCATCAAGGGTACGTCCCTTGCCTCCGTGTTTTTCGTAGGCGAGCTGATGACCAGCTTCAAGACCATCCAGTCCGCCACCTTCCTGCCCCTGCCGGCCCTGATCATCGTGGGCATGATTTACTTTACTTTGAACTTCGTTCTCTCCCGCCTGCTGCGTGTTCTGGAAAGGAGGCTGGCTGTCAGTGACTGATATCATCATCCGTACCGAAGGCTTGAAAAAGAACTTCGGCGATCTGGAGGTCCTGAAGGGCATCGACGTCTCCATCCGCCGGGGCGAAGTGGTCTCCATCATCGGCCCCTCCGGCGGCGGCAAGTCCACCTTCCTGCGCTGCCTGAACCTGCTGGAGCAGCCCACCGCCGGCAAGGTCTTTTTCAAGGAGCAGGACATCACCGACAAGAAGATGGATACCTGCAAGTTCCGTCAGCAGATCGGCATGGTGTTCCAGAACTTCAACGTCTTTCCCAACATGACGGTGCTGGAAAACATCACCCTCACCCCCATTCTGGAAAAGAAGGTCCCCAAGGCCCAGGCCGAAGAGGAGGCCATGGCCCTGCTGAAGCGTGTGGGCCTGGAGGATAAGGCCAACGAATATCCCCGCAAGCTCTCCGGCGGTCAGAAGCAGCGCCTCGCCATCGTCCGGGCTCTGGCCATGCAGCCGGATGTGATGCTCTTTGACGAGCCCACCTCCGCCCTGGACCCGGAAATGGTCAAGGAAGTGCTGAACGTCATCACCGAGCTGACCAAAAGCGGCATGACCATCCTCATCGTTACCCACGAGATGGGCTTCGCCCGGGAGGTATCCGACCGTGTGCTGTTCATCTGTGACGGCATCATCAAGGAAGAGGGCCGCCCCGAGCAGATCTTCACCTGCCCCCGCGACCCCAGCACCATCAAGTTCCTGAGCATGGTATTGTAATCAAAGGAGGACCCAACTATGACACAAGTGGAACAGGTCAAAGCGCTGGTAGAGCGTACTGCCGATAAAACCGTGGCGCTGGCCAAAGAAATCTGGGAATACGCCGAAATTTCCTACGAAGAGTTCAAGTCTGCCGCAGCGCTCATCGAGGCGCTGAAGGCTGAGGGCTTTACCATCGAAGAGGGCATCGCCGATATGCCCACCGCCTTTACCGCCACCTACACCTCCGGCAGCGGCAAGCCTGTCATGGCCCTGCTGGCCGAGTACGATGCGCTGGCCGGTCTGAGCCAGAAGGCCGCCTGCCCCGTCTGCGACCCGGTGGAGCCCGGCGGACAGGGCCATGGCTGCGGCCATAACCTGCTGGGTGCCGGCTGCTTCGCCGCCGCCGTTGCCCTGAAGGACTATCTGGCCGACGGCAACAAGGACGGCACCGTGATCTTCTTCGGCTGTCCCGCCGAGGAAGGCGCCGGCTCCAAGCAGTTCATCGCCCGTGCCGGCTACTTCGACAATGTGGACTTCGCCTACACCTGGCATCCCGCCACCATCAATGAGGTGGGCTCCAAGGGCAGCGTAGCCATCATGGGCGCCAACTTCACCTTTGACGGTGTGGCCGCCCACGCCGGCGGCCAGCCCCACCTGGGCCGCAGCGCTCTGGACGCCATCGAGCTGATGAACGTGGGCTGCAACTACCTGCGTGAGCATATGATCGACGCCGCCCGCATCCACTACGCCTACTCCGATCCCGGCGGCACCGCCCCCAACGTGGTGCAGAGCCACGCCGTCATCAAGTATGAGGTCCGTGCTCCCAAGACCAGCCAGGCCCAGGAGCTGTTCACCCGTGTGGTGGATGTGGCCAAGGGTGCTGCGCTGATGACCGGCACCAAGATGCAGTATGAGGTGACCATGGCCTTCTCCGATTATGTGCCCAACCGCACCCTGGGCGCCGTGGCCGATGAATGTCTGCAGGCGCTGGGCGCTCCGGAATGGACCGAAGCCGACTACGAGACGGCAGCGCAGTTCCTGCGCACCTATCCCAAGGCCACCATGGTGGCCATCAAGGAGAACCTTTACGCCCACTTCGACCCCGACGAGCTGGAAGTGATGCTGAAAAAGCCGCTGCACAGCAGCATCTATCCCTTCAACCCCAAGGAGACGGGCTACAGCTCCGGCTCCACCGACGTAGGCGACGTGGGCTACGCCACCCCCACCGTCATGTTCAATGTGGCCACCGCCTGCCTGGGCAATGTGGGCCACTCCTGGCAGAACACGGCCTTCGCCTGCTCCGACATCGGCATGAAGGGTACGCTCCGTGCCGCCGAGGTGATGACGCTGGCCGCCATCCGCACCATGGAGCAGCCGGAGCTCATCGAAAAGGCCAAGGAGGAATTGATCAAAAAGAACGGCGGCAAATACCTTTGCCCCCTGCCGGACTATGTGGTTCCTCCCATCGGCAAATATTAAGAAAAAAAGAAGACCCGCAGAGGGTCTTCTTTTTTGTTTGCCGTTGCGTTTTCCCGTTTCTTTTGCTATAATGAACACGAAATCTTAACAGAAAGAAGGATATTCTATGAGCGATATTCTTGCCGCCATTGACGGCGTCGTCAACAGCATCAGCGGCTTCCTGTACGATCCGTGGGTGCCGGTGTTCCTGCTGGCCGCAGGTCTGTACTTCACCCTGCGCACCGGCCTGATCCAGGTCCGCCTGTTCGGCGAATCCATCCGCGTGGTCACCGAAAAACCCAAGGATAAGGACGGCATCTCCTCCTTCGCCGCACTGATGGTCTCCACCGCCTCCCGTGTGGGTACCGGCAACATCGTGGGCGTGTCCACCGCCATCTGCGTGGGTGGTTACGGTGCCGTGTTCTGGATGTGGGTCACCGCCATCCTCGGCGGCGCTTCCGCCTTCATCGAGTCTACCCTGGCCCAGATCTACAAGAAGCGTGACAAGGACGGCAGCAGCTACGGCGGCCCCTCCTACTACATCGAGGCAGGCCTGAAGCAGCGCTGGCTGGGTATCATCTTCGCCGTGGTACTCATCTGCACCTACGCCATCGGCTACAACCTGCTGGCTTCCTACAACCTGCAGTCCTCCTTCTCCGGCTTCGGCTTCTACAACAAGTCCACCCCCATCATCATCGGTGCTGTGCTGGCCGTGCTGTTCGCCCTGTGCATCCTGGGCGGTGCCAAGCGCCTGACCAACATCACCGGCGTGCTGGTTCCCATCATGGGTGTCATCTACATTCTGGTGGCCCTCATCGTGATTCTCATCAACATCAAGCATGTCCCCGGCGTGTTTGCCAACATCTTCGCCGGTGCCTTTGACTTCAAGGCCATCTTCGGCGGCTTCGCCGGCAGCGCCATGATGCAGGGCATCAAGCGTGGTCTGTACTCCAACGAGGCCGGTATGGGTTCCGCTCCCAACGCCGCCGCCACCGCCGACGTGTCCCACCCCGCCAAGCAGGGTCTGGTACAGATGCTGTCCGTGTTCATCGACACCCTGCTGATCTGCACCGCCACCGCTCTGATGTGCCTGTCCAGCGGCATCGCTCCCGTGGCGGAGCTGCAGGGCGCTCCCTATGTGCAGCAGACCATGGCCGCTACGCTGGGTGCTTTCGGCCCCATCTTCATCGCCGTGTCCATGTGCCTGTTCGCCTTCACCACCCTCATCGGCAACTACTATTACTGCGAAGGCTGCCTGAAGTACATCCTCAAGCGCAGCCCCTCCAAGACCTTCATGACCGCTTTCCGTCTCATCGCCACCGCCATCGTCTTCGTCGGTGCACTGGTGAGCGCCGGTCTCGCCTGGGACACCGCCGACCTCTTCCAGGCCATCATGGTGGTCATCAATATCCCCGTCATTATCCTGCTGGGCAAGCCCGCTCTGGACGCCCTGAAGGACTACCAGCGCCAGCGTAAGGAAGGCAAGGATCCTGTCTTCAAGGCTGCAAACATCGGTCTGAAGCAGAAGACCGACTTCTGGAACTAAATCTAAAAAAGAAGGGAGAAAAGCGACGCTTTTCTCCCTTCTTTTGTTGACGATTGGCCTGTTTCGCGCTAAAATAAGAAAAACAGAAACGGAGGAGGCGCCATGAGCGACAAGCCGCTGGACAATTTAAGCAAAGACGAGCTGATCGCTCTGGTGCAGTCTTTGCAGCAGCAGCTGGAAAGCCGGGTCCTCGTCATGGAGGAAGCCGGGTCCATTGCCCGGGCCGCCATGGAACTCAACGGCGTGTTTTTGGCTTCCCAGCGGGCCGCCGACCAGTATCTGGAAAGTGCGGAGGCCATGCAGGCCCGGCGTGAAGCGGAGTATTACCGCCGTCTGGCCGAGGCCGAGCAGCAGGCCCAGGTCATGCTGATAGAGACCCAGAACCAGTGCCGCATCCTGCTGGCGCAGGCCCGGCAAGGCGCCGATTACTATTGGGCCGAGCTGCAGAAGAAAGCCCAGCAGCTCATGTCTCAGCCGGAACTGCAGCAGCTGCTGCAGGCTGCCGCCAGCTCCGAGCCGTCTGTGGAGTGCTTTGGCCCGGACGATTAAAACTCTATACGACGCAAAAAGAGGACGCAGCAGCGTCCTCTTTTTTTATTTCTTCGCTTCGTCGTCCAGCCCCAGATCCTGCCGGATCTTTTTCGGCGACGCCTCGTGCAGCACGTCATGGAACAACTCGCTGAATTTGCCGCCCCGCACCTCGGCAATGCCGATAACCAACAGCGCCCAACTCAGCAGGTACAGCCACAGCAAATCACCGAGAAACCAGTATTCAAAAGGCCCCATATTGGTGTGTGCAATGCTCCATTGAATCGTCATCACCAACACACCCGCCATTCCCAGCACCGTTACGACCCACGCCACGATGCGCTGTTCCAACGAGTCTTTTCTCTGCGGCACGGCGACTCGGTCTTCCGTCCACTTCTCCCGCAGCAGATAGTCGCAGCTGACGCCGAAAAGGTCACTGAGCTCCACCACGTTCACCGTGTCCGGCACGGCGGTGTCGGACTCCCAGCGGGACAGCGCCTGCCGTGTTACGCCGATGCGCCCGGCCAATTCCTCCTGCGACCAGCCCCGGGCCTTCCGCAGCGCCAAAATCTTCTCACCCAGCGTCATGGCCGCTCCTCCTTGTCATCCAGCCCCAGATCCTGCCGGATCTTTTTCGGCGACGCTTCGTGCAGCACATCTTTTACAAAAGCAGAGACTTCTTTACGTCGCAGCAAAACAATTCCTACTCCCAGCACAAGCCAGCAAAAGAGCGGAAGCCACAGCAAATTGCGCTCCATCCACACCGTAAACCAGCGGATGATCTCGAGTTTTATGCCCGCAAGCCGACCGGACGCAGAAGCACCGCTCCAACATGGTAAAACACAGCCCAAAATCAGCGTCGTCAGCGTTCCTACAGCACCCAGCACCGTTACGACCCACGCCACGATGCGCTGTTCCAACGAGTCTTTTTTCTGCGGCACGGCGACTCGGTCTTCCGTCCACTTCTCCCGCAGCAGATAGTCGCAGCTAACGCCGAAAAGGTCACTGAGCTCCACCACGTTCACCGTGTCCGGCACGGCGGCGCCGGACTCCCAGCGGGACAGCGCCTGCCGTGTCACGCCGATGCGCCCGGCCAATTCCTCCTGCGACCAGCCCCGGGCCTTCCGCAGCGTCAAAATCTTCTCACCCAGCGTCATGTACCGCACCTCCTTTTGCCTGTATTGTACCTGTTTTCGCCCCGACTGTCCACCCATTTCCCTTTTCAAATCCGCAACCAGACTTTCCATCCAAGAAAAAACACGGCAGAACCTCCGTTCTGCCGTGTTTTTAGCTTATTCCAATGCGTCGTGGCTTTCGAACATATCGCTGATGGAGCCGTTGCGGTCAAAGGTGGGTTCCGGCTGGGCATTGGCCATCTGCATCTCCTGCCACTTGGCCCGGTCGATCAGCAGCTGACGGGGCTTGGAGCCTTCGAAGGGGCCCACGATGCCCCGCTCCTCCATCTGGTCCACCAGACGGGCGGCACGGGAGTAGCCCAGCTTCAGCCGGCGCTGCAGCATGGACACGGAAGCCTGTCCCGTTTCCAGCACCACTTCCACAGCGGCTGCCAGCAGCTCGTCCACTTCCTCGCCGCCACCGCTGCCGCCGTCGCCGCCCTTCTTTTCGCCGCCCTTTTCGTCCTTGCGCATGGCCTCTTCGATCTTGGCCATGACCTCGGCGGAATAGTCGGCCTCGCCGCTCTCCTTGACAAAGGTCACCACACGGTCGATCTCCTCGGGGGTGATGAAGCAGCCCTGCACACGCTGGGGCTTGCCGGTACCAAGGGGGAAGTACAGCATATCGCCCTTACCCACCAGCTTCTCAGCACCCTGGGTGTCCAGAATGATGCGCGACTCCAGCGAGGAGGCCACGGCGAAGGCGATGCGGCTGGGGATATTGGCCTTCATCAGGCCGGTAATGACGTCGGAAGAGGGACGCTGGGTGGCGATGACCAGGTGCATACCGGCGGCACGGCCCATCTGGGCCACACGGCAGATGGATTCCTCCACCTCCTTGGCCGCCACCAGCATCAGGTCGGCCAGCTCGTCGATGACCACCACCACGGTGGGCATCTTCTTCAGTTCCGGGTCGTTCTCCGCCAGAGCGTTGTACTCGGAGAGCTTCTTCACGCCCTTTTCCGAGAACAGCTTGTAGCGCTTCATCATCTCAAACACGGCCCACTGCAGTGCGCCCGCCGCCTTCTTGGGGTCGGTGACCACAGGGATCAGCAGATGGGGAATGCCGTTGTAGGGGGCCAGCTCCACCATCTTGGGGTCCACCATGATGAAGCGAACTTCCTCAGGGGTGGACTTGTAGAGCAGGCTGACGATGAGGGAGTTGGTGCACACCGACTTACCCGAGCCGGTGGTACCGGCGATGAGCACGTGGGGCAGGGCCGCAATGTTGCCCACGATGTGGTTGCCGCCGATGTCCTTACCCACGGCGAAAGCCACGGAGGAGCTGTGCTCGGTAAAGGCACGGGACTCG
Source organism: Oscillospiraceae bacterium (assembly GCA_017415775.1). Lineage (GTDB taxonomy): Bacteria > Bacillota > Clostridia > Oscillospirales > Oscillospiraceae > Vescimonas. The sequence continues at coordinate 15,446 of JAFQFC010000007.1, forward strand.
ATGACGTCACGGATGCGGACAGCCGACACGGCCCGGTTGGGCACCTCGATGCCCACCACGGAGATCTTGTTGGGAATGGGGGCGATACGCACGCCGCTGGCGCCCAGGGCCAGGGCGATATCGTCGGCCAGATTGGTGATCTTGCTGAGCTTCACACCCTGATCCAGCGTAAACTCGTAGCGGGTGACGCTGGGGCCGTGGACCACTTCTCCGGCCTTGGCGTCTACGCCAAAGCTGCGCAGCGTCTCGGCCAGACGCCGGGAGTTGTTCCGCAGCTCCGCACCCACCTCGGTGTAGTTGCTGTCCAGATTCTCATCCAGCAGCGTGATGGGGGGATACTGATAGGTTTCCTCCGGCTCGGCCAGCTCGTCCTCGATGGCGGCCGCCACCTCCTCGGTGGCCTGCTGCACCTCCTGGGCCGACATGGCCTCGGCCTTGGTGCGGCGCTTTTTCTTCTCCGGGGCCGGGGCGGCAGCTTCTGCCTCCTTCTCCGGTTCAGTCCCACGCAGCACCTGGTCGGGGGTCTGGATATCGTCGCTCTTGCTTCTGAAGAAGCTCTTCTTCTCCGTCTTGCTCTCCGGCAGAGTCACGGCCTCGCCGGGCACCGGCAGTTCGTCATCCAGCGGGATGTCGATGGCGCTGCGGCGGCTCTGGGGACGCTTGACCTCCGGGGCGGGCTTTGCGGTCTGGGGGATCTGCAGCTGCTCTTCCTCCCATGCCGCTTCCTCGGCCAGACGGGCCTCCCGCCGCTCCCGCATGGTCTCCGCCATCTGCCGGGGCGACAGGTGGAAGGTGCCGAACACGCACACCACCAGCAGCACCGCAAACACGATCACCGACACGATCTTGCCGAAACCGGCCAGCAGCGCCACAGCCATCAGGCCGCAGACGGCGCCGCCGCTCTGCACGGCCAGACCGTCACGCCACAGACCGGGCAGCAGCTCCACCGAGCCCAGCTCGTAGGTCTGACGGCACAGCAGCAGGTGGCACAATACGCCCACCACCAGCATCAGCAGCAGCGTGCAGACGGTCCGCAGCACCACGCTGCGGTCCCGGTGGCGCAGCAGGTTCACGCCGGCCACCGCCAGCACAGCAGCGGCCACCCAGTAGCCGTAGCCAAAGCAGCCCTTCAGACCGTCGGCAAAGAGGGCCAGCAGCAAGCCGTCGGTGTTGAAATAGCTGACAGCCACGCACAAGGCCAGCAGCAGGCACACCGCAGCCCCCACCGGGCGGGCCCAGCGGGACTCTTTGGCCGGGGCCGGTGCGCTGCGCTTGGCGCTGCTCTTGGCCGGCGCACTTTTAGCGTTTTTGGAATTGGTTGTTTTCTTTGAAGAGGCCATTACGCTCCTCCTTCTATGTAAAGTGTAATTACTTGATCACGTTCAGCACCAGCGTCAGCACGCCGACAGCCCAGCAGTAGTAGGCAAAAAATCCGAACTTGCCTTTCTCGGCAATCATCTTCAGCAGGCGGATGCACAGGTAGCCCACCACGGCGGCGGTGACCACGCCCACCAGATACATGGGCAGCTCTCCCCAGTTGACGCCGGCATCCAGCGCATCACCGATGCTCAGGATATTGGCGCCCAGAATGGCAGGGATGGACATGAGGAACGAAAAGCGCACGGCAAACTTGCGCTCAAAGCCGCAGAAGCAGCCGGCGGTAATGGTCATGCCGGAACGGGAAATGCCGGGCATGGTGGCGATGGCCTGACCCACACCCACGATCAGGGCGTCCACCCACGTAGCGTGACGTTCAGTCTTGCGGCCCTTGCGCATCATGTCGCTGGCAAACAGCAAAAAGCCGGTGACGATCAGCGCTGCGCCGATAAACACCATGTTGTCGCCCAGTTTCTGCACCGCATCACGGATGGGCAGCACGGCGAAGAGGGGCAGCGTGGCGAAGATGATCAGCACGATCATGCGCCGTGCAGGCGGCACCGGCGTAGGCGTGGAGCGCCGCACCAGATCTCCCACACCACGGAAGAACTCGCCGATGATGTCCACGATATCCTGCCAGTAGGCCACGAACACCGCCAGCAGCGTACCCAGATGCAGCAGCACATCGTAAAACTCCGGCACCTCCGTCTGCAGGCCCAGCAGATTCTGGGCAATGGCCAAATGGCCGGAACTGGAAATAGGCAAAAACTCCGCAACGCCCTGGATCAGGCCCAGCAGAAACGCAGACAAATAGGTCATAGCGACACTCCTTTTCTCATTTTTGATTACAATCGGTAGAATTCGACAGAAATATTCCTCTTTGTACCAACCGAACAATCTATTGGAATGTTCATTATATCACAGTTTTGCCAAAAATACTACCCTTTCTTGACAACTCACCGGATTCTTTGCCGATAGATGAAAAAGTGCTGACGGTTGGTCAGCACTTCTTTTCCATTTGTTCCAGCGCATTGCAGGCAGCCGCCTGTTCGGCGTTTTTCTTGCTGCGGCCCTCACCACGGCCCACAGCCTCGCCGTCCACACGGACCTCCATCACGAACACACGGCAGTGATCGGGGCCCGTCTCCCACACCAGATGGTAGGTGATGGTGTGGCCGGGGGTGCGCTGCACCAGCTCCTGCAGGGCGGTCTTGTAGTCACGGCGGCGCTCCTCCACCGCCTCCTCCCGCTCCTTGTCCAGCAGGACACGGTGGATGATGGCACGGGCCTCCTCCAGTCCGCCGTCCAGATACACGGCGGCAAACACGGACTCGGTGGCGTCGGCCAGAATGGAGGGCCGCTGCCGTCCGCCGCCGCTCTCCTCGCCCCGGCCCAGCTTAAGATAGCTGCCCAGGTCCAGACTCTGTGCCACCTCGTGCAGGCTCTCCTCGCACACCAGCGCCGCACGGATGCGGGTCAGATCACCCTCCGGCAGATCGGGATGCTTGCGGTAAAGATAGTCTGCCGTCACCATGCCCAGCACGCTGTCGCCCAGAAACTCCAGCCGCTCATTGCTGCGGATGCCGCTGCCCCGATGCTCGTTGGCGAAGGAGCTGTGGTACAGCGCCGCCTCCAGCAGCTTGCGGTCACGGAAGGTATAACCCAGCTTTTTCTCCAAGGTTTTCATGGTTACTCCTCTCCACAGCGGAAAAAGGAAACCCCGCACACAAACATGGGCGGGGCCTCTTTTTTCAGCTGTTATCAGTTAAGCTTTCCGTTCAGATAGCGCACGCAGTCGCCAACGGTCTTCAGGCTGGTCAGATCCTCTTCGTCGATCTCGCCGATGTCGAATTCCTCTTCCATGGCCATGACCAGTTCCACCAGGTCAACGGAATCGGCGCCCAGATCGTCGGTAAAGGAGCTTTCCATGCTGACCTCATCGGGCTCCAGCGCAAACTGCTCAGCAATCAGGTCCTGCATTGTTTTGAAGATCTCTTCCATCGTCATACGATCGTCCTCCTTGTTTTGTGCTTTACTGGAAAAAATAATACGGCAATTAAATTGGCCTGTCAATAGCTTTTTGGCGAATTATTCCCGGTCGATCTTCATCAGGCCGATATTCTCCTCAATGTCGGCGATGATACCGCTCCGGGCGAACTGCACGGCCTGTCCCACAGCGTTCTCAATAGCCTCGGCATTGGAGGAGCCGTGGGCCTTGATAACGGGCTTGGAGATGCCGATAAAGGCAGTGCCGCCCACCTTGTTGGGGTCCATCATAGCCTTGAAGTCGTTGAGACCGGGCATGACGATCAGCGCCGCCAGCTTGGTCAGCAGGTTCTTCTTGAAAATACCCTTAATGGCGCTGCCGGCCAGAGAGCCCACGCCCTCCAGCGTCTTGAGCATCACGTTGCCGCTGAAACCGTCGGTCACGATCACGTCGCAGCCGCCCTTGATGGCTTCCTTGGCCTCGATGTTGCCGATGAAGTTCAGGTGACCTGCCTCGCCGGCCTCACGCAGCCACCGCAGCGTCTCACGCTGCAGCTCGGTGCCCTTGCTGTCCTCGGCGCCGATGTTCAGAAGGCCCACACGGGGCTGCTCGATGCCCAGCACACGGCTGGCATAGAAGCTGCCTAAGTACGCAAACTGCACCAGATACTCCGGTGTACACTCGGCGTTGGCGCCGCAGTCGATGAGCACCGCCTTACCGGTGGTGGTGGGAATGGTGGGGGCCATGGCAGCACGGCGGATGCCCCGCACCCGCTTGACCAGCAGAGTGGCGCCGGTCAGCAGTGCGCCGGTGGAACCGGCGGAGACAAAAGCGTCGCCCTTGCCCTCCTTGACCATGTTCAGACCCAGGGCCATGGAGGAATTCTTCTTTCTGCGAAATACGGTGGCAGGGTCGTCGCACATCTCCACCACCTCGTCGGCGTGGGCGATCTCCACCCCCTGGGGCAGCTCCTTGACGCCGCATTCCTCCAGCGCCTTCAAAATGGCGGTGGTGTCGCCGGTGAGGACGATGTCCACATCAAAGCGTTCTTTGCCCTGCAGGGCGCCTTTCACGATCTCCAGAGGGGCGTTGTCGCCGCCCATCGCATCGATAATGATCTTCATACGGCTCATTTCATGATCTCCTCACGCATGGCATCGATCAGCGCCAGAGAACGGGCAGACAGCTCTGCGTTCTTGTTGCGCTTACCCTTGACCTTGTAGCCCAAGGGCGGCATGATGCCGAAATTGATGTTCATGGGCTGGAAGGCGCCCACAGATTCATTGCTGACGTACAGGCCCAGCGCACCGATGGCCGTCTCCCGGGGGAAATCCACGGCGTCCAGACAGCGCAGGCGGCGGGCCAGCTCCACACCGGCCAGGAAGCCGGAGGCGCAGGACTCCACATAGCCCTCCACGCCGGTCATCTGGCCGGCAAAGGCGATGCGGGGCTCTTTGCGCAGGCGGTAGTACCGATCCAGCAGCCGGGGGGAATCCAGATAGGTGTTGCGGTGCATCACACCGTAACGCAGGTACTGGGCGTTTTTCAGGGCGGGGATCATGGAAAAGACCCGCTTCTGCTCGCCCCACTTCAGATGGGTCTGGAAGCCCACCAGATTGTAGATGGTGCCGTCGGCGTTGTCCTTGCGAAGCTGCACCACGGCGTAGGGATCCCGGCCCGTCTTGGGGTCGGGCAGGCCCTTGGGCTTCAGGGGCCCGTAGCGCAGGGTGTCCTCGCCACGGCGGGCCATGACTTCCACCGGCATGCAGCCTTCAAACACCTGCTTGTCCTCGAAGCCGTGGACATCTGCCTCCTCGGCGGCGATCAGAGCCGCCCAGAAGGCCTTGTACTCCTCCTCGCTCATGGGGCAGTTGATGTAGTCCGGGGTGCCCTTGTCGTAGCGGGAGGCAAAGTAAGCGCTGGTCATATCCACGCTCTCGAAGCTCACCAGCGGGGCGGCGGCGTCGAAGAAGTTGAGGGTGGCAGCCTCGCCGAAGAGCTGCTGCAGCTGCTCGGCCAGCGCATCGCTGGTCAGGGGGCCGGAGGCAATGATGACCTCCCCCTCGGGGATCCGGGTGATCTCTCCTTCCACCACCGTGACGTTGGGGTGATCACGCAGCTCCTCCGTCACCATCCGGGCAAAGCCGTGGCGGTCCACCGCCAGAGCGCCGCCGGCGGGCACACGGGTGGCGTCGGCGCAGCGGATGATCAGGCTGTCCAGACGGCGCAGTTCCTCCTTCAGGAGGCCCACAGCGTTTTCCAGCTGGTCGGAGCGCAGGGAGTTGGAGCAGCACAGCTCTGCAAAATATTCGGTTTCATGGGCGGGGGTCTTTTTCTCCGGCTTCATTTCGCACAGGGTCACATGGATGCCCCGCTGCGCCAGCTGCCAGGCAGCCTCGCTGCCGGCCAGACCCGCACCGATCACAGTTACATTCATTTCGTCTCCTCGGCCTTGGCCTTCCTGGTGGTCTTTTTCGCCGTCGTGGTCTTCTTGGCGGTGGTCTTTTTGGCAGCCGCCTTCTTGGCAGGTGCCTTTTCCTCCGCCTTCTCCTTGCTGCCCTCGGTCTTCTTCTTGGGATAGCCCCGCTGATCCTCCGGCAGAAAACGCTCGCAGGCGGGGTTGACGCAGAAGGGCTTCTTGAAGCCCCGGCCGGACTTCTTGAACATGGTCTGGCCGCAGGAGGGACAGTCGTCCTTCACCGGCACGTCCCAGGTCATAAAGTCGCACTCGGGGAACTTGTCGCAGCCGTAGTAGGTATAGCCGTTGCGGCTGGTCTTTTTCAGAATCCGGTTGCCGCACTTGGGGCAGCGGCCCGGCATCTCCACCACCAGAGGCTTGGTGAACTTGCACTCGGGGTAGCCGGGGCAGGCCAGGAAGCGGCCGAAGCGGCCGGACTTAATGACCATGTTCTTGCCGCACAGGTCGCACTTTTCCTCGCTGACCTCGTCAGGCACCTTGAGGTACACGCCCTCCATGTCCTGCTCCACCTGCTGGAGGTTGGCGGCAAAGGGGCCGTAGAACTCCCGCAGCAGCGTCTTCCACTGCTTGTCGCCGGATTCCACCTCGTCCAGATCCTGCTCCATGCGGGCGGTAAACTTTACATCCACGATGTCGGGGAAGCGCTGGCACATCAGGCCCGTCACCACATCGCCAAGGGGTGTAATGCGCAGGTACTTGCCCTCCTTGAGGACGTACTCACGGTCCAGAATGGTGGACACGGTGGGGGCATAGGTGGAGGGACGGCCGATGCCGTTTTCTTCCATGGTGCGGATGAGGGTAGCATCGGTATAACGGGTGGGCGGCTGAGTGAAGTGCTGCTCGCCGGTCAGCTTTTCCAGATCCACCACCTCGCCCTCGGCCAGCTCCGGCAGGGGGGATTCCTTCTCTTCCTTCTCCTCGTCCCGGCCTTCCTCGTACACGGCGGTGTAGCCGGCGAACTTCAGCTGGCTGGCGCTGGCACGGAAGCTGTGCTCCCCGGCGGCCACTTCCACGCTGACGCTGTCATACACGGCGTTGGACATCTGGCTGGCCAGGAAACGGCTCCAGATCAGGCGATACAGACGGTACTGCTCGCCGGTCAGATCGCCCTTCACCTGCTCGGGAGTCAGGTTCACATCGCTGGGGCGGATGGCTTCGTGGGCATCCTGGGCCCCGGCCTTGGTCTTGTAATTGCGGTAGCTGTCGGGACGGTACGCCTTGCCGTAGCGGCTGTCGATCAGAGCGCGGGCCGCAGCCTGTGCCTCGTCGGAGATGCGCAGCGAGTCGGTACGCATGTAGGTGATCAGACCCACGGTGCCCTCGCCGGTGATATCCACACCTTCATACAGCTGCTGGGCAATGGCCATGGTACGCCGGGGCGTCATGTTCAGCTTGCGGCTGGCCTCCTGCTGCATGGTGGAGGTGGTGAAGGGGGGCGAGGGGGAACGCTGCTTGTCGGAGCGCTTTACGCTCTTGACGGCGAAGGGCAGGTTCAGCAGCTCGCTGCGGATGGCTTCCACCTCGTCGGCAGAGACAGGCTCGTACTTCTTGCCGTTTCTGCCGTAATAATGGGCCAGGAACAGCGCACCGGTATCCGTCTTCAGCAGAGCATCCAGCGTCCAGTATTCCTGGGGCACAAAGGACTTGATCTCCGCCTCACGGTCGGCCACCAGACGCATGGCCACCGACTGCACACGGCCGGCGGAGAGGCCCCGGCGCACCTTCTTCCACAGCAGGGGGGAGAGCTGATAGCCCACGATGCGGTCCAGAATACGGCGGGCCTGCTGGGCGTCCACCAGATCCTGATCGATGTCACGGGGCGCACGGATGCTCTCGTTGACCACCTTGTTGGTGATCTCGTTAAAGGTGACACGGCGGGCCTTGGCATCGCTCAGATCCAGCAGGTGCTTCAGGTGCCAGCTGATGGCTTCGCCTTCCCGGTCAGGGTCGGTTGCCAGGTACACGGTACCGGCCGCCTTGGCCGCCTTCTTCAGTTCGCCGATGATCTCTTCCTTGCCCTTGATGGGGCGGTAGTTGGGTTCAAAATCGTTGTCCACATCCACGCCGATCACGCTCTTGGGCAGATCCCGCAGATGGCCCATGCAGGCCTTGACCTCATAATCCTTCCCCAGATATTTACCAATGGTCTTGGCTTTTGCCGGGGATTCTACGATCACCAGGTCTTTTCCAGCCTTTTTTGCCATATTTTTATCCTTCCTTCTTCTCGTCCTTGATGTCCACGGTCCGCACAAAATACCGCGGGCTTGACTGTTGGGCATAGCCGTCGATCTCCAGAACGGTCAGAGCCGACAGCACCCGCCGCATCGGCAGGCCCGTCTCCTCGGCCACCTCGTCGCTCAGCTTACCCTCCCGGGTGTCCAGCACCCGAATGATACGGATCTGATCGTCGGTCAGACCCTCTTTGTTTCTTCGCAGATCCAATACCGGCAGCGTCGGCAGCGCCACTGCCTCCGTCTCCGGCTCGTCGACCACTTCCACCGTCTGCCGGGGCAGCCGCCCCTTGTCGGTGTGCAGTCGATGGGGGAAGCGGCTTTGATACCCGGCCAGCACATCCCAGCCGTCCATCACCAGGCCGGCGCCGTCCCGGATCAGTTCGTTGCAGCCCCGGCTCAAAGGCGAATCAATGGGCCCCGGCACCGCAAACACATCTCTTCCCTGCTCCATGGCCGTCCGGGCCGTGATCAGCGCACCGCTGCGTGCAGGCGCTTCCACCACCACAGCAGCCAGACTCAGGCCGCTGATGATGCGGTTGCGCACCGGGAAATGCCATGCCTCCGCCGGCGTTCCCGGCGGATATTCGGAAAGCAGCACGCCTGTGGCGGCCACGTCCTCGTACAGTCGTCGGTTGGCGTAGGGATAGATCACATCCACACCGCCGCCCAGAATGGCGGCCACAAAGCCGCCGGCACGCAGCGCACCCTTCATGGCCGCCGCATCAATCCCGTCTGCCATGCCGGACACCAGCAAAGCGCCCTGCTTGGCCAGCTGGTAGCCCAGTTCCTCCGCCGCATGGATGCCGTAGGGTGAGCATTTGCGGGTACCCACCACCGCCACAGCCGCCTCCTCGTCAAAGAGGGGCATGGCACCCTTGCCGTACAGCAATACCGGCGCATCGTAAATGCTCCGCAGCCGATGAGGATAGGCCGCATCCTGCACCGTTACAATAAAAATCTCCTTGGCCGCACATTGGGCCAGGATCTCCTCGGCCCGGTGCAGGCTCTTGTCCTGCAGCCGCTGCCGCTGCTCCTCGCTCAGGCCGTCCACCAGACGAAGATGACCCTCGTCGGCGTAGTAGACCTCCTCCGGCGAGTCAAAATGTTCCAACAGCTGCCAGCAGCTGCGGTTGCTCAGGCCCGGCAGATTGGTCAGCCAAAGCCAGTATTTCAAGGCCGCCATACCGGGCCCTCCTTTCTCAGCGATATGCCTCCCACAGCAGCACGGTGGCTGCAATGGCGGCATTCAGCGACTCGCACCGCTCCGCCATGGGAATGCGGACGGTCCGGTCGCACAGTGTCAGCACTTCCTCCGTCAGGCCCCGTCCCTCGCTGCCGATGGCGATGGCGGCCCGGGTATAGTCCACATCCCGGGCGTCCAGCGTATCATCCCGCAGCGCCGCACCGTACAGCGGAATCTGCGCAGCGTTCAGCGCTTCCTTCATCTCCGCCGCCGTGGCCGTATATACCGGCAGGCGGAACACGGCGCCCATGGACGAGCGCACCGTCTTGGCGCTGTAGGGATCGGCACAGCCGGGCAGCAGGATCAATCCGTCACAGCCAAAAGCGTCGGCCGTGCGCCAGATGGTGCCCACATTGCCCGGGTCCTGCACGCCGTCGAGCACCATGTAGCGCTTGCCCTCCGGCTTGGCGGGCAGCACCGTCTCCGGCAGGCGGCAGGTAAACAGCACGCCCTGCGGCGTCTTCATGGGCGAGATGGATTCCATCACGTCCCGGGGCACTTCCACGCAGCGCACGGCGGCAGGCAGTGCAGGCAGCTCCGCTTCTGCCGTGGCCACCACCGTCACGATCTCCGCCCCCCACTGCACGGCTTCTGCCAGCAGCTTGGGACTGTCGCACAGATACTCGCCCGTCTCACGCCGATAGGCAGCAGAGGACAGCTTGCGGATATGGGTCATCAGCGGGTTGGCACGACTGGTAATCTTTTCCACTTTTGTCCTCCTGACCGGTATAAGATACCTATTCTAATTAAGTATTACGCTTTATCATATATCAGAAGTTTTGAAAAGTCAACGCAGAAGGCCGTACTTTCTTGCCGCTCTTTCCCCCGCTTTTCTCGCTGCGGCGTTGTTTTTCGTCCGCTTCCTCTTGTGACGACGCTGTTTTTTTGCTACAATAAAGGCAATCACAAGAAATCGGCGAAAGGAGCGTGTGTTCCCATGAGCATGGAAGAAGCCACCAACCAATACCAATCTGCCTTGAAGCAGGGCCTGCGGGAGCAGCGGGAAGCGCTGGCCAACGGCGCATTTCCTCATCCCCCCATTCTGGACGAACTGCTGGAAGGCGTCAGCATCAAATCCATCTGCCACATCGGCGAAGCAGAGATTCCGGTGGAGCGTTTTGTGGGCCTGAAGTCCTCCGACCGGGCCACCGCCTTTTCCCCCACGTTCCTGCCGCTGCTGGCAGAGGGCACGGAGTTTGCCACCAAATGGATCAACCTGTGCACCGACCATCTCAGCGATACGGGCATCCGCGATCCCCTGATCAGCTACGAATATCTGGGCAACTTCTACGTGCAGGAAGGCAACAAGCGCCTGAGCGTGCTGAAGTTCAACGGTGCCACCCGCATCAATACCAGCTTCTACCGTGTCCTGCCGGAGGAGAGCGACGATCCCCGGGTGGTGGCCTATTACGAATTTCTGGAATTCTACCGCCACGCCAAGATCTACGACGTCATGTTCACCCAGCCCGGTGACTTTGCCAAGCTCACCGACTGCATGGGCTTCACTCCGGATCAGGACTGGACGGAGGAGGACCGCCGTCAGTTCCGCTCCGGCTTCCACTACTTCCGCAAGATCTTTTTCGAACTGGGCGGCAGCAGCCTGCCCATGACGCCGGAGGAAGCGCTGCTGATCTGGCTGCAGGTCCACGACTACGCCGACCTGCGCCGCCTGAAAGCCACGGCGCTGAAAAAGAGTCTGGAAGATATGTGGGAAAACTTCGTTTCCACCGCCGACCCCGACCCGGTGGTTCGCACGGAAGCCCCTCCCACCGAGGGAAAGCCCGGCCTTTTTAACCTGCTGAAGCTGAACCACATCCACGTGGCCTTCGTCCACCAGCGCTCGGTGGAAACCAGCTCCTGGACTGCCGCCCACGATCTGGGCCGTCAGCGTTTGGAAGAGGCCTTGGGCAACGCCGTCACCGTCCGCAGCTATTTCGGCGCCAACACACCGGAGGAAGCGGAAGCTCTGCTGGAGCAGGCCGTGGCCGACCGTGCCGAGGTGATATTCACCACCACCCCCCAGCTCATCGGCGCCAGCCTGAAAGCCTCGGTACGCCACCCCAACGTCCGGTTCCTCAACTGCTCGGTGCACATGCCCTACTCCACGGTTCACACCTACTATTGCCGCATCTACGAGGCAAAATTCATTACCGGCGCCATTGCCGGCGCCATCGCCGACAGCAACCGCATCGGCTATGTGGGGTCCTACCCCATCTACGGTGTGCCGGCCTCCATCAACGCCTTTGCCCTGGGTGCCCGGATGACCAATCCCCGGGCCGTGGTGGAACTGAAATGGTCCTGCCTGCCCGGTAATCCCACCCAGGAATTTATGGAGCGGGGCGTTTATGTGGTTTCCAACCGGGATGCCCCGGTGGGTCAGAAGGGCCACATGTCCTACGGAACCTATCAGCTGGACAAGGAGTCCCGCTTGATTCCGCTGGGTTCTCCCGTCTGGCTGTGGGGCAAATTCTATGAAAACGTGATCCGTTCCATTCTCTCCGGCACATGGAGCACCCGGGGCACCACCGCCGCCATCAACGACTGGTGGGGTCTGAGCGACGGTGTCATCGACGTGGCGCTGTCCGACACGCTGCCCCCCGGCATCCTGTCTCTGGCCAAGATCCTGCGGCAGGGCCTGCGGGACGGTCTCATCGACCCCTTCCGCTCCCGCATCATTGCGCAGGACGGCCGCATCATCAACGAAGGCGCCCGCAAGCTCAGCGCCGATGAGATCCTGCACATGGACTGGCTGTGCGACAACGTGCAGGGCTATATCCCCTCTTATGACGAGCTGCTGCCCATCGCCCAGCCCACCGTGCGGATGCTGGGCATCCACCGCCACCAGATCCCCGATATGCCGGAGGTGATCACATGAGGATTTTGACTCTGTCCGACGAAGAATGCATGTCCCTGTGGGACTATTATACGCCCGGCAAGCTCAACGAATACGACCTGATCCTCTCCTGCGGCGATCTGAAGCCGGCCTATCTGTCCTTTCTGGTCACCATGGGGAAGGCCCCTTTGTTTTACGTCCACGGCAACCATGACGGCGCATACGCCACCCATCCGCCGGAGGGCTGTGAGTGCATCGAAGACCGCATCGTCAACTACCGTGGCCTGCGGATTTTAGGTCTGGGCGGCGCCATGCGCTATAACCCCGGCGACCATCAGTACACCGAGGCCCAGATGCGCCGCCGCATCCAAAAGCTGCGATGGAAGCTGTGGCGCAGCGGCGGCGTGGATATCGTCGTGACTCATGCGCCCCCCAAGGGCCTTGGCGACGGCGAGGACTACGCCCACCGTGGCTGTGCGGCCTTTCTGGAGCTGCTGGACAAGTACAAGCCCCGCTATCTCATCCACGGCCACGTCCACCTCAGCTACGGCCACGAGATCCCCCGGGAGATGACGTACAACGACACCCGCATTATCAACGCCTACGAGCGCTACACCATCGACGTAGAGCCTTTGGCCAGATAAGCAAAAAAGTTCCCGCAGACCAAGTCTGCGGGAACTTTTTTGTTTATTTGAAAAACAAATTTTCCATCAGTTCTTTACTTTCCACGCTGGAAAACTTCCTGGCAAACAGGCACTCCGATGTCCGGATACTTTCGTAGTGTTCCATGGTCAGCACTTCCGGACTATAGCCATGTTTCCGCCAGTCAATAAATCTGGTTTTGAGCGGCGATATCTTCTGGCGAAAGGTCGAATTATAGGCAATCGTATGTACAAACACCTCATCGCAGCATTTTGTAAAGCGAAACACGGTTCTGATCCTGTCCTTTTGTGCCACGATATATTCGGCCAGCGCATGGGTAATATCAAAATAAGCGCTGCCTTTCATAAACATCAAGTCATCGTATTTTTTGCTTCGGTTCCCCAAACAAAGGTTAAGGGCTTTCGTAACACACGCCAGAAGAAAGTTCAGCATGGTGCAACTCTTTTGCAGCACAACATTCTTTCCCGCATAGCGGACAAAGAAGTGGTATCTGTCATATCTGGCAGCAAAATTTTTCTTTTCGTTGGCGGCCTTGTCAAAGGAAATAAATTCCATTCCTTTATTTTCATAAAAGAAAGCGTCAATTTCCTCATTCGATTTCAAAGGCAGATCCACACCGGTAATCAGATGGTAATAGTCATACTCACCCTTAACCGCAGCTTCCAAAAGGTCTATTTCGCACCGGATCTGTGAATACCCTCCCCAGTAGATACTTTTCTGTTCAATAAAGTGAACAAGTGCATTTTTTGCAACACCGCTAAACTCATCCACATTCATTTTTGATTTCTTATCCAAGTGAATATACAGCGCATGATTTACATCGTCGAGTCTCTCGATCAGCAGTTTTAATAGTTCGGGCTCGTGGTGCGCCATAATCAAATAAGCGTGTTTCATATCTTATCCTCTTCATGCCGAATGTATATTTCTTCAAAAGCCCCCTTGTCTTGCAAATACAAGCGAGACAAGGGGACTTTTTGAAACAATTGCAGAAAGATAATGCAGGGATTCTCTTATCAGAAGTTTCTTATTCCACAGGGGGATTGGGCATCACCAGCAGGGCGATGATGTAGGCCAGCAGGCCGGCACCACCCAGCAGGGTAAACAGCACCCAGGCCAGACGGATCACCGTGGAGTCGATCTCCAGATATTCGGCGATACCGCCGCACACGCCGCCAAATTTCTTATCCTTGGCAGATCTGTAGAGTTTCTTGTTCATGTCAGTTGCCCCTTTCTTTCAAAAGCCTTCCTTATGCGGATCAATACAGCTTGGCACCTGCGGGGATCTTGTTGCTGACCATCAGCAGGTTCAGGCGCTCCTCGCCCTCCTCGCTGTGGATGGCGCTGAGCAGCATGCCGCAGGAGTCGATACCCATCATCTTGCGAGGAGGCAGGTTGGTGATGGCGATCAGGGTCTTGCCCACCAGCTCCTCGGGCTCGTAGTACTCATGGATGCCGCTGAGGATGGTGCGCTCGGTACCGGTACCGTCATCCAGGGTGAACTGCAGCAGCTTCTTGGACTTCTTCACAGCCTCGCACTTAAGCACCTTCACGGCACGGAAGTCGGACTTGGAGAAGGTCTCGAAATCCACTTCGTCGGCAAACAGAGGCTCGATCTCCACCTTGGAGAAGTCGATGGTCTCCACCACTTCCTCCACAGCGGGAGCGGCAACAGGCTGCTCTTCCTTCTTGGCAGGCTGATCCAGAGGCTTCATGGTGGGGAACAGGATCACGTCACGGATAGAGTCGGTGCCGCACAGCATCATGGAGCAGCGGTCGATACCGAAGCCCAGACCGCCCGTGGGAGGCATACCGTATTCCAGAGCCATGACGAAATCTTCGTCCATCATGTCGGCTTCCTCGTCGCCGTTGGCACGCTTGGCAGCCTGTGCCTTGAAGCGCTCGTACTGGTCGATGGGGTCGTTCAGCTCGGAGAAGGCGTTGCCCATCTCGCAGCCGCAGATGAAGGCCTCGTAGCGCTCGGTCAGGTGATGATCGACAGGGCTGCGCTTGGCCAGGGGGCTGACCTCCACGGGATACATGGTGATAAAGGTGGGCTGCACCAGGGTGCTCTCCACCTTCTGGTCGAAGGTCTCATACAGGGCGTTGCCCCAGGTCTTGTCCACACCGTCCATGTCCACGCCCACGCTCTTGGCCAGCGCCACAGCGGCCTCGCCGTCGCCCTCGCAGGCCATAAAGTCTGCGCCGGTGACTTCCTTGACGGCGTCAGCCATGGTGATGCGCTTCCAGCTGGGGGTCAGGTCAATGTCGTTGCCCAGCCACTGCACGTGGTAGGTGCCCAGGATCTCCATAGCAGCGCCGGAGATAATGGCCTCCAGAATATCCATCATGCCGTCCAGGTTGGTGTAAGCCTGATACAGCTCGCAGGTGGTGAATTCGGGGTTGTGCTTGGTGTCCATACCTTCGTTGCGGAAGATGCGGCCCACTTCATACACACGCTCCATGCCGCCCACGATCAGACGCTTCAGATGCAGCTCGGTGGCGATACGCATGTACATATCGATGTCCTGCGCATTGTGGTGGGTGATGAAGGGACGGGCGTTGGCGCCGCCGGCGATGGGGCTGAGGACAGGGGTCTCCACTTCCATGAAGCCCAGGCCGTCCAGATAGCGGCGCAGGTAGGAGACGAACTTGCTGCGGATCTCGAAGTTGCGCTTGCTCTCGGGATTGACGATCAGGTCCACATAGCGCTGACGATAGCGGATCTCCTTGTCGGTCAGGCCGTGGAACTTCTCGGGCAGGGGACGCAGAGACTTGCTCAGCAGGGTGATCTCCTTGGCCCGGACGGACATTTCGCCACGCTGGGTGCGGAACACGTCGCCCTTGACGCCCACGATGTCGCCGATGTCATATTTCTTGAAACGCTCATAGCATTCGGCATCCATCTCGTCCTGACGGGCGTACAGCTGGATGCGGCCGGATTTATCCTGCAGGTCGCAGAAGGACACCTTACCCATGCCGCGCTTGCTCATCAGGCGGCCGGCGATGGTGATCTCCACGCCTTCCATGGCATCAAAGTTGTCCTTGATGTCCTGTGCATGGTGAGACACATCGAAAACGGTGATCTCAAAGGGATCCATGTGTGCATCCTGCAGTGCCTTGAGCTTGTCACGGCGGATCTGAAGGATCTCACTGAGTTCCTGCTGCTCGTTACGATTGATCTGCTCTGCCATAGTGCATTACTCCTTTTCTTCTCGCAGCGCTTCAGCGCTCGATCTTCTCAACACGGTAGCGGATGGTGCCGCGGGGTGCTTCCACGCTGACCTCGTCGCCCACCTTGGCGCCCTTCAGGGCCTTGCCAAAGGGAGAATCCTCGGACACGGCACGGACCATCACGTCGGCCTCCTGAGAGCCCACGATCTTGTAAGCGGGCATGGTCTTGCCGGTCTCCAGATTGGTCACCGTCACCAGGCAGCCGATGGAGATCTTGCCTGCGTCGGCGTCGTTCTCGTCCACGATCACGGCGTGCAGCAGGATCTCTTCCAGCTCGGCAATGCGGCTGTACAGCTTGCCCTGCTCGTTCTTAGCCTCATCATATTCGCTGTTTTCGCTCAGGTCGCCGTAGCCGCGGGCTTCCTTGATCAGTTCGGCCACTTCGTCGGCGCGAACGGTTTTGCTCTCGTTCAGTTCCTGCAGCAGCTCGTCATAGCGCTTCTGGCTCATCTTAAATTCTTTTGCCATGGTATCCATTCCTTTCAAAACAGTATCCGCCCTGCGGCGGATACCTATAGTTATTCTAATATACCATGTTGCATTATAGTAACTTTTTGCCCCCCTGTCAAGGGCGAAACTCCACAGATTTCAGGCAGATCGCTCCCTTTTCCACTTTTCCTGCCTGAAAGAGGGCTGCCAGCACCGTTTCGGGCCATTCTTCTCCATCCACGGCAGCAGACAACCTCTGCCGCCGTGCACAGTCCCGCCCCAAATGCAGGGCAGGCATCCGCCCCTGCCGCTCTTCGCCCAGACAGAGCTCCAGTATTGCCCGGTCCGGTCGCCCCTGTCCCAGCCCCAGCCGCTGCAGCAGCAGCGTCTCCAGCTCTCCCTGCCCCGACCCGACCGATACCGCCACGTACCGTACCCGCCGTCCCAGCTGCAGCAAAAGCTCCCTCGTTTCCCGGTCTGCCGACGGGGCGCTCAGCAGCACCGTTCCGTTTCGCAGGTCCAGCCCCCAGTCCGTTTCCGCCCGATCCAGCAGCTGCGGCAGCAGGGCCCGGCGCAGCGAAAACTCCTGCGCCCGATGCAGTCCGTATCGCCGCAGCCACGGCTCTGCCGGCCCCTGTACCGCCGTGCAGCGCACCCCGGCGGCAGCCATGGCCTCCAGAGCCCGCCCCCACCGCCGTTTCTGCCGCCAGCCCCGGGGCGGGGCAGCCTGCAGCACCGCAAAATCCGCTCCGCAGATCCGCTGCTGTTCCAGCCGTGGCCGCCTGGGCCCGCCTTCCTCCATCACGATCCATCCCAGCACAAAAGAACACCCCTTCAGCCCATTGTATGGCCGAAGGGGTGTTGTTATCCATGGATTTTACCAGCCGTAGGCGATGTAGCCGGGCAGGTAGGGCAGCGGATTGATGTGCTGACCGTTGATGCGGACCTCATAGTGGATATGGGGACCGCTGGAAATGCCGGTAGAGCCGCACTTGCCAATGACCTGACCACGAGCCACCTGGTCGCCCACCCGGACACTGTAAGCGTTCAAATGGCCGTACAGGGTGGTGACGCCCTCACCGTGGGAAATGGTGACGCTGTAGCCGTAGCCGTAGTTCCAGCCGGCCTGGATCACCTTGCCGGACTGGGCAGCGTACACCGTAGAGTTGCGGGGTGCGCCAATGTCCACACCCAGATGGTTGGTGCTGGCGCCGGCAATGCCGGTGTTGCGCTTACCGAAGGGCGAGGTAATGTACTTGGTCTTGGAGGGCCAAACCATGCCGTCCAGCACAGACTTGGTTTCCGGATCGTCCACGCCCTCGCTGAGGTCGCCGTTCTCCTTGTGGAACTTCTCCAGCTCAGCGGTAATGCGGTCGGACTCCTTCTTCTCGGCGTCGTGCATGGCCTGCAGGCCCTTCTCTGTCGAGATGAACTCGTTGACGATGCGGTCGGCCTCGGCAATGTCTGCCTGCAGCTCCTTCTGGGTGGCATCCAGCTCCTGCTTCTGCTCTTCCAGCTGTGTCCGGCTCTCGGCCAGCTGGGCACGCACTGCCCGCAGGTCGGCGATCACCGTCTGGTTGTATTCCATCACTTCGTTGATGAAGTCGATGCGGCTCAGCAGATCGGCAAAGCTGGTGGCCTTGAACAGGACGGACCAGTAGGACACCACGCCCCGCTCCTCTTCCTGCCGGGTCTGGCGGCAGAACAGCTCGTACTGATCCTGCTCCTTGACCTCATACTCCTCGATGGCCTTGGTGGTGTTCTCGATCTGCTTTTCTGCCGTGCTGATCTGGGCCTTCAGCACTTCGTTGCGCTGATCCAGCAGCATCTTCTTCTCCAGCGCCTTGTTTTTGTCGTTCTGCAGCGCTTCGATCTGCTTTTTATACTCAGCGGCCTTCTGCTTGGCCTCGCTCAGGGCGGACTCCAGCTCCTGCCGCTCCTTGTCGTTGGCCGCATAAGCCGTCTGCACCGGGGCGACCAGAGCCACCGTCATCACCAGCGCACACAGCAGCGCCAGCGCTTGTTTCATTCTCTTCATTGCTCTTCTCCTATTTACACACGCAGGAACTTACGGATAGCAGTCAAGCTGCCGCCTACACCTACCAGAAGGCCCACGCCCAGGAACACCAGCGCCACCGGCATCCAGATGCCCTCAAAAGGCACCAGCTTCAGCAGCTGCATGGTGTCGGAATTGCTCACACCCTTGACCATGCCGGTGTACAGGACCCACTGCAGGCCGAAGGCGATCACCGCACCGCACAGGCCCAGCAGCAGACCTTCGTACACGAAGGGCCAGCGGATGAAGCCATCGGTGGCACCCACCATCTTCATGATGGCGATCTCGTCACGGCGGTCAAAGGTGGTCAGCTTAATGGTGTTGGACATGATGAACACGGACACGATCAGCAGCACGGCGATCATGGCAATGCTGATAACGCCGGCGATGTTGCGCACCGTGATAAATCCGGCAGAAATGGTCTCGTCGGCCCGGACCCGGTCAATGCCCTCCACGGCCTCCAGCTGCGTCCGCAGCTCACCCATCAGCTCCAGATCCGTCATGTGCAGCACATAGCGGTGGCGGAAGATCTCCGCCTCCAGATCGCCGTACAGATCGTCCTCGTCATACTGCTCCACATAGCTGTCCCGGGCCTCTTCCCGGCTGACGAAGGTGCAGTCGGCTACGCCGGGCAGCTTTTCCAGCTTGCTCTGCAGGGCCTTGGCCTCCTCATCGGTCAGGGCATCGTCCACAAAGGCCAGCACGGCGTTTTCCTTCTGCAGGTCCTTCAGATTCTCGTTCAGATTATAGGCCACCAGCGTAAAGGTGCCCATGATCAGCAGGCAGGCCACCGTCACACCGATGGCGGCAAAGGACATAAAGCCATGGGAGAACATGTTTCCTACGCCCTCTTTGGCAAAATAAGTAAAATTATGCTTCATTCCTGTACCTCGCGTACTTCGTAACTGTGGGCGCCGTCGGTCACCACATTGCCTTCGTCGATCATGATGACCCGCTTTTCAAACCGGTTCACCAGCGATTTCTCGTGGGTTACCACCACCACGGTGGTGCCCAGTGCGTTGATCCGCTCCAGCAGGGACATGATCTCCAGCGAACGGTTGGGGTCCAGGTTGCCGGTAGGCTCGTCGGCCACGATGGTGTCGGGGTTGTTCACCAGCGCACGGGCGATGGCCACACGCTGCTGCTCACCGCCGGACAGCTCGTCGGGGTAGCGCTTCTCCTTGCCTTCCAGACCCACCAGCTCCAGCACATAGGGGATCCGGGCCTGGATCTCCTTGGTGGTGGCGCCCACGGCCCGCATGGCCAGGCTCAGGTTGTCATACACCGTCTTGGTGTTGATCAGGCGGAAGTCCTGAAAGATCACGCCCAAAGTGCGGCGCATCAGGGGGATCTGCTTGTCGCTGATGCGGCCCATGGAGAAGCCGTTGATCATGACCCGGCCGCAGCTGGGCAGCACCTCACCGGTCAGCAGCTTGATGATGGTAGACTTACCGGAACCGGAAGGGCCTACCAGAAACACGAATTCGCCGTCGGCGATCTCGAAGGAAATGCCCTTCAGGGCATGGGTACCGTTATCATAGGTTTTTTCTACATTCGTCAGTCGGATCATACCTAAACCTCAATTCTTATGTCAACCGAAACGTCGCCCGACAGGCGTCGCCCCAAAATCTTCGTATTTTACATTATACCGAAAAAGTTACAAAATGGCAACAGGAAAAATATGAAAGAAGTGTGAACGGTGTTGAAAAAAGGGGCGAGAAAACCGCCGGAGGCAAATGCTTCCGGCGGTTGACAAAAGCGGATAAAATTATGCCTCGATGCCGCGGCTGGTCAGGTATTTCTTGACCATCAAAGCTACCTTGAAGGTAATGGCATCATCAAACTCCCGCAGGTCCAGACCGGTGAGCTTCTTGATCTTCTCCAGACGATAGACCAAGGTGTTGCGGTGAACGAACAGCTTGCGGGCAGTCTCGGACACATTCAGGTTGTTCTCGAAGAACTTGTAGATGGTGAACAGCGTCTCGGGATCCAGCGCATCGATGGGGTTCTTCTTGAACACTTCCTGCAGGAACATCTCGCACAGGGTGGTGGGCAGCTGATAGATCAGGCGGCCGATACCCAGATTCTCATAGTTGATGACATAGCGCTCGGTGTCAAACACCTTGCCGACCTCGATGGCGATCTGGGCCTCCTTGTAGGACTTGGCCAGATCCCGCAGGTGCAGGGCCATGGTGCCGATACCCACGAACACACGGTTCTCACCGTCCTGACGCAGGGTGTCGGCGATATTGTTGGCCACCTTCTCCATTTCCTTGGTGCCGGCGCTTTCGCTCATCTGGTGGATGAGGGCCACGTCGTTCTCGCCCACGCTCAGCACGAAGTCGTTCTGGCGGTCGGGATACAGGTTCTGGATCACGTCCACCGGCACAGCCTCGCCCCGTTCGTCAATGGGACGGATGACAAACACGGCACGGGGCACCTCAGCGGCCACATGCAGTTCCTTAGCCCGCATGTAAATGTCGCTGATGAGGATGTTGTCAGAAATGATGTTCTTGATGAAGGAGCCCTTATCGTGCTTCTCTTCATAGTAAGCCTTGGCAGAATTCAGCGCCACGGAAGCCATGGAGCACACAGTGCGGCCCACGCTGTCCTCGCCGCTGGCGAACACAGCATAGTCAAAGTGGCTGCCCCAGCCGGGCAGGGCTTTGAAGGTCTTGCCCTCCAGAGACACGCAGGCGCCTTCTGCCTCGTTGATAGCCTCCACATATTTGGACCATTTCTTGCCGATACCGGTCAGCTCACTGCAGGCGATCACCGTACCCTCAGCGTCGATGACGCCGATGGTGTGATCCGTCGTTTCTTTGAACTGCAGCACGACATTTTGAAAAATTCTTCCGGACATAAGTGGGCCCTCCCGCCTACCGACATTGTGGGTAATTTGTGCAATCTGCTCTGTAGTTTTCTACATTATATCGTCATAATCACGATTTTGCAAGAGGCTTTTTATGTTTTCTACAAAATTCTTTCTCTTTTTTTGTCATACTTGCGAATAATTTACGACCTCACCGCTGCAGCAATGCCACCTCTTCTGCCGTCAAATGGCGGAACTCTCCCGGCTGCAGGTCCTCATCCAGCTGCAGATCGCCCATGGAAAGGCGCTTGAGATACAGCACCGGCTTGCCCCGGGCCGCCAGCATCCGCTTGACCTGGTGGAATTTTCCCTCCTGCAGCGTCACCAGCGCTTCGTCGGGGCCGAGGATCTCCAGCCCTGCCGGCATGCATTTCAGCCCGTCGCCCAGCGTCATTCCGGCGGCGAAAGCCTGGCAATCCGACGGCTCCAGCCGCCCGTCCACCCGGGCGTAGTACACCTTATCCACATGGTACCGGGGACTGAGCAGCCGATGGGTCAGGTCGCCGTCATTGGTCAGCAGCAGCAATCCCTCTGTGTCCTTATCCAGGCGGCCCACCGGGGAAAGTCCCTGCCGCTGCAGCTCCTGGGGCAGCAGGTCCAGCACCGTTTGCTGCCGCTTATCTTCCACCGCCGACAGCACGCCGGCCGGTTTGTGCAGCATCAGATAGGTAAAGCGCCGGTAGCCAATGTCCGCTCCATCCACGGTGATCTCCATGGCAGCCGGGTCCACCTTCTGCTCCGGTGCGGCAGCGGGCCTGCCGTCCACCAGAATGCGGCCCTGCTTCACCAGCAGCTTCACTTCCCGGCGGGACCATCTGCCCGTTGCACTGAGGATCTTGTCCAGTCGTTCCATTTCCTCTCCCCCTTTTTTCTTATGGTAGCATATTTCTGCCTAAAAGGGAATATCCATCCCACAAGGAGGGATCGAATATGTTTGTATACCATTTCCGTCTGCGTAAGGGTCTGACTGCCGCCGCAGCCGCCGCTTTCACTTTACTGCTGGCCCTGCTTCTGGTGCTGCCGGGCTGTCAAAAGCAGGATGCCGCACCCATTCCCGCCGGCACGGACGCCGACCGCATTGCCTATCTCACCGGACTGGGCTGGACGGTGGAGGAAACGCCGGTGGAGACGCTGGATCTGCTGCTGCCGGAGAAGCTGAAGGACGACTGGGCCAACTACGCCGCACTACAAAAGGAGCAGAGTCTGCCCTTCGCCGACTTTGCCGGCCAGACGGTCCGCCGCTACACCTATACGGTGACCAACTATCCGGGCATCGAAAAGGGCGTGCAGGCCAATCTCTTCGTCTGCGGCGATCAGCTCATCGGCGGTGACATTATTTCGCTGGCCGAAAACGGCTTCCAAACCTCGTTGACCTTCCCGGAGCAGAAAAATACATAAAAAGAGAGGAGCCTTTTGGCTCCTCTCTTTAGTTACAGCTAATCGTCAGATTATTCGTTGACGCCGATGACAACACCGGAACCGACGGTACGGCCGCCCTCGCGGATAGCGAAGCGCAGACCCTCTTCGATAGCGATGGGGGTGATCAGCTCAACGTTCATGTCGACGTTATCGCCGGGCATGCACATCTCGACGCCCTCGGGCAGGGTGATGATGCCGGTAACGTCGGTGGTACGGAAGTAGAACTGAGGACGATAGTTGTTGAAGAAGGGGGTGTGACGGCCGCCTTCTTCCTTGCTCAGGACGTACACCTGACCAACGAACTTGGTGTGGGGATGGATGGAACCGGGCTTGGACAGAACCTGGCCGCGCTCGATCTCGGTCTTAGCAACACCGCGCAGCAGGGCGCCGATGTTATCGCCGGCCTCAGCGTAGTCCAGCAGCTTGTGGAACATCTCGATACCGGTAACGACGGTCTCGCGCTTCTCATCCTGCAGGCCAACGATCTCGACCTTCTCGTTCAGCTTCAGCTGACCACGCTCCACACGACCGGTAGCAACGGTACCACGGCCGGAGATGGTGAAGACGTCCTCAACGGGCATCAGGAAGGGCATGTCAGCCTTACGGTCGGGAG
>JAFQFC010000044.1 GCA_017415775.1 Oscillospiraceae bacterium
AATCTGGGCCGCAAGAGCCTGGAGGAGGTCATCAATAAGCTGAACATGATGGGCCTGAGCCTGGCCGATGAGGAAACCAACTAACTGTAACATCATCCTGTAAGGAGGAAACGGAATTATGCCCGGAACTCGTAAGCTCGGTAAAACTACCGACCAGCGCAGAGCGATGCTCCGTCAGCAGGTGACTGATTTCCTGGATAAGGGCAAGATGGAGACCACCATCACCCGCGCCAAGGAGATCAAACCCCTGGCTGAAAAGATGATCACCCTGGGTAAGAAGGGCGATCTGGCAGCTTATCGTCAGGCTCTGAGCTTCATCACCAGAGAGGATGTTGCTAACAAGCTGTTCAAGGAGATCGCTCCTGAATACGCTGAGCGCAACGGTGGTTACACCCGCATCATCCGCACCGGCGTTCGCCGCGGCGATGCTGCTGAGACCGCTATCATCGAGCTGGTTAAGTAAGCAAACAGTACAATAAAAGAAAATGCCCTTTGCTATGGCTCAGCCGCCATAGCAAAGGGCATTTTTGTTGTGGGACGGCTGAATGAGAAGAGAAAGGCTGCAGCGACGGAAGGAAGGGATCTGTGAAGGGAAACCATCAGGGTGTCCCTTCACGTTCCATCTGGGATCTTTTGACGAAGGAAAAAGATACGGGACGTACAGACTTGTCTGTGCGTCCCTTTGCTATGGCTCAGCCGCCATAGCAAAGGGCATTTTTGTTGCAGGGCAGTTGTAGAATCCGTCGATGCATGCTATACTGACCATAGAAACTTCAAGTTGCGCTGCCGGACGGGGCTGTGCAACTTCAGGTTGGTGGACATTGCCGCCGCCTGTGATAGAATACAAGCAAAAAGGGAGGGGATCGAATGGCGAATATCAAATGTAAGGCCTGCGGAAAGCGATATGACTACTATGAGCACGGCTGCTGCCCCGAGTGCGGCGCCTATAACCGCCCGCCCCAGCGTGACCGGGTGGATGCCGACGGTACGGTCCACCACTTGCGTGATAATGAGTTTTTCGACGAGTCTGCCGCCCGCCGCCGCCAAAGCGGCAAGGTCTGCTTCGAGCGGGAGGAGTGCCACGAGGACAAGGTGCGCCGCAGTGCGTCGCCCTTTGACAGCATTCCCGTGCAGCGGAAAAAGAAGAACGACAGCAGCCCTGCCGGCGGCGTCAAAAAGCTGGTGAAGACGGTGGCCATTGCGGTGGTGCTGGTGAATCTGCTGCCGCTGTTGCTGACCATGTGCAGCTTCAGCGACGTGATGGACAGAGTGGAGGATTTCTTTGTTGTCGATGTTACGCCGGTCCGGCCCGAGCCGCTGCCCGACGGTGAGACGGAATATACTACCCAGATGGGCAATACCTTCCTCTGGTGGGACCACAACGCCATCGTGGCGGACGCAGCGCTGGCGGAACTGGGTGACGGCGCCTACCAACTGAACATGACCATGATCCGGGAGGAGGCCTACGATGAGCCGGTGGTGTTTTACACCACCATGGACGGCTACCAGGAAAAAGCCGGCTGCGACGGCGTCACCCAACTGGATGACGTGACCTACATCTACCACTATACGCTGGAGAACTATGCCCGCGGCGACGAGTGCTACGCCTACTTCGACGGCTACAACGGCAACGTCTACTGCGAGGTGAAGGTGCCGCTGGAGCACATGGCGTGGGGCGACGAGATGCTGCCGGAAACCCCGCCGGATGACAGCTCCCTGCAGGTGGCCACCCATGTGGGACAGGGCGAGCCCTTCCTGTGGTGGGATGAGGAGACCACCGTCCACGGCATCGACATCGTGGAAGACGGCAGCGATACCGAGGTGTGGCTGTCGGTGACGGGCGATGTGGGCGAATGGGAAGTCCCCACCATCTGGTATTTGAATGAGTACAGGGATGAGACTCAGGCCTATTGCGAGCAAAGCAGGCCGGGGGAAGGCGATGAGTGGATGTACATCTTCCGCATGGATGATCGCCTGCCCGGCAGCGAATGCTGGGCTGTGTTTGCCGATGATGTCGGTGAAGTGCGTGTCCTGCTGACAAACGGGGATGCCCCGGTCACCACAATGCCGCAGAAGGTGATGGTCAACGACGTGGTGCTGAACACCTCCGGCAAGACCACCATCGTGGAAGCGATGGTGCAGACAGATCCCGATCAATTTCTCCCCATGCCCACGCTGCGCTATACGGACAAAAACGGCACACAGCAGGAGGCCGAGTGCCGCAACTATATCCGGAAAGACAGCGGCGATGTGACGTATACCTTCCGGGTGAAGAACATGGCCGAAGGCTCGTCTCTCGCTCTGCGCTTTGTAGATCCGTTGGGCTGGGAGCCTACGATGATCGTCCCCCTCAACTAAATAGAAAAGACGGCCTGCGGGCCGTCTTTTTGCGATTATAAAGGCATATACTGCCGTTGGTGATGAAGATGAAACGAATGGCGGCGGTGCTGCTTCTGCTGCTTCTGTGCGGCTGCGGTGCAGCAGCGCCTGTGGAGGAGGCCTGTCCCGTGAGTCGGGAGCCGGAACTGCCGCCGTCCCCGGCGGGCTACGTGGCCCTGACCTTTGATGACGGTCCTTCCCGCCATACGGAGCGGCTGCTGGACGGTCTGGCGGAGCGGGGCGTGCAGGCCACCTTCTTCCTGTTGGGCAGCCGGCTGGAAGGCAGCGAGGCGCTGGTACAGCGGATGAAGGCGGAGGGCCATCAGATCGGCAACCACTCCTACAGCCACAAGGAACTGGGGGCCATGACGGACAAAGCAGCGACAGAAGATCTGGCCCGGTGCGATCTGGCCCTGTGTACGCTGCTGGGGGAGGGGGACTACTGGGTACGGCCGCCTTATGGCAGTATGGGCAGCGGCCTGCCTGCACAGCTGGATGTGCCGGTGGTGCTGTGGTCGGTGGACCCGGAGGACTGGGCCTGCCAGAATGCCGATGCGGTGACGCACCATATCCTCAGCCGTATCCGGGACGGGGACATCGTGCTGCTGCACGACTGCTACGACTCCACGGTGGATGCGGCGCTGCGGACGGTGGATGCGCTGCAGGAACGGGGCATCCAGCCGGTGACGGTGGAGCAGCTGGCGGCGCTGCGGGGGAAAACGGCGCAAAGCGGCGCTGTGTTCCTCCGCTTTCCGTAAAAAAAGACCCGGACCATCTGGTCCGGGTCTTTTTCTCACTGTGACAGATCAGGCAGCCATACCGGCGGCGACCATGCAGTTAATAACCATGGTCAGCACGACGAAAGCGGCGCCCACCCACTTGGTGTACTTAGCCAGCTTGGCGTCCAGAGTTCTGGCCTTGCCTCTGGCCATATAGGAGTCGGACATGCCGCCGATGGAATCGCTCAGGCCGCGGTTCTTACCGGACTGGAACAGAATCATAGCGGACAGAGCCACACCAACGATCACCTGCAGAATGGTAACAAAGATCAGCATAACGGATATACCCTCCAATTATTCTATGCCCAAAAGGGCATTTTCTCACAGTACAAATCATACTACCACACTTCTGCGGCGATTTCAAGAGAAAAATTGCCGTTTTTAAAGAAAGAAAAGAATTACAGGAAAATATCGAACAAATGTTGCAATTTGTGAAAAGGTGTGGTAGAATGATAAAAAACAAAGCGCCCCTATGGGCGGCAAAGGAGAGGTACGGTATGGCGCAGCTTTCGAAAATGCAGCAGCGGATCTATGACTTTATCGCCCAGACCATTCAGGACCAGGGCTACCCCCCCTCTGTGCGGGAGATCGGTGACGCAGTGGGACTCAAATCCCCCTCCACGGTCCACTTCCACCTGAAGCATCTGGAGGAGTTGGGCGTCATCGGTAAGAGTGCCGGCAAGGGGCGGGCCATTACCCTGACGCAGGAGCCGGAGGAACCCATGGAGGACCGCATTCCCATCGTGGGCAATGTGGCCGCCGGTACGCCGATCCTGGCCCAGGAGTGCATTGAGGACTACCTGACTTTCGATACCGGCGGACGGCCGGAGGAGTATTTTGCCCTGCGTGTCCGGGGCGAGTCCATGATCAACGCCGGCATCCTGCCGGACGATCTGGTGGTGGTGCGTCAGCAGCGGGAGGCCCGCAACGGTGAGATCGTGGTGGCCCTGCTGGAGGACGAGGCCACGGTGAAGCGCTTTTCCCGCCGGGGCAGCGAGGTATGGCTGCTGCCGGAGAACGAGAACTACAGCCCCATCGACGGCCGTATGGCCCAGATCATGGGCCGGGTCACCGCTGTGATCCGTCGGTATTAAGACGAGCAGAATAAAAAAAGAGAGCCGCAAGGGTAGTTTCCAATAAGACAGTATGAGAACATTACTGACATAGGGTAGCTGCCGTACAGGAGTGCGACAAGAAAAATTGGCGATACTTGGTTTTCGCAACCAGGTATCGCCTTTTTCTATCTTTGAACAGAATGTTTGAATCTTATTGGAGGTACATATGATGCAGGAACTGAATTATATCCGTTGCGGTGATTACTATATTCCCGACATTCGCTTACCGGAGGAATCCAGACCTATTGGTCGGTGGGGACGTATGCACAGAGATTATATCAAAGAGCATAATCCAATCCGCTTCAATGATCTGTGTCTTAGCGGTGAATTGTGGACATATCTGGCTGATTTGAACGAGCAGG
>JAFQFC010000045.1 GCA_017415775.1 Oscillospiraceae bacterium
ACGCGGCGCTCACCGTAGCGCCGCTTTTCTTTGTTTTCTTGCTATTGCTGCAAAAGGGTGCTATAATATACAATTACGAAGCTATGCGAAGGGAGGGGCCCTATGTCCGCCAAAGATTTCAAAAACCGCTCACTGCTGCGGATCTTTATCTCCTATTTCCGCCCCCACTGGAAGCTGTTCACGCTGGACATGCTGTGCGCCCTGGGCATTGCGCTGGTGGACCTGCTGTTTCCTCTGGTTTCCCGCACCGCCATGTATGAGTGGCTGCCGGAGAAGGAGTTTGGCGTCTTTTTCGTGGCCATGGCTGCGGTGATGGTCATGTTTCTGGTACGCACGGCCCTCTATTTCGTGGTCTGCTACTGGGGCCACACCTTCGGCATCCGGGTGGAGGCCGACATCCGCCGGGATCTCTTTACCCACATGCAGGAGATGGGCTTCGCCTTCTACGATAAAAACCGCACGGGCCAGCTGATGAGCCGCCTGACCACCGACCTTTTCGAGGTGACGGAGCTGGCACACCACGGCCCGGAGGATCTGTTCATCTCCATCGTCACCGTCATCGGCGCCCTGATCGTCATGTTCCGTATGCAGTGGCGTCTTGCTCTGGTGGTGGCCATTCTGGTGCCCCTCTTCCTGCTGCTGATCGTGTTCCAGCGGGGCCGCATGAGCGAGGCGTCCAAGGAATCCAAGGCCAAGACCGGCGCCATCAACGCCGAGATCGAATCGGCCCTCTCCGGCGTGCGGACCACCAAGGCCTTCGCCAACGAAGCGGTGCAGCAGGCCCGGTTTGACGAGTCCAACGCCCAGTTCCGCACCGCCAAGCGGAATTTCCACAAGGCCATGGGCCGGTTTTTCTCCTCCATGGAGCTGTTTGTCACGGTGCTCAGCGCTGCGGTCATCGCCGTGGGCGGCTGGCTCATCATGAAAGAGCAGCTGAACTATATCGACCTCATCACCTTCAACCTGTACGTGGCCACCTTCATCAGCCCCGTGCGGAAGCTGGCCAACTTTGCCGAGCTGTTTTCCAGCGGCTTTGCCGGTTTGGCCCGGTTTGCCGAACTGATGCGTACCGAGCCTGCCGTGCAGGATGCAAGCGACGCCGTGGAGCTGGGCGAGGTGCGGGGCGCCCTGGGGGTGGAGGACGTGAGCTTCACCTACAGCGGCAGCGACGAGGTGCTGCACCATGTGGACCTGCAGGTGTTCCCCGGCGAGACGGTGGCCATCGTGGGTCCCTCCGGCGGCGGCAAGAGTACCCTGTGCCAGCTGATCCCCCGGTTTTACGACGTGACCGAGGGCCGCATCACCGTGGACGGCGTGGACGTCCGGGCGGTGAAGCAGTCCTCCCTGCGCCGCAGCATCGGCATCGTGCAGCAGGATGTGTTCCTCTTTGCCGACACCATCCGGGAGAACATCCGTTACGGCCGGCCCGGCGCCACCGACGAGGAGGTGGCGGAGGCTGCCCGCCGTGCCGAGATCTACGACGATATTATGGCCATGCCCAACGGCTTTGACACCTACGTGGGCGAGCGGGGCGCTCTGCTCTCCGGCGGCCAGAAGCAGCGTGTGGCCATTGCCCGCATTTTCCTGAAAGATCCCCCCATTCTGATCCTGGACGAGGCCACCTCTGCCCTGGACAGCGTGACCGAGTCCAAGATCCAGCACGCCTTCGACGAGCTGAGCCGTGGCCGCACCACCCTCATCATCGCCCACCGCCTGTCCACCATCCGTGCGGCCCACCGCATTCTGGTGATCCGGGACGGCGTCATTGCCGAGCAGGGCACCCACGAGGAACTGCTGGCCCTGGGCGGGGACTACGCCAATCTCTACCACACCCAGAACCCGGAGCGCCGCCATGGATAAGCGTGCGGTGCTGGACGCAGCGGCAGCTTCGGCAGAGGAGCGGATGCTGCTGGGCCGTGTGTGGGATAAATACGACTTCTGCCGGCTGAAAAATCTGCCCTCTGCCACCGCCTTTCTCAGCCCGCAGGAGCAAAGCGCCGCCCGCCGTCTGTTGCAGACGCTGGGGGCGGAGGAGGGCTTCTGCTTCTTCGGCGGCTATGAAGGCGCTGAGCGCTGCCGCCTGTTCTTCCTGCCCGACTGGGCGTGGGAACCGGAGGAGGGGAGCATCTGCTGCCTGCGCTGCACGTGGTACCAGAAGGGCAGCCTGACCCACCGGGATCTGCTGGGCAGCCTCATGGGCATGGGCCTAAAGCGGGAGAGCGTGGGCGACATTCTGGTGGGCGAGGACAGCGCCGACGTGCTGGTGAGCGACACCGTGGCGGACCATCTGCTGCAAAGCTGGGACGCCGCCGGGCGCACGCCTCTTCGTGTGACGGAAGTGCCCACCGACCACATCCACATTCCCCAGGTGAAAACCAAGCTGATCCGTGACACCGTGTCTTCGCTGCGGCTGGACAGCGTGGTGTCCTCCGGCTTCGCCCTCAGCCGGGGCAAGGCCGCCGAGGCCATCGCCGCCGGGAAGGTGCAGCTGAACTGGGCCGTGTGTACCAAGGCCGCCGCCGAGGTGGCCCAGGGCGATACCATCAGCCTGCGGGGCCTGGGCAAGTGCTGCGTGGAAGAAGTGGGCAATCAAACGAAAAAAGGACGCATTTTTGTCAGTATCAAACGATATTTGTGAGGATAACGCTATGAGCAAGACGAGACTGGAACGAATCAACGAACTGGCCCACAAGGCCAAGACCGTGGGCCTGACGGCCGAAGAGGTGGCCGAGCGGGACGTGCTGCGCAAGGAGTACGTGGCCGCCGTGCTGGGCAATGTGCGGGCCCAGCTGGACAACACCTACGTGGTGGACGGGCAGGGCAACAAGCGCAAGCTCAAGGGAGGAGACGAGGAAGCATGAGTTACCGCTACGAGGGAAACGGAAAATTCACCGACGAAAAGACCGAGCCGAAGAAGCAGTCCGCTTCCCGCAGCGACGATCCGTGGGCCACGCCGCCCAAGTCCCAGCCCAAGTCTCAGTCCAAGTCCCGGGCCAAGGCGTCCGATGACAAGCCCAGCAACAGCGACATGGGCTCGTGGATCTTCATCGCCTTCATGTTCGCCGTGGCGTGGCCCATCGGCCTTGTCATGCTCATCAGCAAGCTCAGCGAGAGCGGCGGCACTGCGAAGAAGTCCACCGCCTCCAAGAGTAAGAGCAGCAAGGTGAAGAAGGCGGCAGCCGGTGTGACCAGGAGCCCCAAGGACACCAGCGGCACGGCCCGTGTGCTGCAGATCGTGGGTATCTGCCTTGCCGCCGTGGGCGGTCTGGTGGCGCTGGGTCTGCTGACGGACCTGCCCTATTATCTCGAATATGCCCGCTGGGGCGAGATCTTCTCCGACTTCTCCGTGGCGGCGGCCTTCCTGGCCAGCGGCGGCGGTCTGCTGTGGGGCAGCTGGGGGATGAAGCGCCGTATGCGCCGCTTTGCCAAGTATCTGGCGGTGGCCGGCACCTCCCAGAGCGTGTCCATCACCCGTCTGGCGGCGGCGGCAGAAGTGTCCCAGCGCCGTGTGGAGCGGGATCTGGAGCTGATGATCGAGCAGGGCATGTGGGGCAAGGGCGCCTACGTGGACCTGAGCGTGGGCAAGCTGTATCGCAGCGCCGCTGTGGCTGCGGAGGAGCAGGAGCGCCGCAGCGCCCCGGTGACGCCGCCCCAGGCGGAGCAGGGCTATGCCGGTATGCTGCGGCAGATCCGCATCGCCAACGACCGCATCGCCGATCAGGAGCTGAGCCGCAAGATCGAGCGGCTGGAGGAGATCGCCGGACGCATCTTCCGCCTCATCGAAAACGACGAGACCAAGCGTGCCAAGGCCAGCACCTTCCTGAGCTACTATCTTCCCACCACCCAGAAGCTGCTGGACTCCTACGCCGAGTTTGAGGAGGCGGGGGTCAGCGGCGGCAATCTGTCCGAGGCCAAGCGCAAGATCGAGCGTACCATGGACAACATCGTGCTGGGCTTTGAGCGGCAGCTGGACGAGCTGTACCGCACCGATGCGCTGGACATCGACAGCGATATCCGGGTCATGGAGACCATGCTGCGCCGGGATGCGGCCCGTGTGGAGGACGATTTCCGGGTGCAGACCTCGGGCGGTGACGCCGAAGATGATTTCGTCGCCCCCGATGAGGGCGGCGAGGAAGAGCGCATTGCCACCGCCAAGGTGACGCTGGTCAGTCTGGGCGAGGACAACAGCCGCAAGGTGGAAGTGGTGCAGGCCGTTGCCGAAAGTTCCGGCCGACCGCTGACCGAGTGCGCCCGCCTGGTGGACCACCTGCCCTGCGTGGTGCTGGAGACGGAGGGCGACGCAGCCCCCGCCTATGCCCTGCACCGCCGTCTGCGGCAGCTGGGCGCCAAGGCCACCATGAGCATCAGCCACACGACGTTGACTCGCTGAAAAGAGGAAGCAAGGGTACGGGCAAGACTGCCCGTACCCTTTGTTGTATTTTAACGAAAACTTTGCACCAAAGGATTGACGCAAAGGCGGGGAAAAGGTTATAGTATTTCCACAGAATTCAGGAAAAGAGGTGGCCGTATGGCGGAAAAGATGACTGCAAGAAAGCAACAGGCTCAGCAGATGCGCAGCCGTATCCGGCAGGCGGCGCTGGACCTCTTTGATAAAGAGGGGTTTGAAAACGTGTCCGTGGAGCAGATCGCTCAGGCGGCGGGCTGCTCGGTGGGCAACATCTACCACTATTTCAAAAGCAAGGACGAGCTGTCGCTGCAGCTGACGGCCAACGTGGACCGCATTTACGCCGAGCTGGCGGAGCAGTACCGCCTCGACGAGTTTACCCCCGCCATCGACAAGCTGCTGGATTTCATGTGCCGTGCCCTGCGGATCAGTGCCGAGGACGAATACCTGTACCGGGCCTTTGTGCAGGGTCTGAAATACCCGGAGCAGGGTGCCTTGAAGGACAGCGGCAAGCGTGTCTACCACAACCTGCTGCGTGAGCTGGTGCGGGCCTCGCAGACCGAGGGCAGCATCAGCGCCGTCTACACCGCCGAAGAGGTGACGGAGATGCTGGTGACCTTCCACCGAGGCATGCTCTTCGAGTGGCGCATCTACGAGAGCAGCTTCGATCTGGTGGGCCGTGGCCGGACCATGGCCAAGGTGCTGCTGAAGGGCTTGAAGTAAAAATTTTTCGACACAGAGCGCAAATTGTTGCAATTGTCCCTTTTTTAGGACAGCGCATCCGTTATACTGACCTCAATGAAAGAAAAATAACAAGGAGGTCAAACGATATGGAGCCTGTGAGTCTGTTCTTTACCATCTGCGGCGCTGTGACGCTGGCCAGCGGCCTGATGAAGGTCGTGGAGAAACTGGAACGATAAAAAAGAAAAAGTCGAGCGAGACACTTCGTAAAGAAGTTATCTCGCTCGACTTTTATCCTTACAAAACAAATGACATTTTGCACGAGGTTTGTGAAAGTGTCATCGTGGGTTACATGCTTTGGGGAAGGTAAATACTTTCCAAAATAAAGAATGTCTTTCCCGGCGGGTAAAGTGATATTGCAAACTGTCGTTTGCAGTGATATTTTTGCCTTGCGGCAAAAGTGTTATTGAAACCTTTCAGGTTTCAGTGATATTATATTCGCCCTATCAACTGTCCGCAGGACAATATCACGATGCACGGCATCATATCACTGCGAAGCAATATCACTCGCCGTTAGACGAATATAACTGAGTTTTACTTTTTCAATTCCAAAGTTCTTTCGTAGGCGGCGATGACCGACTCCATAGCGGCGCTGCGGAAGCCGCCCTGCTCCAGCGCCCGGACACCGGCGATGGTGGTGCCGCCGGGGGAACAGATGGAATCCTTGATGACGCCGGGATGTTCGCCGGTCTCCAGCGCCAGCGCTGCCGCACCCAGCAGCATCTGCTGGGCATAGCGCATGGCCTTGTCCCGGGGCAGGCCGCAGGTGACGCCGCCGTCCGCCAGCGCTTCCATAAAGAGGCACGCAAAGGCGCCGCCGCAGCCGGCCACGGCGCTGCCGGCGTCGATGAGATGCTCGTCCAGCTCCTCCAACCGTCCGGAGGCGGAGAGAATGCGCAGGAATTCCCGCTTCTGCTCCGCCGTCACATCGGCGCTGCAGCTGTAGAGGGTCAGGCCCTGTCCCACACGGCAGGCCACGTTGGGCATGATGCGGATCACCGGCAGGTCCAGACCCAGCATGGTGCGGATGGACTCCATGGTCAGGCCCGCCGCCATGGTCACCAGCACGCAGGGAGTCTTGCGGGCCGCCAGCAGCAGCCGCAGGGAATCCAGCAGGCCCTGCATCATCTGGGGCTTGACGCCCAGGAAAATATAGTCGCACTCCACAGCGATGGAGTCGTTGTCCACCGCCACGGCGCCGAGGCGCTCTGCCAGCGCCGCCGCCTTTTCCGGCGTGCGGTTGGCAAGATAGATCTGCCCGCCGCTGAGGACCTTGGCGGCGCTGATGGCCAAAGCACCGCCCATATTGCCGGTGCCGATGAAGCCGATGGTCATGTTGTCCACTCCTTCCGTATCATCAAAGGTGACCGCCGCTGCTTCCTCCCAAACCGGCTGGGGGGCGGGGGCCGCCGTTTCTGTCCTGTTGCCCATGAGATAGGCGGGGGTGGTGCCCAGCGCCTTGGCCAGCGAGGCGATCTTGTCCCAGCGCATGCTGGCGATCATGCCCGTCTCCCACTTGCGCACGGTGCTTTTCTCCACGCCCACCACCCGGGCCACCTGCTCCAGCGTCAGCTTTTTCGCCTTGCGCAGCTCCCGGATCCGTTGAGCCATTCCTTCTGACATGGCGCTCACCATCCTTTCAAGGGGATGGTAACACAAAAGTTTCTTTTTGGCAACAGGTTTTTATAAAAAAGTTTCCTAAAAGACAAATGGATAATAAAGCATGCGGGTGGAAAAATAGGATTGCTATTTTGGGAGAAATTTGCTATGATACTTTTACCTAAATGAACAGAAAGGGGAACCCATTATGAATCTGAAAGGCACCAAGACGGAAAAGAACCTGCTGGAGGCTTTTGCCGGCGAGACGCAGGCCCGCAGCAAATATGATTATTTTGCTTCCGTAGCCAAGAAGGCCGGCTACGAGCAGATCGCCGCCATCTTCCAGGAGACGGCCAACAACGAGAAGGAGCATGCCAAGCTGTGGTTCAAGGCTCTGGGCTATCTGGGCACCACCGAGGAGAATCTGGCCGCTGCCGCTGCCGGTGAGAACTATGAGTGGACCGACATGTACGCCCGCATGGCCGTGGAGGCTGAGGAAGAGGGCTTTGTGGAGCTGGCCGCCAAGTTCCGCATGGTGGGCGCCATTGAGAAGACCCACGAGGAGCGCTATCGCAAGCTGCTGAGCAACGTGGAGATGCAGGCCGTGTTCGCCAAGGCCGAGGAGACCATGTGGGAGTGCCGCAACTGCGGTCACCTGGTCATGGGCAAGAAGGCCCCTCTGGTCTGCCCCGTGTGCGCACATCCTCAGGCTTACTTTGAGGTCCGCAAGGAGAACTATTAAAAAATACGACACAGAGGCGAACGCAAGTCCGCCTCTGTGCCTTTATTGAGGAAAAAATGAGTATTATTCAAGAAATCGAGTCTTTTGTGCCGCTTTGTGAGCAGGAGGAAAAGGACAAGGACGTGATGCTCCACTTTCTGCGCACCAATCCCGACGCCTGCCTGCGCAAGAACACCATGGCTCACATGACGGCCTCCGGCTGGGTCATCAGTCCCGACGGGCGCCATGTGGTGATGGTGTACCACAACATCTACAACTCCTGGTCCTGGACCGGCGGCCACGCCGACGGGGAGGAGGACCTGCTGGCGGTGGCGCTGCGGGAGGCGGCGGAGGAAACGGGCCTTAAAAAGCTGCGCAGCGTGATGGACGGCCCCGTGTCGCTGGAGTGTCTGACGGTGGACGGCCACGAGAAGCGGGGCGAATATGTGCCCAGCCACCTGCACCTGAATGTGACCTACCTGCTGCAGGCGGAGGATGAGGACCTGCAGGAAAAGCCGGACGAGAACAGCGGCGTAGGCTGGTTCACCCCCGAGGAGGCGCTCTGCGCCTCCACCGAGCCGTGGATGGTGGAGCGGGTCTACCGCAAGCTGAACGAGAGAGCAAAGAAGTACATGGAGTAACGAGGTGCATATGTACCGACACAATCAGAACCACAGCCGACACATTTCGCTGCACGACTGCCGTGCGGAAAGGATGGCGCTGGAAAACGGTGTGCTGTCTCTGACCTTTCCCGATGGCATCTGGGTTACCCCGGAGCACGAGGAGAACCCTACGCAAAATGTGGTGCGTACCGGCGAAGCGCAGGTGGACTTCACGATTCTGGACGAGGAGATCGACGGTATTACCGTTTATGTGTATCGCCGCGGCAGAGGGGGTAAAGTGTGGCGCGAGGAATGGGAAGCTGAGAACTTTATCAGCGCCGTGAATGAGGGCGCTTTTCAGCTGGAGTTTCTCTATGATTACCGGCAGAAGGGGGCACCGTATCGGCTGTACCATTGTGTGGTGTGGTTTGAGCAAAAACCCTACTGTTATGAGTGTGATCTGTATCTCCACACCGATAGCGTGGCCTATCGATGGAACGAGCTGCGCTGTGACCGAATATGGTGAAATAAAAAGAGAGCCGCAGCTGCGGCTCTCTTTTTATATTCTGTTTTTTACAGGACCATCACCAGCGTGCCGGCGGTGATGAGGACGATGCCCACGGCGCTTTTCCAAGTGAATGCTTCGTGGAAGAAGACAAAGGCCAGAAGCAGCGTGATAACAACGCTGAGCTTGTCAATGGGCACCACCTTGGTGACCTCGCCCAACTGCAGCGCCTTATAATAGCACAGCCAGGAAAGGCCGGTAGCCACGCCGGAGAGGATGAGGAAGAGCCAGCTGCGGCGGCTGATGTCGCCGATGCCGGTCTGGGCGTCGGTGAGAAACACGATGCCCCATGCCATGACCAGCACCACGGCGGTGCGGATGGCGGTGGCGAGGTGGGAGTTGACGCCGTCAATACCGGCCTTGGCCAGCAGGGACGTGGAGGCGGCAAATATGGCGGAAAGAAGCGCATAGATGAGCCACATAAAAAGGACCTCCTTGTTTCGTATCTTGCAAAGGGTGAATTTTTACATAAACTGGCACAGCAGGATGGGCAGGAACACGGCGGGCATCATGTTCAGAAGCTTCAGCTTGGTGATGCCCAGCAGATTGCCGCTGATGCCCAGGATCAGCAGGGAACCCACGAAGGTGATCTCGTTGACCACCACCTCCGTCAGCAGGGGGGCCACCAGCGAGGCCAGCAGGGTGATGCCGCCCTCCACCACGAAGACGCTGATGCCGGCAAAGGCCACGCCGATGCCCAGCGTGGAGGCGAAGATGATGGAGCTGATGCCGTCGATGACGGACTTGGCGATGAGGATGGTGTGGTCATTCTTCAGGCCGCTGTCCAGGGAGCCCATGATGGTCATGGCGCCTACGGCAAACAGCAGCGTGCAGGTGACGAAGCCTTCGGTGATGCGGCCCTTGCCCTTGAACTTCTCCTGCAGCTTGTCGCCCAGACGGGTCACGGCCCGGTCGATGTCCAGGGCTTCGCCGATGACGGTGCCAAGGACCAGAGACAGGATGGGGACCAGGGGCTTGGTGCTGTTCATCAGGCCCGGCACGGCGATGCCGATGGTGATGAGGGCCACGGCGGACATGGTGGCGGTGCGGATCCGCTCACTGAGGAATTTACCGGCCACCAGACCCACAAAGGTACCGGCGACGACGGTGATGAGATTGACAAGAGCACCTGTTAAGATCATGGCTGTTTACTCCTTTTCATTGATCAGATCCTGAATGACGGCACTGGCCATCATCAGTCCGGCGCAGGAGGGGACCCACGCCACGCTGGCAGGGACGCTGCGCCGTCCGGGAGGGGGCGCTTCCGGCTGCGTCGTTTCTGCCGGTTCCTCGGGGCTGAACACCACCTTCAGGTGGTGGATGTTCCGGGC
The DNA here is from genome assembly GCA_017415775.1 of Oscillospiraceae bacterium. Lineage (GTDB taxonomy): Bacteria > Bacillota > Clostridia > Oscillospirales > Oscillospiraceae > Vescimonas. Next base: position 9,965 of record JAFQFC010000045.1, read on the forward strand.
GCGCAGCTCCTTGCGCATGACCCGGGCCAGCGGGCAGCCGGAGGTTTTGGAAATGTCGGTGATGCGCAGCTGCGAGGGGTCCAGCTTGTTGCCGGTGCCCAGTGCGCTGAGGATGGGGATGCCCCGCTGCTGTGCCTGCTCGATCAGGTCCAGCTTGCAGGAGACAAGATCGATGGCGTCCACGATGTAGTCGTACCGGGCGGTGAAAAATTCTTCCCGGTGGGCGGCGTCGTAGGTGGCGCAGATGGGGTGGACCACGATGTCCGGGTTGATGTCCCGGCAGCGCTGTGCCGCCGCTTCGGCCTTGGCAAGGCCCACGGTGGACTCCAGCGCAAAGAGCTGGCGGTTGATGTTGGAGACGGACAGTGTGTCCTGGTCCACCAGCGTCAGCTTACCCACGCCGCTGCGGCTCAGCGCCTCCACGGCGTAGCTGCCCACGCCGCCCAGACCGAACACCGCCACATGACTGCGGCGCAGCTTGTCCATGGCGCCGCTTCCCAGCATCATCTCCGTGCGGATAAAACGCTCGTTCATAGGAATTGCTCCTTTCGTGGAAGGGAAAAAGGAAAGGGCCAGCGCACATGGCGCCGGCCCTTTGTTTACGTCATTTCAGGCCGGATCAGCCCACGTATTTCATGCCGCTGTGCTCCTCGGCGGACAGGCCTTCCTGCAGGCTTTCCATCCAGGCAGCATAGTCCTCGTTCAGCTTGGTGGTACGGGCCTTCAGCAGCCAGTAGGGATCGTCGGAAACGCCGTCAAAGTACATGACGTGGTAACCGGTGTAGTAGCCGGCCATATCCACGAACACGATGCCGGTGTCGCCGGCCTGACGGCTCTCGTCATAGATCCACTCGTCGAAAGCGGCGACCATCTCGCCCTTGCCCACGTTGGTGTACAGACCGCCGTTGCCCACGCTGCCGGTATCGTCGCTGTTCTTGTCAGCCAGCTCGCCGAAAGCCTCGGCGGTCTTGGTGCCTGCCTTGAACTGGTCCAGCAGGCCCTCGGCCTTGGCCTTGGCAGCGTCCAGCAGGACCTGGCGCTTTTCCTTGTAGTCCTCAGCCGTGCTGTCCAGACCGGACTCGTCGATGGAGCACAGGATGTGGCGGACGTTGACGGGATGATACTCCACACGCTCACGGCTGTGGTAGACGACCACGTAGTAGGTGGAATCGGTGTTGAGCATGCCGGCATCGTCGGCCTTGCGGGCGGAGTCAAAGACCCACTCCTGCACGGTGCCGCCGCTGTAGGAAGCCTCTTCCTGATGGAAGTAGTTGGCGATGTCGGAATACTCCTTGGCCAGAGATTCCAGATCGCCGCCGGCCTGATACTTGGCCAGCACGTCCTTGGCAGCAGCCTCGGCCTTGGCCTTGGCAGCGGCGTTCTCGGCGTCGGTGGCGGCCACGGTCTTGCCGTCAGCGTCGGTGGTGGAGGGAGCGGTACCCTTGAAGGTGACATACTCGTAGTCGGCCACGTCGAACAGGTTGGGGTTCTTGGTGTAGTACTCCTGCAGCTCAGCGTCGGTGTAGCTGTAGCCTTCCAGCTTGGAAGCCTGATAACGGGAGGTCAGCACGGCGTTGGACAGCAGCTTCTCAAACACGGGCTTGGTCATGGTGTTGCCGAACAGGCTCTTGAGGTAAGCGTTGGTGGTAACACCGGACTGCTTGGAATACTCCTCCAGAGCGGCCATGGTGTCGCTCAGTTCCTTCTTGGCATCGTCGTCCAGCTCGTAGCCGTCGGCCTTGGCGGCCTTGATGAGGGCGGTCTGCTCGATCAGCACGTCCTTGGTCACCTGCATGAAGTAGTCATGCCAGGTCATCTTCTCCACGCCCTCGGGCAAGGTGGCACCCAGAAACAGCAGGTCCATATCGGTCATTTCCTGCTGGTCCATGGGCAGGGAGGGGTCGGCGCTCATGTAGCTGCCGTATTCGCTGCTGAGGGTGCTGTTCATCACATTATTGTAATAGTAGTTGACCTCGGCGGCGGAGAACTTGGTGCCATCCACGCTGACAGCGGCGCTGGTGCGCTGGATGATGTTGGAGTTCCACACCAGCAGGACGGCGGTCACCAGCACAAAGATGGCGGCGATGCTGCCGTACAGAATGTTGGCGCGGCGCTGCTGCTTGCGTGCTTCCTCGGCACGGATCTCTTTGATGTCGGGAATGCCCTGTGCGGCCAGTTCCTGACGGATTTTCTTTTCTCTAGATGCGCTCATGTTGTTGTCAATCCTCTCAAAAAACAGATATTTCTACCCTTGCCGATAAAGTTACCAAGCCATTATACAGGACTTTCCCTGAATTCGCAAGGGGGGAATCACATTTATCTTGCCATAAATGGCTGAAATGCAGCTGAAAAAACGGCTGCCCGGGCAAAATAAGGCCACCTGCGGGCGTGGGGGCCGAGTTATAACCTGCACCATCTCACGCAGGTGGGTTGTCTCCAGCTTGCTTTACTGCTTCCAACATCCAGCCGCAGACGGCAGCCGGGAGGCCTGCAAACCACATACTGATCCGACATCCCCTATAACCAAATGTGAGGATAAAAAAGGCCCGTCACACCCCAGGTGACGGGCCTATTATACCATTGGTCGGGGGAAAAGAAAAGTCAAAATTGCGCCGCAGGCGGAGGAAACTTATTCCTCGTCCTCCATCAGCTGCTCCATGAACAGCTCGTACACCTTCTCGGCCTCTTCTTCGCTGTCCAGCGTGGAGAGCATCTCCTCGCCCTTGACCATCACGCTCTTGAGGATCACCAGACCGTACTCGTCGGAATCCTCGTCAGCGCCGTCCTCCACCACGGGGAAGAAGGCCATGTAGGTCACGCCGTTCATTTCCAGCGCATCCACGTATTCCAGATCGATGTCGTTGCCTTCGTCATCGGTCAGCGTGATAAAATTGGGACCGTATTCGTTATTCATAGGGTCGTCCTCCTGTATCGTTGATGTATTACGGTTACTATACAAAATATTTCGGGAAAAAGCAAGGGGTTTGGGGTGGCTTTTTTGTGGAAAGCGACTAAAAACGGGCGCATATATGGCGAGTTTTTAAGTTTTGATTAAGAAATGGAAACAAAATCGACAAAAAAAGAGGTTTTTACCGCTTGACAGCTGTGGTAAAATGTTTTTTATACTGGAATTGGTATGCAGATCAGCGGATGCCGCCCTGTGCGGCAACGAAAAATACAAGCAAGAAAGGAAGGTGCCCTGTCGTGGAAGAGAAAAACGGCAAGAAGCTGGGCCGCAAGGTCAAGCGGGAACAGAGCGCCGGCAATAACAACGCAGGAAAGCCCAAGAAGCGTGTGGGTCTGCGGATCCTGGGCGTCCTCGGCACGCTGATGCTGGTGGGCGTTCTGACGGCTGCCATGTTTGTGGGTATTTTCATGTATTATGTGGAGACGGCGCTGAAGGGCCACGTGGAAGTGGACCTGAGCGAGTATACCCAGGAAGTGTCCACGGAGCTGTACTACAAGGATCCCGCCACCGGCGAGTGGTTCATGTACCAGACCCTGTTCGCCAACGAGAACCGCATCTGGGTGGACAGCGAGGAGATCCCCGACTATATGAAGAAGGCCACCATCGCCATCGAGGACAAGCGCTTTGAAGAGCACAAGGGCGTGGACTGGAAGGGTACGCTGCGCGGCGTGGTCTACACCGTGACCGGCCATGACGTGCAGGGCGGCTCTACCATCACCCAGCAGCTCATCAAGAACATCACCGGTGACAAGCAGAACACCGTCAAGCGCAAGGTGGTGGAGGTCTATCGCGCTCTGGCGCTGGAGCAGGAAGGCTACAGCAAGGACGAGATCCTGACCATCTACCTCAATACCATCTTTCTGGGCAACCAGTGCTACGGTGTGCAGACGGCGGCGGATATGTACTTTAATAAGGACGCCACCGAGCTGTCTCTGGCCGAGTGCGCCACCCTCATCGGCATCACCAACAACCCCTCCATGTACGATCCCCTGCGTGCCGACTGGAGCCGGGAGAAGAACCGTGAGCGTCAGCAGCTGATCCTCAGCCAGATGCTGGAGCAGGGCATGATCGATCAGGCCACCCACGACGCCGCCGTGGCGGAGGAAGTGGTGTTCACCAACGGCTGGACCAATCAGGGCAACTATGTGGGCAAGCCCAGCGACAGCAACACCGACAAGGTGGTGTCCACCGCCAACAACTCCTACTACACCGACGCCGTCATCGATGACGTGGCCGCCGCTCTGGTGGAGTACTACGGCCTCACCGACGATGAGCCCGACGCCAACGGCTGGGTCCGTACCGCTCACGCCAAGGCCGTCAGCATGGTCTACGGCAAGGGCCTGAAGATCTACACCTGCCAGAACCCCAAGTATCAGGAGATCGCCGAGACGGTGTTTGAGAACACCAGCTTTACCAAGTATAAGGACAAGTACGGCCAGCCCCTGCAGGCCGCCATCACCGTGATGGATCCCTACACCGGCGACATCGTGGCCATGGTGGGCGGCACCGGCGCCAAGGAATATGACCGCAGCTGGAACTGGGCCACCGAGGTGCGTCAGTGCGGATCGGCCATCAAGCCCATCTCCACCTACGCTCCCGCCCTGGATAACGGCACCATCACCGCCGGCTCCTCCATCGAGGACTATCCCATCTACCTGCGTGGCTACGGCGTGTATCCCCGCAACTCCTACGGCAACTTCGTGGGCCGTCAGACGGTGCAGGAAGCCGTCCGCCGCTCCTCCAACGCTGCCGCTGTGAACCTGAACCGTCTGTACGGCACGGCTGCGTCCTATAACTTCATGACCGAGAATCTGGGCTTCACCACCCTGACCCGCACCGACTCCGAGCAGGTGGGCAACATGGCGCTGGGCGGCCTGCAGTACGGCGTCACCACCGAGGAGATGGCCGCTGCCTTCTCCGCCTTCGTCAACGACGGTATCTACACCAAGCCCCGTACCTTCGAGCGTGTGGAGCTGAGCGACGGCACCGTGCTGATCGACAACGCCAGCCAGTCCCATGTGGCCATGAAGTCCACCACCGCCTACCAGATGCGCCAGCTGCTGCTGGAGGTCGTCTCTCAGGGTACCGGTACTTCCGCTGACTTCTCCGGCCAGCCTGTGGCCGGTAAGACCGGTACCACCGACGCCAACCGTGACCGTTACTTCGTGGGCTTCACCGCCTACTACTGCGCTGCGGTGTGGAGCGGCTACAAGTCCAACGACACCATCGACATCAGCTCCAACCCCTCGGCCAGCCTGTGGCGCTCCGTTATGAAGGAGATCCACAAGGATCTGAGCCGTAAGAACTTCAGCAAGGGCTCCGGCCTGACCACCGTCAGCGTCTGTACCGACAGCGGCCTGCGGGCCACCGACGCCTGCACCCACGATCTGCGCGGCAGCCGTGTCCGCAGCGTCACCGTGGCTTCCGAGTTCGCTCCCAAGGAGAGCTGCAACATGCACACCATGGTGCAGTACTGCACGGAAGGCAAGCATCTCGCCACCGAGTTCTGCCCTGCAGAGACGGTGAAGGACGTGGCTGTGCTGGACTTCGCCCGTGAGCTGGTCACCAAGAACGGCAGCGCCATCAAGCCCGATGACACCGTGCAGGCCAGCGTGGTGAAGGCCAAGGACCACGAATACCTGCTGCAGACCGTCAGCCTGGGCGAGCTTTGCCCGGTCCACCAGACGGCCCCGGAGCCGATCCTGCCTGAGTTCCCCGACTTCCCCGATTTCCCCGACATCCCCGGCACCGGCGATGAAGGCGGTCAGGGCGGTCAAGGCGGCCAGGGCGGCCAGGGCGGCCAGGGCGACCAGGGCGGCCAGGGTAATCAGGGCGGCCAGGGCGGCGAAGGCACCGGCACCGATGCCGGCACCGGCGCCAATCTTGCCGGTTTCCACTGGCCCTGGTAAGGACCGAAAACATGCATGAAAAAAATCCCAACCGCTGCTGCGGTTGGGATTTTTTTGCGCTTTACTTGTGGTTTGCTTCGAACTCCCGCAGGAATTCCACCAGCGCCTCCACACCCTCTCTGGGCATGGCGTTGTAGATGGAGGCCCGCAGGCCGCCCACGCTCTTGTGGCCCTTCAGGTTGTCGAAACCGGCGGCCTTGGCGGCAGCCACCACCTCGGCGTCCAGCTCCTTACTGCCGGTGACGAAGGGGACATTCATCACGCTGCGGTCGGCCTGCACCACGGCGCCCCGGAACAGGGAGGAGCTGTCCAGAAAGTCGTAGAGGACTTTGGCCTTTTCCTCGTTGCGCTGCTCCATGGCTTCCAGACCGCCCTGCTCCAGGAGGTAGCGGAACACCTTGCCGCAGCAGTAGATGGCCCAGCAGTTGGGGGTGTTGTACATGGAGCCGTTGTCGGCGTGTACCTTGTAATTCATATAGGTAGGCACGAAGGCGGGCAGATCGTCACGCAGCAGGTCCTCCCGGATGATGACCACGGCCATGCCGGCGGGGCCTACGTTCTTCTGCACGCCGGCCCAGATGAGGCCGTATTTGGTCACATCGCAGGGGCGGGAGAGGAACATGGAGGACTGGTCGGACACCAGAATGTGGCCCTTGGTGTCGGGCAGACGGCGGTAGGTGGTGCCGTGGATGGTCTCGTTCTCGCAGATGTAGACGTAGTCGCAGTCGGCGGGAATGTCCAGATCGCTGCCGTCGGGGATGTAGGAGAAATTCTTGTCGGCGGAGGAGGCGGCGATGATGACCTCGCCGTACTTCTTTGCCTCGGCGATGGCCTTCTTGGACCAGGCGCCCGTCTCCAGATAGCAGGCCTTGCCGTTTTTCATCAGGTTCATGGCTACCATGGCGAACTGCACCGTGCCGCCGCCCTGCAGGAAGAGGACCTTATAGTTGTCGGGAATGTGCATCAGCGCACGCAGGTCGGCCTCCGCCTGATCGGCGATTTGCTGGAAGGCCTTGGAGCGATGGCTCATCTCCATCACGCACATGCCGCTGCCCCGATAGTTCATCATTTCGTTGCGGATCTCCTCCAGCACGGCCTCAGGCATCATGGCGGGGCCGGCGGAGAAATTGTAGGAACGTTCGTATTTCATGGGAAACTCTCTCCTTGCGGATAAATTTAGGAACAGACACACTATACAACAAAAAGCCGCAGGGTGCAACAGCGGCAGGGATTTTTGCGGGGAAAATTTGTAGAAAAATTAACACGCTCTGAACGGACGAACAACGATTGACAAGGGAAAATGAACGTGCTAACCTTTATTATAGGAGAGAATCGGCAAAGGAGGAGATCCTTGTGGAAGAGTGGAAAGAACAGATCCGGTATCGGCTGAGCAGGATGCGGCTGTACGCCGTGACACTGTGCAAGTGGCTGGCAGTGGGTGCTTTCATCGGCGCCTTGGGCGGTCTGGTGGGTTCGGCCTTCCATATCGGCGTGGACCAAGCCACGGAGCTGCGTGAGCACCATGACTGGATCCTCTACCTGCTGCCGGTGGGCGGCCTTTTGATCACCGCCATCTATCGCCTGACCCGTACCGAGGGCAAGGGCACCAACGATATCATCCGCAGCGTGCATTTCGGTTCCCATATCCCCATTTTGCTGGTGCCGGTGATCTTTGTCTCCACCGTCATCACCCACCTGTGCGGCGGCAGCGCCGGACGAGAGGGTGCTGCCCTGCAGATCGGCGGCGGCATCGGCTATAAGACCGGTACACTGCTGCATCTGCACGAAAAGGATCTGCCCCTTGCCACCATGTGCGGCATGAGCGGCGTGTTCGCCGCATTGTTCGGCACACCCCTGACGGCCATGGTCTTTGCCCTGGAGGTCATCAGCGTGGGCGTGCTGTACTACGCCGGCTTGATCCCCTGCCTGACGGCGGCGGTGACGGGCTATCTGGTGTCCACGGCCCTGGGCGTGCAGCCCACCAGCTTTACCATCCCTGCGGTGAAGCTGGATCCCTGGTCTCTGGTGCTGGTCACGCTTCTGGCGGCGCTGTGCGCCGTGGTCAGTATCCTGCTGTGCCGCACCCTGCATTGGGTGGAGCATGGCGCAGAGCATCTGGTGAAAAATGTGTACCTGCGTGCGGCGCTGGGCGGTGCGGTGCTGATCGTGCTGACGCTGCTGCTGGGCACCGACTATAACGGCGCCGGTATGGGCGTCATCGAGCGGGCCCTGGCCGGCGAGGCGGACAGTCTGGCGTGGCTGTGGAAGATCCTTTTTACCGCCATCACCATCGGCTGCGGCTTCAAGGGCGGCGAAGTGGTGCCTTCCTTCTTCATCGGCGCCACCTTCGGCTGCGTGGTCGGTGCGCTGCTGGGCCTGCCGGCCGGATTTGCCGCCGGTATCGGCCTGATCTGCGTGTTCTGCGGCGCCGTGAATGCGCCGCTGGCCTCCATCATGCTCAGCGTGGAGCTGTTCGGCGCAGAGAATCTGGTGTTTTTCGGCATGGCCTGCGCTGTCAGCTACCTGCTCAGCGGCTACTGCGGCCTGTACAAGAGCCAGAAAATCGTCTATTCCAAGATGCGTGCCGAGTTCATCAACGTCCATGCCAAATAAGAAGATCCGAGCCTGTGCCAAAAGAAGCGTACGCTAAAGGACAGCAAAAAAGATGCACGAAATTTTCGTGCATCTTTTCACTTTGTCTCATACCGTAACAAGCAGAGAACTTGTACGGCAAGTTCCATTCGTCAGGAGAACCTAAGACCCTTTAACCTATCTCAAAATAAGTGATATTGTGAGACAGGTCTCACAGTTATATTTGACCTTTCGGTCAAGTGATATTAAAACCCTGCGGTTTTAGTGATATTTTATTCGCCAAAAAACTGCCGAAGGCAATACCACTTGTCGCAAGACAAATATAACTGCGCAGCAATACAACTCGCCGCAAGGCGAATAAAACCGGCGTTGTGTCCTTAAGGGACAACGCCGTGGGTGCAGGCTCTTTTGCGTTGACAGAAAAAGGAGAAAACGATATAATGACCAGAGAGTTCGCTCATAAGAAACGGCAATGGGAGGAAGATTCAATGAAACGTTATATGAAAAAGTTGAGTTGCGCCCTGTTGGCACTGGTGCTGCTGCTGGGCCTGACTGCCTGCGGCGAGAGCGGCAAATCCGGCGTTGATGTGCCCGAGGAGCTGCAGCCCTATGTGATCCCCTGGGAGAAGGATGTCATCGCTGAGGCCAAGGAAAAGGGCACCATGGAGTTTTATTTTATGGCCAGCCTGGGCATGGACGTGGGCGCTGAAGGCTCCACCGAAGATCCCCAGAAGTGGGGTGACAGCTGCCTGGTGGTGTTCCCCGACGGTACCACCATGCTCATTGACGGCGGCATGCCCAAGTATGCCCCCGTGCTGCTGCAGAACCTGAAGAAGCTGGGCGTGGAGAAGCTGGACTATGTGATGGTGTCCCACCAGCACAACGACCATCAGGGCGGTCTGGTGTTTGACGGCGTCATGGCCCAGATGGAAGTGGGCAAGGTGCTTTACAACGGCGTGCTGAACGCTGAGTCCACCGAGCCCAAGCGTCTGGAGAACTTCATCAAGGCCCACAGTCTGGACAGCCAGGTGCTGGTGGCCGGCGACAAGCTGAGCATCGGCGGCGTGGACATCGAGATCCTGTGGCCCAACAAGGAAGAAGTGGGCCAGATGTACGACAACGCCACCGATCTGAACAACCGCAGCGTGGTGGCCCGTTTTGACCACGGCGATTTTTCCGCCCTGTTTGTGGGCGATTTGTACAAGGCCGGTGAGGCGGACGTGATCGCCGCTGCCGGCGACAAGCTGGATGTGGATCTGGTGAAGATCCCCCACCACGGCCACAAGACCTCCAGCAGCAATGAGTGGGGCGAGGCTGTCAGCGCCCAGATCGCTGTAGGTACCGGCTACGTGGGCCTGCCCACTGCCCAGTACTATGCCTACACCAAGCAGGGCACCCGTGTCATGATGGACTACATGGACGGCTACATCCACATCACCGGCCACAGTGACGGCACCGTGGACTGGGAGAAGTCTATGGAGCGTGAGAGCGATTTCTACGCCGGCCTGGATAAGAACGCCGGCATCACCTGGTAAAGTCTTTGGCGAAAGCAAGGAGCGTGAAGACCATGAAACGGAAACTGACGTGTCTTTTGACGGCGCTGCTGGCGCTGGTGCTGGTGTTGACCGGCTGCAGCGGCAAGTCCGGCGTGAAAGTGCCCAAGGAGCTGGAACCCTATGTGATCCCCTGGGAGAAGAACGTGGTGGAGGAGGCCAAGGCCGACGGTAAGATCCACTACTACTTCATGTCCGGTGAGGGCGGCGAGTATGACGGCGGCGACGTGCGCCAGAAGTGGGGCGACAGCTGCCTCATCGTGTTCCCTGACGGCACCACCATGCTGATGGACTCCGGCACGGAGCCTTACGGCAAGGTGCTGGCAGTGAACCTGAAGAAGCTGGGCGTGGAGAAGCTGGATTATTTTGTCCTCAGCCATCCCCACAGCGACCATGCCTACGGCGTGGCCCAGGGCGGTGCGCTGAATGAGATTGCGCTGGGTGAGGTGTTCTATAACGGTGTCTACAACGCCGACTGGGGCGATGTGAAGGCTGTGGAGAACTTCTGCAGCAGCAAGGGCGCCACGGCCACCATCCTGCGCAAGGGGGATGTGGTGACCATCGGCGGCGTGACCATCGAGGTGCTGTGGCCCCAGAGCGAGGTGGTGGGCCAGACGCTGGACAGCACTCCCGACATCAACAACGCCTCTCTGGTGATGCGTTTTGATTACGGCGAGCACAGCTCCCTCTTCACCGGCGACCTGTATCTGAAGGGCGAGCGGGAGATCATTGCCGAGCAGGGCGAGAAGCTGGACGTGGACCTGCTGGAGATGTGCCACCACGGTGACGACACCTCCAACCACAAGGGCTTCGCCGACGCCGTGACGCCGGAGATCGCCGTGGCCACCGGCTACGTCTATGTGAGAAACCAGACCTACGCCGGCTACACCGCCCACGGCGGTAAGGTGCTGCTGGATATGCAGGACGGCTACATCCATGTTGCCGCCGGCAGCGACGGCGTCATGGCCGCTGAGACCAGCCGCCAGCGTGAGAACAACCCCTACGCACAGTACGAGTATAAGGGCTGAGCTGAGTCGGAAATTGAATCAAAAAAATTGCCTCCCCCATGCGGGGGAGGCAATTTTTTTGTTTGGAACAACGGTGCCGGGGAGGCAGCGCTTACTGCTGCTCCTTGCGGCGCAGGGCGATCATCACAGCGCCGGCGGCGGTGGTCAGAGCCATCAGGCTCAGCCACAGCACGGGCTGGAAGGTATCGCCGGTCTGGGGAGCCTGGTACTCGGGATCCACGGCGCCGCAGACGGTGCACTTGCCGTCCTTGTAGCTGTGACCCAGAGCAGCCACGACCTCCTGCTTGACCAGGACTTCGCCGCAGGCGGAGCAGTGCTTGCCCTCGGTCAGGCCGGTCTCGGTGCAGGTGGGAGCCTTGGCCTCGTCGACGACCTCGGTGTGCTCGGCAGCGATGACCACGTCGGCACGGTCACGGATGCGGATGCGGGGGAAGGGACCCTCGGGAGCGTTGAAGGTGTTGTCGTAGGAGGCGATACCGGTGACGGTGATCTCGTGGCCGACGATCAGGTTGGCCACTTCCTTGCCGGTGGTGATGTAGCCGTCGATGAACACACGGGCGACATTGCCGTCAGCGTCCTTGACCATGATGGTCTGCACCAGGCCGTTGGCCAGCTCATAGCTTTCCACGGTGCCCTTGACGGTGATCAGCTGACCAATGACAGACAGATCGTTGATCTCCTTGGCGGAGACTTCCTTGGCCTCCACGCTGCCCTCGCCGATGACCTCGATGGAGGTCACCTGCAGCTCCATCTCACCCTGATAGAACTCAGTGGTGCCGGTGACACGGACCTGATCGCCGATCTTGAAGTTGCCGGCCACGGGGAAGCAGCAGATGCCGCCGGTGGCGTCCTGAACGTAGATGCAGTCGAAGAAAGCGGTATCCTTGTCATAGCCGGAGGCGTTGGAGGTGACCACGCCTTCGATGGTGTACTTGTAACCGATCTCGGTCTGGGCCTGGACCTCTGCGATGGGCGTGATGACAGTGGGGTTGATCATTGCCAGCAGGTTCTCGCAGATCTTGTAGTTGGAGTAGTTCTTCTCGCTGCCGCTGTCCTCGATGGTGGCCTGCACCTCGAAGTTGGACATGAAGGCGGCGCCGGAGACGATGATCAGGCCGCGGCCTTCCAGCTGCTCGGTGGCCATGATCATCAGACGGTTGTCGCCCTCGGCATAGGCGTACTTGGGCATGCTGCTGCCGCCCAGGCCGTCCTTATCCACGTCCACGCTGTAGGTGCCGCTGTGGCCGAAGACCACGGGCTCCACGGTGGCGGGCAGGGCAGAGGGAACGGTGTACACGCTGGCGCCGCCGTAGTGGCTGAACACCTCGGTGTACAGACGGTCATGGGGATGTGCGGGATCCACTTCCACGCCCTCGGTCAGGAAGCTGTCGCCGTAGGCGTTGAAGTACAGACGGTATGCCTGGCCGCCGTTGTAGTCGTCATCGTAGGTGGCGTCATCGCCGATGCGCAGGCTGGAGCCCAGAGCCTCCAGAACGGCGTTCTGGGTGGCGGCCATATGCTCCTCGGCCTTCATGTTCTTGATGGAGGCTACGTCGGGATAGTTCTCGTAGTGATCGGACCAACCGGCCAGGATCACCATGCCGCCGGCCTGGTTGAAGGCGTCGATGGCGGCCAGCTCCTCAGCGGTGTAGACCTTCAGAGGATCGGCAGCCTGTGCCTCGGCGCTGCGGCGGGAGGGAGCGGTCAGAATCAGAGCCTTGTACTTGGGGTTGGCGCAGGCAGCGATCAGGTCGGCGCTCTCGTACAGAGTCACGGTGCGGACGTTGTACTCGGCAGCCAGAGCGCTGAAGTTGCCCATGCTGTCCTTATAGTTGCCGTTGACGTATTCGTTGTAGTGGGAAGCGTCGATGCCGATGTACACCAGCTTGTCAGCGTCCTGAACATCCAGCTCGATGTCCATGGTGAAGGTGTATTCCTCGCCGTCCAGCTCCACCACGGCGGTGACGGTCACGGTCATGACACGGGCGGTGGTGGGCGTGTAGTCGAAGGACACGGTCTTGGTGCTGCTGGCGTTCAGGGTGTAGCCGGTGGTGTCGGTGCCGATGACCTCGCCGCCCTTGATGGCGTAGGTCAGGCTCTTGACCGTGGCGTCAGCGCTCTCGGAGTTGAACAGAGTGGTGTTGATGGTCAGCTTCTCATCGGTGACGGGGGTGGAGGTGGTGCATTCCACGCCGGAGATGCCCAACTTCAGGCTTTCGCCCACCCACACGGGAGCGGTCACGGCCAGGTCGCCGTCACCCTGAGTGACACGGATGTAGTAGTAGCTGTAGGAGGGATCCAGCGTCACGCTCAGCTGGCCGGTGGCCAGAGCAGCGGGATCGTCCCAGGTGTAAGCCACCTTACCGGAGTTGACGATGACTTCCACCTTGCTGATGGAGTCGGACTTATCGGGATCGTAAACGGTGACATCGATGTTCAGCTTCTCGGGCACCTCGGTGATGCTGGAGCCCAGCAGCAGACCGTTGACGGTGTAGCCGATCTCCAGGTTCTTATCCTCGGTGGAGTACATACGCATGTCACGGATGGCCTGATAGATGCCTTCCTCGCTGAAGTCGTCGGTCAGGACCACGTCACGGGCGTCGTTGGCGTTGCCCCACTTACCCTTGTGGTTGTCCTGGTTGTTGGTGGGAGCCACGTGCCAGCCCTTATCCAGAGCCATGGTGTAGTACTCATAGCTGGGATAGTAGCCGCCTGCGCCCACCTGGCCCTCGCCGTTACCGACCTCCACCATCTGGATGCGGGTATCCACCACGGCATCCCAGTAGGCGAAATCAGAGAAGGTACCGAAGGTAGAGCCGGGGTGGTTGAACTGGCTCAGGGAGTCCACACCCTCGGCCTGGCTCAGCAGAGCGTAGTAGGCCTTCATGCCGGCGTCGCTGGTCTTGTTGTTCAGCGTGGTGTTGTTGCGGGAGACGATACCGGGGGTGTTGAAGGTGTTGATGTGACCGGGGCCGCCGGACCAGGTCATTTCAAAGCCGCCGATGGCGACCACGTCGCTCTGGCTGGCGTTGAAGTCGGCGATGGCGCCCTTATACTCGCTCCACAGCTTCTGGCTGTTGGCGGTGGCCTGGCTCATGTCGTACAGAGCGGCCTCGGGGTTGGCGGCGCCGGAGGCGTCAAAGTAGTTGGAGTGGTCGGTGAAGGCCACGAAGTCCACGTTGGCGCTGTCGGGCAGGTTCTTGATGTAGTCCAGAGCGGACTCCAGAGAACCGGAACCGTCGGAATAGGTGGTGTGGGAGTGCAGCTGGCCGAAGTACAGCTGGTACTGGGCCTTACCCACGGTGAAGCTCCAGGTCTTGGTGGCTTCCTTGCCGTCGGCGCGGACCACGGTGACGGTGACGCTGGTGCGGCCGTCAGCCATGTCGGCGGCGGGGATATAGGTCAGCACACCGTCAGCGAAGGTGGCTTCCACGGTCTCGCCGTTGACGGTCATGGTGATGGTGGCGCCTTCCTTGGCGTTGCTGATCTCGGCAGAGATCACGGGACGCTTGTTCTCCAGCGTCTGGACACCGGCGGCGGGAGTGACGACACCGATGGCGGGCTCGTCCTTCACGCTGACCTCGGCGCTGCCGGAGATGTTCACACCCTTGGTGTCCACGCCGGTAACGGAGATTTCCAGCTTTTCGCCGGTGACCTTCTCGGCGGGCACGGTGTAGCTGCCGTCCTCGCCTGCGGCCACGGCCTCGCCGTTGACAGTCACTTCCAGAGCGCCGTCCACGCCGAACACGGCGTCAACGGTGACGGAGAAGGTGTAGTCCATACCCACATAGGCATCGGTGAGGGTGCCGAAGTCCACAACGGGCATGTTGACGATGCCATCATTGACGTTCACGCCGTCGGCAAGGCCGTAGAAGTGGAACTCATAGATGGTGGTGTCAGCAGCGCTGCCATCCTTGTTGGTGGCATAGAAGCTGTAGGTCTTGTAGCTGTCGGCATAGTACTCCAGGTACTGGGCGGAGGTGCCGTTGTACTTGGCGGTACGGCTGAGCATCTTGTAGCCGCCGGCCAGGGTCTCCAGCGTCCAGTCGGCATCCTCGGATGCGGTCTTGGAGTAGAAGGCGTTGTTGCCGGTGCCGTTGGAGCACAGGTAGCCGTAGGTCTCGTTGACGAAGCGGAAGTAGTTGCCGTTCTTTTCCACGGTGAACACCACGCCGCCGTTGGCGGGGCGGGCCTTGCCGTCTTCGATCTGAGCCATCACGTTGTTGATGCTCTGGGTGTCGTTCTCGGCAGCCAGCACGCCCTTGGCGTTCTGGTTGTAGATGACGACCTGGCTGCCTGCGGTGGGCAGACCGCCGGTGGTGACAGCCTCAGCGGGGGTGAACTTCAGGGCGAACATGCCCTCGGAGCCGCTGTTGATGTAATTGTAGCCGCTCCAGTTGTTCTTGCTGGCATACCACTCGATGTAGCTGCCGCGGGCTGCGTTCTTCACGTAGAACAGGCCGTTGCCGGCGTCTTCCAGCGTCCAGGCGGTGTTCACATCGTCCAGAGGCATGGAGGAGTAGCTGGCACCCATGGACAGCTTCTTGCCGTCGGCGGTGGAAATGGTGATGGAGCCGTCGTCGCTGTTCTTGACGGTCCAGATCTCGGCGGCGGTGTAGCCGGTCAGCTTGTCGCCGCTGAGGGAGACGGCGGTGCCGGCGTTATAGTAGCCGCTGTAGTTGGTGGACAGAGCCATGTTGTAGGCGGGAGCCCAGATCACATAGTCACCGTCGGGGACGGGGTACTGGGGAGCGGCCTTGACCAGATACAGCTCCATCTGATAGATGGCGGTCTGCTTGATGCCGTAGGTGGTGAAGCCGGAGTAATATTCCAGTGCCTGGTTGTAGTTGCCGTTGTAGTTGGCGCCCACGTTCTTGATGTACCAGGTGCCGTCGGTGGCGGTTTCCATGGTCCACTTGCCGCAGTCGGTCAGCTCCTCGGCGAAGGACAGGCTGTTGCCGGTGTTGCCGGAGGTCAGGTACTTGCCGTCCAGGGTGAAGAGGTACTTGCCATCCTCGTCGATGGTGACCAGCAGCTGAGCCATGCCGTCGGCGATGGGCAGCTTATTGTCGGTGACTTCGGCAGCCACGGCGGCCAGCTTCTTGCCGCTGGCGGCGGAGCCCATGGCGTTGCCGGAGTTGTAGATGATGATGATGTCGCCGTCATTGGGCAGCGCCGTCATCTTGTCGGCATAGGTGACCTCGGGAACCTCGGGATCGGGAGTCTCGCCGCCCTCACCGGAGGTATTGACAACCAGATACAGCTGATATTCATAAGCGGTACCGGAGCCGGTGTAGCAGCTGAAATAATTATAGGTTCCGGCACGCCACTGCAGCTTCTGACCGCTGCGGCCCACGTTTTCGATGGTGTAGAAACCTTCCTTGCCGGAGACGGGAACGATGTTCCAGGTGTCGTTAACCTTGTCAAAGGGGGTGCTGCTGAAACCCGTATCCATGGAGAGCTTCTTGCCGTCGGCGGTAGCAATGGTGTAGCTGCCATCAGCAGTCTTGGTAAGTACCCAGATCTCCGTGTCGGTATAGCCGGACAGAACACCGTCGGTAACAGTGCCGTCCACGCCGCCGTTATAATAGCTGCCGCTATAGCTGGGGTTCTGGGACAGAATCTTGCCGTTGGCGGTGTTGAAGATGACTACCTGATCGCCGGCCTGCAGAGTGCTCAGGTCGGTGATAAAGCCGCTCTGGCGCTCAATGGGGGCGGAAACCTTGGTGATCTCGTCAGCCACGGTGTTGCGCAGCTGCAGCGTGGTGTTGTACACGCTCACGGCGGCCTTGACGTCCAGCTTGTCACCCACCTTTACATCCCAAGCGCCGTCGGTCTTGCCCACCACAGCCTTGTACAGCTGAATGGTGTTGGTGCCGTCGGTGACGGTGATGTTGGGGGTGGAGTAGGCACCGTTGTTGTCGTAGACCTCGGTGACCTCCACACCCTTGAGGGCGATGTAGGTGCCGATGTCTGCGGAGGTCAGGGCGCCGATGGTGGTCTCCTTAGCAGTGAGGGTCATGCCGGAGGACTTCTCATAGGTACCGCTGCCCAGCTGGGTCAGACCGTTGTACACGGACTTTGCGCCGGTACCGATGACGGTGTCACCCAGAGCCAGATCGGTGAAGTCGGCACTCATGCGCACGCAGATGCCGCCGGTGGCATCCTGCAGATAGACGTTTTTGCCGTCCAGCAGAGTGACCACGCCCTTGACGGTGAACTCGGTACCGTCAGCACCGGCCAGAGCGGTGGAGATGGGGACGATGGTGGGGACTTCGGGATCGGGGGTCTCACTGCCGCCGCCGGAAGAGGTGCTCAGCTTATAGATGGCGATGGCCTTCTGGCTGGCGCTGCTGTAGCAGGCGAACAGGGGAGTGCCGTTGTTGGGGTTATACTGCATGGTAGCGCGGGTGTTGCTGCCCTGAGCCACAACAGAAGCCGTACCGTCAGCAGCGATGGAGATTTTCCAGGAGCTGTTGTCGTTCTTGCTGGTCTGGGTTCTCAGGTAGTTGGAGCTGGAAGAGGCGGCGTACAGATAGCCGCTGCCGGTGTTGAAGGCGAAAGTTCCTTCTTTGGTGCCGGCTTCCAGCGTCAGCAACTGGATGTCAGAAGGCAGGTCGATGCTGCTGCCGTCCTTGGTGACGGCGATAGCACCACGGTTATTGCTCCTCTGATTGGTGCTCAACGCATAGTCATAGTCCTTGGCGACGATGACCACCTGATCTCCGGCAGTTAGCTCGGAAACATTGGTGACAAGCGTTGCCGTTACAGAGTCTGCGGCGAAGGCGGTGGTGGGGATCAGGCTGAACACCATGACCAGCGCCATCACGAACGCAGAAACTCTGCTGCGTAAGCTTTGTTTCATGTTTTTACCTCCTTTTTGATTTCAGTCGGGGCCTGCGGACGTCCCTCGCTGTCCGGACCCCATAACATGACAAGTTACACTATAACATATTGCGGCATTTTTCACCAGTAAAATATGGTAAAAAACAGGGAGGAAAGGGAAATTCTCTGTTCTGCCGAAAAATATGTCCCCTTGCTTGACAACTATGGCAAAAAGCTGATACCATACAGAAAAAGCGGCGAAAGGAGCCGACATTTTGATGAAGAAAACGAAGAAAGGCATGTCCGCCGGTCTGAGCCGCAGCGCCCGGCTGAGCGGCATCGTGCTGCTGTGTGCGGCGCTGGTGCTGGTGGCGGCCCGGCTGTGGGCGGCGCCTGCGCCGGAAGAGGACAGCGGCGCCACGGAATACGCCGAATATGAGACGGGCCGGGTGCTGCAGATACTCAGCGATTCCACCGAGGCAGACCCCGCCTCCGACGGCGCTTACCGTGGCGAGCAGCTGCTGATCGTGGAGGTGACCTCCGGCCGCTACAAGGGGGAGAAGCTGCAGGTCTACAATTTTGTGGGCCCCCTGTACGGCGTGCCTGCCAAGGAGGGCGACAGCGTGGCGCTGACGGTGTCCACCTATGAAAACGGTGACCACATGGCCACCGTGTATGAGTATGACCGCACGACGCCGCTGATCATCGTGGTGGCCCTGTTCCTTGCGGCGGCCATCGCTGTGGGCGGAAAAACGGGTCTGAAGTCGCTGATCGGTCTGGGTATGACGCTGATCTGCCTGTTCTGGGTGCTGCTGCCGGCACTGATGAAGGGCGCACCCACCCTGCTGACGGTGTTCCTGTGCTGCGTGTGGGTGGCGGTGGTGTCTCTGACCATCCTGGGCGGCGTGGAGAAAAAGACGGTGTGTGCCATGGCGGGCACCGTGTGCGGTATGGCGCTGGCCATGGCCTTCGGCCTGCTGGCCCAGTGGCTGGTGCGCATCGACGGATTGCGCATGACCGATGTGGAGCCGCTGCTGCAGCTGCGGCAGACCGGCACGCCCATCGGCCTGAAGGGCCTGCTGGTGGGCGGCGTGGTCATCAGTGCGCTGGGTGCGGTGATGGACGTGACCATGGGCATCGCCTCGTCCCTGACGGAGGTGTACGCCGCCGACAGCAAGATGGCACGAAGGGATCTGTTCCGCTCCGGCATGAATATCGGCCGGGATATGGTGGGCACCATGACCAACACCCTGATCCTTGCCTTCCTGGGCAGCAGCTTCGTGTTGATTTTGTATCTCTACTCCATGAACCTCTCCACCCACCAGCTGCTCTCCTCCGCTTTTCTCGCCATCGAGGTGGTCAGCGGTATCGCCGGCAGCATCGGCGTGGTGTTGTCCATCCCCATCACCGCCGCCGTTACGGCGTATCTGCTGACACGGGAATGATACTATTATAATAATGAAGCGACCCCCGGCCGGGATTCCCGGTCGGGGGTCATTTGCGGGTTTTAATGTTTGCTCCGAGGAAAGAGTGTCCGGATGAAGCCGTAAAGTACGGCAAAGAGAAAGCGGATCATTGGAGCATTGCAAGATAAGAGGCGGTCAATTGCAGGTAGCCGCGCTCGTTATGAACGATTCCAGCCCACTCCAGAACAGCGGAGAAGATGAACACGGGGTCAAAGACGGAATCACCCGGCTCCGGATGGGAAAAGTTTTTGGCGATAATACCGACCACTGTGGTTTCGTCACATTCGGGGGCACCAAATTTATAGTTGCGCCCGTTACCTTTGCGGGCTTTACCATTCTGGCGGAGAAGAAGATCCACTACCACATCAAAATGATGGAACGTGTACATAGGCTTAATCGGCAGTGCGCTGCAGTAAAAACTGACACCATCTGCGGCAGCACGGATCTCATATGTCTTTCCGCTGACGGAGGTAACGGTGGCCTTGCCGCCATTTTCGATCAGCTTGCCTTTGATGATGTCGGAAGCGAGGGTGCTCTTGGGCTTGGAAAACAGGTTTCTCATGGGAAGTTCCTCCTCGTAATCAGATTCTGGTTGAGATAAACCCAGTATGCTTAAAATCTCGGTGAGTTCTTTTTTTGCCTGATAGTGATACTTGATACCCAATTCGCCTTGTACAGCTTTCATGTTGCCCTGCTGACGCAGGAACGTGAGAAGAAAGTCCATCTGCTGCGGATTCAGACGATCAAAAATGGTTTCTTTGTGCTGCGGATGCTCATCCAATTCAAACGTATTTTTCAGCGTCAGACCACAGGCGGCGCAGTGCAGTTCTGTTGCAATCAGTTTTTCGGAACAAACAGGACAAGTATTAATTATTTTAGCCACGACAATCCCTCCTTGCAAATTTATATTATAACAAATCAAAACTATTGTCAATATAGTTTTTCAAAAAATTAAAACTAATAAGTAAAAAAACACCCGACCGAAGTTCCGGTCGGGTGTTTTTGCGTGTTGTGTAGGAATGTCGATATGCTGTGCGGGGCACAGCTCGATATATTTGCTCCGCAAATTCGATATGGAATCGCTGTGCGCTTCCTCGATATGATATAAATCCCTTTTCTTGTGCCGTCAGGGATTTATATCGAGGCGTGAGCTTGCTCACGTCATGACAAGTCCTGCCAGGTGGCCGCTGGACCAGGCCCACTGCAGGTTATAGCCGCCGCAGTCGCCGTCAATGTCCAGCACTTCGCCGCAGGCGTAGAAGCCGGGGACCAGCTTGCTCTCCATGGTTTCGGGGTCGAACTCGTCGGTGCGCAGGCCGCCGGCGGTGACCTGTGCCTGATCGAAGCCGCACACGCCCTGCACTTCCAGCGTGAAGCGGCGCAGGCAGCGGCCGATTTTCTCCAGCTCCCGGTCGGTGAGGGTGGCGGCGCCTTGGTTGGTGAAGCCTGCCGCCTTGCACACCATCTGGCCCAGACGGCTGTGGAGCGTACCGGCCAGCAGCGTGCCGGCCTCCCGGTCCGCAGCACCGTCACGGCGCTGCCGCAGCCAGTGCATGGTGGCTTCGTCGGTCCAGTCGGGCAGGAAGTCCAGTTCCACGGTGAGGCCCTCGCCGCCGGTGGCGGCGGCACGGGAAATTTCAAAGATGGCGGGGCCGCTGACGCCGTATTCGGTGAACAAAATCTCGCCCCGGTTCTCCGCCAGCACCTCACGGCCCCGGCGGATGGTGACGGCGGCTTCGGCCTTCACGCCCTTGAGGGCACGGGGGTAGGTGGGGTCGGTTTTCAGCTGCACCAGCGAGGGGTACAGGGCGGTGCGGTGGTGGCCCAGCTGCTTTGCCAGCTGATAGCCGTCCATGACGCCGCCCACCTTGCTGCCGGCAGCGCCGCCGGCGCACAAAATCACCTTGTCGGCGGCGAAGCTGCCCTGATCGGTCTCCACGGTGAAGCCGCTGCCCCGGCGGCGGATGCGGCTGACGGTGCAGCCGGCGCAGAGGGTGATGTCGGGCCGCTCCAGCGCATAGCGCAGCACGTCCAGCACGGAGCCTGCCATATTGCTGTAGGGATAGACCCGGCCGCTGTCCTCGGTGGTGGTGACAAGGCCGTGACCGGCAAACCAGTCCAGCGTGGCTTCCACATCGAAGGCGGCCAGGGCATAGGCGCACCAATCGCTGTCCTCGCCGTGATAGTGGGCGGGGGCGGCATGGCGGTTGGTCAGGTTGCACCGGCCGTTGCCGGTGGCCATCAGCTTGCGGCCCACCCGTGCCTGCCGCTCCAGCAGCGTGACGCTGTGGCCGCAGTCGGCTGCGGTGATGGCCGCCATCATGCCGGCGGCGCCGCCGCCGATGACGATGACGTTCATTGGCCCGCCTCCAGCTTCCGGCGGGTGAGGAAACCCTCCAGCATCAGGGCTGCAGCCACGGCGTCCACCGTCTTTTTGCGCTGCTTGGCGTTCTTGCCGCCGGCCATGAGGATGTTGTGGGCGTCGATGGTGGTGCGCCGCTCGTCCCACAGCGTGACGGTGAGGCCGGTGGCCTCACGCAGCACCTCGGCAAAGGCGGCGGCCTTTTCGGCACGGGGGCCCAGCGTGCCGTCCATATTCTTGGGATGGCCCAGCACCAGCTCGCTTACGCCGTGCTCGGCGATGATCTTCCGGATCTCGCTGACCACCACCTCCGCCTTGCGGCTGTTGATGACGGTGGTGTAGCCGGCCAGCGTGCAGGTGAAGTCGGAAATAGCGATGCCGGTATGGGCGTCGCCGTAGTCGATGGCCATGATCTTGGGCATGATTTTGCCTCCTTTTTCGGGGAATTTCGCATACAAAATCATGATACACGATTTGCGTCCGCAGCGCAAGGCGGAAAGGGAAGGGGACGGGCAAAATTTCTTCCTTTTTTGCGAAAAAAGTTGTTGACTCCGCCTTGCGCTTATGTTATCATCGATATTACCTGTGAGTGGGGCTTTCTTTTTGCGCGCTTTTTCGCTTCGAGCGGGCAAAAAAACGCCTTAGAATCAGGGAGGCAGCGGGTACCTTCGTCCGGAAGGTCGAGAGGTGCCTAATCTAATAAGGAGGTGCCGTTAGATGCGCGTGAAAATCACTCTCCGCTGCAACGAGTGCAAGCAGAGAAACTACAACACGATGAAGAACAAGAAGAATACCCCTGACAAGCTTTCCATGAACAAGTATTGCCGCTTCTGCAGAAAGCATACGGTTCACACCGAGACCAAGTAATCGGGAGGAAAAGATCATGGCAGAGGAAAAGAAGGTTAAGAAGGACTACGGCAAGTGGTTCCGTGAAATGAGAAGCGAACTGAAGAAGGTCGTGTGGCCTTCCGGCAAGACCACCATGAAGAACACCCTGACTGTGATGGGCGTGTCTCTGTGCGTGGGTGCCTGCATCTGGCTGTTTGATGGTGCCGCCGCTCTGGTGGTCAAGTTCCTGCTGGGCCTGTTTGCCTAAGGAGCGCGAAAATGGCTGATAACGCAAAGTGGTATGTAGCACATACCTACTCCGGCTACGAGAACGCGGTGAAAACCGCCATCGAAAAGTTCGTCAATAACCGCAACCTGCAGGACATGATCCTGCGCATCGAGATCCCCATGGAGAAGGTCACGGAAGTTACCGAGGCCGGCGTCATGAAGGAAGTCGAGCGGAAGGTGTTCCCCGGTTATGTGCTCATTAAGATGGTGATGACAGATGACACCTGGCATCTGATCCGCAATATCCGCGGTGTGACCGGATTCGTTGGCTCGGCCAACAAAGCCATCCCCCTGACGGAGGATGAGGTGCTGGCCCTGGGCATGGAGAAGCACGAGATCGTGGTTCTGTACCATGTGGGCGACACCGTTCGCATCACCGACGGTCCTCTGGCCACCTTCAACGGCGTGGTGGAAAGCATCGAGCCCGAGAAGAACAAGGTCAGCGTGATCGTTTCCATGTTCGGCAGAGAGACTACTGTCGATCTGGAGCTGGATCAGGTGGAAGTCCTGATCTGAAGCACGGCTTCGCTGTGCGGCAAGTAAGCACGGAGACAAACCACTCCGCTGCAAGTGGGAGAGACGAACTGCGTCTCGCCAAGAGCGGATGTCCGGGATCAGCCCGGCCGCTACCACATTTTTAAGAAGGAGGTGCCTCTCATGGCACAGAAAGTTACTGGTTATGTAAAGCTGCAGATCCCTGCAGGTAAAGCAACCCCCGCACCCCCCGTTGGCCCCGCTCTGGGTCAGCACGGCGTGAACATCGCCGCCTTCACCAAGGAGTTCAACGAGCGTACCAAGGCCGACATGGGCCTGATCATCCCCGTGGTGATCACCGTCTATTCCGACCGTTCTTTCAGCTTCATCACCAAGACTCCCCCCGCAGCCGTTCTGATCAAGAAGGAGTGCAACATCGAGTCCGGTTCCGGCGTCCCCAACAAGACCAAGGTCGCCACCATCTCCAAGGCCTCCGTCCAGAAGATCGCTGAGATGAAGATGCGCGATCTGAACGCCGCTTCCCTGGAAGCCGCTATGAGCATGATCGCCGGTACCGCACGCTCCATGGGCGTTGTCGTGGAAGACTAAGGAGGGTGTAAGGAATGTTTAGAGGTAAGAAGTATAAGGAAAGTGCCAAGCAGATCGACAGAGCTCTGCTGTATGATCCCAAGGAGGGTCTGGACCTGATCTGCAAGACCGCTTCCGCCAAGTTTGACGAGACCGTCGAGCTGCACGTGAAGCTGGGTGTCGACTCCCGTCACGCTGACCAGCAGGTCCGCGGCGCCATCGTTCTGCCCAACGGTACCGGTAAGACCGCCCGCGTGCTGGTCTTCGCCAAGGGCGACAAGGCTGACGCTGCCCGCGCTGCCGGTGCTGATTTCGTCGGCGATATGGATATGGTCGAGAAGATCCAGAAGGAAAACTGGTTCGACTTCGACGTGGTCGTCGCTTCCCCCGATATGATGGGTGTTGTCGGCCGTCTGGGTAAGCTGCTGGGCCCCAAGGGCCTGATGCCCTCCCCCAAGGCCGGTACCGTGACTCCCGACGTGGCCAAGGCCGTCAAGGAAGTCAAGGCCGGTAAGGTCGAGTATCGTCTGGACAAGACCAACATCATCCACTGCCCCATCGGCAAGGTCTCCTTCGGTGCTGAGAAGCTGCATGAGAACTACACCGCTCTCATCGGCGCCATCATCAAGGCCAAGCCCGCCGCTGCCAAGGGCCAGTATATCAAGTCCTGCGTGGCCGCTTCCACCATGGGCCCCGGCGTGAAGCTGAACGCCAACAAGCAGATCTGAGTGATCTGTAAAAAAAGTTCCCCAATCTCTATATTTAAGGGTTGACAAGGCGTCGACTCTTGGATATAATACCAGATGCGTTCCAAAGACAGCAGGTGGTGCTTGCACCGTAAGTCCTGCCGAGGATGGCTAATCGTTATGATTGCTTACACCATCCTTGTGTCTTTGCGGCACAAGGATGGTTTTCTTTTTGAACGCACCTACAATTCTATCGGAGGTGAAAACAAAGAATGCCCAACGCAAAAGTTCTGTCTGAGAAGCAGGCAATCGTGGCCGGTCTGACCGAGAAGGTTCAGAACGCCGCTGCCGGTGTCATCGTGGACTACAAGGGTATTACCGTCGCTGAGGATACTGCTCTGCGTGCTGAGTGCCGTCAGAACAACATCGAGTACGCTGTTGTTAAGAACACCCTGCTGCGCTTTGCTTTCCACAATGTCGGTATGACCGAGCTGGACGAGCAGCTCAACGGTACCACGTCCCTGGCCATCTGCGCTGACGATCCCGTGGCTCCCGCCCGCGTCATCGCTGAGTTCGCCAAGAAGCTCAACGGCAAGTTCGAGATCAAGGGCGGTTTCATGGACGGCAAGGTCGTCGACATGGCTACCGTCAATGCTCTGGCTTCCATCCCCGCTCTGCCCGTGCTGCAGGCTCAGGTTCTGGGTACCATGCTGGCTCCCATTTCCGCTCTGGCTTGCGTCCTGAAGCAGATCGCCGAGAAGAACGGTGCTCCCGCCGAGGAGGCCGCTGCCGAGTAAGTTCGGCAACCTACCCCTACGGACGAGCGTCGTCCGGATCAACAAGATCTAAAATTACTATCTTAAATTAGGAGGCTATTACAATGTCTGAGAAGATTACTGCTATGATCGAAGAAATCAAGGGCCTGACCGTTCTGGAGCTGTCCGAGCTGGTTCACGCTCTGGAAGAGGTGTTCGGTGTTTCCGCCGCCGCCATGGCCGCTCCCGCTGCCGCTGCTGCTGCTCCCGTCGAGGAGAAGACCGACTTTGACGTCGTCCTGGCTGGCTTCGATGCCGCTGCCAAGATCAAGGTCATCAAGGTCGTCCGCGAGGTCATGGGTCTGGGTCTGGCCGAGGCCAAGGCTGCCGTTGAGGGCGTGCCCACCGTCATGAAGGAAGGCCTGTCCAAGGAGGACGCCGAGGCTCTGAAGAAGCAGGTCGAGGAAGTCGGCGGCAAGGTCGAGCTGAAGTAAGTGATTCTTCATACGATAAAAAAGATGTGGTTCGCAAGAACCACATCTTTTTTTGCTCTTTAGAGGCAATGCAAAATCCCCGGGAGAATCGTCTCCCGGGGATTAGTTTTTTCACTTTCCGCATACACTCTCAAGAGCCTCAGCCGGCCAGGATCTCAAACTTCAGCACGCCGTCGGCGGCGCCCACCCGGGCGATCATGGCGTCCAGATCCTCGCTCATCTCGCTGGTCTCGGCGCTGATGGTGACGCCGGCGCAGCCGTTGGTGGGGATTGTCTGGTTGATGGTGAGTATATTTGCGCCGGAGTTGGCAAAAATAGACAGGTAGCTGCTCAGCACACCGGGATTGTCCTTCAGCAGGGCGTAGAAGGTGATGATGTGGCCGGCCTTCATGTCCTGAAAGGGCTGCACCGCATCCTTGTACTTATAAAAGGCGCTGCGGCTGATGCCGGTTTTCCGTGCGGCCTCGCCCACGGTGGCGGCTTCGCCCACCTGCAGCATCCGTTTGGCCTCCGCCACCTTGATGAAGATCTCCGGCAGGGCTTCGGCAGAAACGATGTAAAACTTCTTCTGATTCATGGCACTGCTCCTCTCGTCCACATGGAGTGTACAAATGTGCGTATATGATAACATGTTTTCAAAAAAAAGACAACAGTTTTTTGCCAAAGGAGGCGGGGCATTGTATCAGCGGCAAAAGGAATTTCTGGTGCGGGCTGCCTGCGGCGCCGTGTGGGCGGCGCTGGGGTGGCTGCTGGTGCGCTATGCGCTGCTGTGGCTGCTGCCGTTCCTCATTGCGCTGGCGCTGGCGGCGCTGGCAGAACCGGCCATCGACTTCTGCCGCCGCAGGATGCGCTTCAAGCGCAGTTTTACTGCCGCTGTGCTGACGGTGGGACTGGTGCTGATCCTGACGGCGGTGGTGTGGTTCCTCCTGGGGCAGCTGCTGGGGCAGGCGGTGGCGCTGCTGACGGACCTGCCGGAACAGCTCACCCATCTGCCGGCGCTGCTTCACGAGCTGGAGGTGCGGTTCAACAGCTTCTGTGCCGCCTGTCCCGCCGCCGTGCGTGGGTGGCTGGAGGAGGGGCTGGACGCCCTGAGCGTGCAGCTGCCGATGCTGCTGCAGACCTTCTCCGCCAGGGCGCTGGGCTTTGTCACCGAGGCGCTGGCCACCTTGCCCCGGGCCTTCCTCTTCTGCGGCACCACGGTGCTGGCGGTGTTCTTCACCGCCGGCAGCTACCCGGCCATGATGGAGTTTTTCCGCCGCCAGTTCTCCGGCAGCGGCCTTGCCACCGCCCGGGGGGTGAAGCAGAGTCTGCTGTCCACCCTGGGTAAGTGGCTGCGCTCGGAGCTGACGCTGATCGCCATCACCTTCGCCCAGCTGCTCCTCGGCTTACTGCTGCTGCGGCGGCCCTACGCGCTGCTGCTGGCGGTGCTGATCGCCCTGGTGGACGCCCTGCCTGTCTTTGGCACCGGCACGGTGCTGATCCCTTGGGCGCTTTTGAGCTGCATCGTGGGCCGGGTACCCCAGGGCATCGCACTGGCGGCCCTTTACGCCGTGATCACGCTGGTGCGCTCGGTGCTGGAGCCGAAGATCATGGCGGCCCAGGCGGGCCTGCCGCCGCTGGCGGCGCTGGCAGCCATGTATGTGGGCTTTTCCGCCTGCGGCGTGCCGGGGATGCTCCTCTTTCCGGTGGGACTGCTGTTTGTCAAGCAGCTCCACGACGCCGGATTTCTCCGCCTGTGGAAATAATCTTTCCTTTTGCCGGAAAGTGTGGTATACTGCCTCCAACGACTATTTTTGGAGGTGAACGCCCCGTGAACAAGCAGCGCAAAGCCGACCTTCTGCTGGTGATGGTCACCGCCTTCTGGGGCGCATCCTACTTCCTCACCGATCTGTGTCTGGAGACCATGCCGCCCCTGAGCCTGAACGCCTTCCGGTTTCTGGTGGCCTTCGCCGTGCTGGGCGTGGTGTATTTCCCCAAAATGCGGCATATTTCCCGAAAAACGCTGCTCTATAGCCTGCTGATCGGCGGCTCGCTGGTGATGGTGTACACCTGCTATGTGTACGGTATCCTGCGCACCTCTATCTCCAACGCCGGGTTCATCTGCGCCCTGCCGGTGATCTTTACGCCCCTTCTGGAGCTGGTGATCTTCCGCAAAAAGCCGGGCCGCCGCTTCGCCGTGGCGCTGCTTCTTTGCACCGTGGGCTTGGGCCTGATGACGCTGGGCGACACCTTCCGCCCCGCCGTGGGCGACATCATCTGCATGGGCACCGCCTTTTTCTACGCCGTGGACCTGCTGCTTACCGACCGGGCCGTCCGTGACAGCCAGGTGGACCCCCTGCAGCTGGGCGTGTGCCAGCTGGGCGTGGTGGGCCTCGTGATGCTGGTTTTGACCTGGCTTTTGGAGCAGCCGCAGCTGCCGCAGGACGGCAAAACCTGGGGCGCCGCCCTGTTTCTGGCCGTGTTTTGCACCGGCATCGCCTTCGTGATCCAGGCGGTGCAGCAGCAATACACCTCCGCCAGCCATGTGGGCCTCATCTTTACCCTCGAACCCCTCTTCTCCGCCATCGTGGCCTACTTCTTCGCCCACGAGGTGCTGGGCCTGCGGGGCTACATCGGCGCTGCGCTGATGATGCTCTCGCTGGTGCTGATGGAAGTGGATATCGCAGCGATTTTGAAGAAAAAAGGAATGAAAAAACCGTGAGCGCACCGCTCACGGTTTTTTTGTTTCCTTGCAGCCTTCCCCTTGGGGGGAAGGTGGCGGCGTAAGCCGCCGGATGAGGGGGCTTGCTCAGCGATTGGCGATCCAGTCCAGCAGTGCTTCTTTCTCGTTGATCAGCGTTCCCTCTGCCACGGCGTCCAGCGCTGCGTTGAGGGCTTGGCCGATGGCGCTGCCCTGCAGCCCGATGGCCATCAGGTCATGGCCGTTCACCGCCAGATGGCGCAGGGTGAAGCACGTTTCCTGGGCCAAAAGCCGGTCCAGCACTGCTTCCGCCTCGTCCAGATGGCCGGTCTGCCATGCAAAATCCGGGTGGCAGGCCGAGGCGTCGGAACGCTTGACGATCAACAGCTGCCGCAGCGCTTCCTCGCCCAACTGCCGCAGCACCCGGCCCACCGCCTTTTCCGTGGGCTCGATCTGGCGCATGTGCCGTGCAATGAGCAGCTCGATGCGCTGGGCGGACTTTTTGTCGAACCGCAGCCGTCGGGTGATGTCCGCCGCCAGCGCCGCACCCAGGGCGTCGTGGCCGTAGAAATGGCCCTGTCCCGCCTCGTCCACGGTGAAGCACCCGGGCTTGCCCAGATCGTGCAGCAGCAGCGTCCAGCGCAGCAGAGGTTCTTTTGGTGCGGCGGCCACCGCATGGGCGGTGTGCTGCCAGACATCGTACAAATGGTGCACGTTTTGCTGGTCAAACCCCACACAGGGCAGGATCTCCGGCAGAAAAGTGCCGAAAACCCGGGGATAGGTCAGCAGCACCTCCAAAGCGCCGTCACCGCAGAGGAGCTTGGTCATCTCCTCCCGGATGCGCTCGGCGGCGATGTGGCCCAGCAGGGGCGCACAGTTTTCCACAGCCGCCGCTGTCTCCTCCTCGATGGCAAAACCCAGCACGGAGGCAAAGCGCAGGCAGCGCAGGATCCGCAATGCGTCCTCGCCGAATCTTGTTTCCGCATCGCCCACGCAGCGCAGAAGGCCCTTTTCCAGGTCCTTCCGGCCGCCGTGGAAGTCGTATACCGTACCCCGCAGGTCCATGGCCATGGCGTTGATGGTGAAGTCACGCCGCCGCAGGTCCTCCTGCAGCGAGTGGGAAAACTGCACGCTGTCGGGGCGGCGATGGTCGGTGTAGGGGCCGTCGGCACGGAAGGTGGTCACTTCAAAAGACTGACCATTCTGCCGCACCGTCACGGTGCCGTGCTGCAGGCCGGTGGGGATGGCGCAGCCGTCAAAGAGGGCCAGCACGTCCTCGGGCCGGGCGGCGGTGGTGATGTCGTAGTCGTGGGGTGTGACGAGGCGCAGCATGTCCCGGACGCAGCCGCCTACGGCATAGGCCGCAAAGCCTGCCGCTTCCAGGCGGGACAGTACATTTTTCACTTCCTGCGGCAGCATCCACATCACCCCTTTTTGTATTTTCGGTTGCACAAATTCGTAAAATAGATTATAATGGAAGTTACGAAAAAATGCAAATGTCAGCGGTTCAACAGGCCGCTTTTCTGAGGAGGAACCGATATGTCCCTTTCCAAAGTGGATATTCACGAATATATGAAGCCCGGCGTCCGGGTCCATCTGGCCGGCATCGGCGGCGTGTCCATGTGTCCTCTGGCCGAAGTGCTGCAGGGCATGGGCCTGCAGGTGCAGGGTTCGGACATGAACGAGAGCGCCACGGTCAGGCACCTGCGGGAACTGGGCATCCATGTGGACATCGGCCACAGCGCTGAGAACCTGCGCCGCTGCGATCTGGTGATCCGCACCGCCGCCATCCACAACGAAAATCCCGAGATCGCCGGGGCTATGGCCCGGGGCATCCCCGTTTACGAGCGGGCCGAGGCCTGGGGCGCCATCATGCGCCAGTACGAAAACGCCCTGTGCATTTCCGGCACCCACGGTAAGACCACCACCACCTCCATGGCCACCCATATTTTCATGGCGGCCCAGGCTGACCCCACCGTCATGATCGGCGGCACGCTGTCCATGCTGGGCTCGGGCTACCGGGTGGGCGAGGGCGACACCATCATTCTGGAATCCTGCGAGTACTGCAACTCCTTCCACAGCTTCTTCCCCACGGTGGCCGTGATCCTCAACGTGGAGGCCGACCATCTGGACTTCTTCAAGGATCTGGAGGATGTGCAGAAGTCCTTCCGCAAGTTCGCCTCTCTGGTGCCCGAAAACGGACACATCATCGTCAATGCCGACGATCGGGGTGCGATGGACGCCGTCCGTGATATGGGCAGGGAGCTGTTCACCTTTGGTATCAACGATCCCCATGCCCGCTGCACCGTAGGCAATGTCTCCTTCCACGACGGCTTCCCCAGCTTTGACATTCTGGTGGACGGGGAGGAATACTCCCACGCCGAGCTGCAGGTGGCGGGCCGTCACAACATTCTCAATGCCCTGGCTGCCGCCTCTGCCGCCTATGTGCTGGGCCTGCCCGGCGGCGCTGTCAGCCGTGGCCTCGGCTCCTTTACCGGTGCCGGCCGCCGCTTCGAGCGCAAGGGCAGCTTCCATGGTGCGGAGGTCTACGACGACTATGCCCACCATCCCGGCGAGCTCCACGCCCTGCTGACCACGGTGAAAAACCTGCCCTATGAGCGCATCGTCTGCGCCTTCCAGCCCCACACCTACACCCGCACCCACGCCCTCTTTGAGGAGTTTGTGCAGGAATTGCAGCTGCCCGACGTGACCATCGTGGCGGAGATCTACGCCGCCCGTGAGAGCAACGAGCTGGGCATCTCCAGCCGTGATCTGGTGGCCAGGATCCCCGGCAGCATCTACTGCGCCACCTTGGCCGAAGTCACCGATGCGCTGGCCGAGATCGCCCGCCCCGGCGACCTGATCCTCACCGTTGGTGCCGGTGACATTGTGAAAGCCGGCGAAAACCTTGTGAAAAGAGCGTAAATCATGAACATTTCTCCCGTTTTTACCGGCGCACCTGCCGAGGAGCGCTGCGTTGTGGAGCAGGCTGCCTACGCCCTGCTGGAGAAGCTCCAGATCCCCTACACCCGTGTGGACCACGACGAGGCCGCCACCATGGAGGACTGCGCCGCCATCGGTGAGGTGCTGGGGGTGGACATCTGCAAGAATCTGGTGCTGACCCCCCGCAACCGCAGCGCCTTTTACCTGCTGTGCCTGCCCGGCGACAAGCATTTTTTGACCAAGGATTTCTCCAAGCAGATCGGCTCGTCCCGCCTCAGCTTTGCGACGGCGGAGGATATGACCGAGCTTCTCGGCGTGCAGCCCGGCTCTGCCAGCGTGCTGGCGCTGATGAACGATCCTGCCCATCGGGTGACTCTCGCCATGGACCGGCAGGTCATGGAGAGTGAATATTTCGGCTGCCACCCCTGCCGCAACACCTCCTCGGTGAAGCTGAAAACCGCCGACGTGCTGGAGGTGTTCCTCAAGCACACCGGCCATGAAGTGACCGTGGTGGAGCTGTAAAAAACGATTTTTCTTTACAAAAGCTATCGGCCCCTTTTTTCAGGAGAAGTGTATGGACAACAAACTGAAAGCTTTTTTGTTTGCATTTATCTTCATTATGCTTTCCGCTTCTTTCGGAGCCCGGGGCTCAATGCTCGCTGCATTTGAGTACAAGAAAAGTAAAACACGGGTTAGAAAAGAGAAAAAAGACCTTCCATCATGGCGCAGACTTCTTTGCTGGTATCAGCCGGAACACACAAAAGTCCCGTGGCATATGCAGAGATTCCGGCGATTCCGCATTCTCTATTTGGTCAACTGTTTCTGTGCTCTCATCGTGTTTCTGCTTTTCGACAGACTGCCCCTCATGGTGAAGTGGATTGTTTTCATCCCGGGATTTGTGGCCTGGGTTGTGGACTGTACATATTATTTCGCCGTGCTGCGCCGAGGTGGTGGCGACGGAAGAATCACTTTCGAAAGAGCCAAACGCCAGTAACACTCGATCATCATTTCCCCGCATCCTTACCGGGTGCGGGGATTTTTCTTGCCATCGACGCAACAAAGCTCCCCTTGTCAGGGGAGCTGGCGAGCGCCAGCGAGACTGAGGGGTAGTCCGTTTTCCGGATTCTCTCCCCCAGTCAGCTTTGCTGACAGCCCCCTCGTCAGAGGGGGCTTATGTTCACCTGCCATCCAACAAAAGCCCCCGGCCGGTGACTGCAGTCACAAGCCGGGGGGATGCTTATTCTTTTACCAAAACGCCGGAGAAGCCATCCTCGTATCCCTTCGGGAACGCCATGATAAAGCCCTTCCACTTGGCGCTTCCGAGCTCATAGGGAACGACCACGTGTCCCAAGGTGCCGGGGTCCGCTGTTACGCCGGTGGCCTTGTCGGTGCGGCCCATGGAATAGCCGGTCAGATAGCCCAGTTCCTCGCCGAGGTTGTGGTTGATGCTCCTGACCACAAAAAAGGCAGAAACCGCCACCACCAGTGCAAGGCAAAGGGCCAGCACGACCTTGCCTGTCTTTTTCATCAAGAGTTCCTCCTTCCATCCGTGGTACTGTTTGCTTGTCTTCCTGCTTACATTATACTGCAAAATTGGGGGGGTACAAGGAAAATTTCCCCATATCAAAAAAATTCAAAATTTTTTCGTAAAAAAAGAGGATTTTGCAAAAATAATTGGTATATAGATATGTCACCAAATGCAGGCGGCTTATTTTTTGTGGAAAGGAGGGACACGGATGGCGTTTCCCCAGCATTTTTTGGACGAGCTGATCGCCCGCAGCGACATTGTGGACATCGTCAGCAGCTACGTTGCCTTGCAGCGCAAGGGCAGCAATCTCTTCGGCCTGTGTCCCTTCCACAACGAAAAGACCGGCTCGTTCTCCGTGTCGCCGGACAAGCAGATCTACCACTGCTTCGGCTGCAAAAAGGGCGGCGGTGTGGTGAACTTCATCATGGAGATCGAAAACCTCTCCTATCCCGACGCCATCCGCTTCCTGGCCCAGCGGGCAGGCATGACCGTCCCCGAGGATGACCGGGACGGCATGGACAAGCTGCGTGCGAGACTCCTGGCCCTGAACAAGGACGCCGCCCGGTACTACTATCAGGTGCTGCAGTCCCCGGAGGGCAAGGCGGTGCAGGAATATCTGGACCGGCGCAGGATCTCCAAAAAAGTGGCGGTGAACTTCGGCATGGGCGCCTCGCCTGACAGCTGGGACAGCCTGCTGCGGGCCATGACGGCCAAGGGCTACACCAAGGCAGAGCTCATCAGCGCCGGCCTTGTGGTGAAGAACAAGAACGGCGGCCTCTACGACAAGTTCCGCAACCGGCTCATGCTGCCCGTCATCGACGTGCGGGGCGACATCGTGGGCTTTGGCAGCCGTGTCATCGACAAGTCCGAGCCCAAGTACATGAACACCACCGAGACGCCGGTGTACTCCAAGCGCCGGGTGCTCTACGGCCTGAACCTTGCCAAAAAGACCAAGCGGCCCAACATCATCCTCTGCGAGGGCAATCTGGACGTGGTGACGCTGCATCAGGCGGGCTTTGACAACGCCGTGGCCTCCATGGGTACGGCCCTGACGGTGGAGCAGACCCGGCTCCTCAGCCGCTACACCAAGGAACTGGTGCTGTGCTACGACAACGACAACGCCGGTCAGCTGGCCACCCAGCGGGCGCTGGAAATGCTGAAAAACAGCGAATTTTCCGTGAAAGTCCTGCGTTTGCCCCGCCGCATGGTGGATGGTGAGGCGGTGAAGCAGGACGCCGACGATTTCATTAAGTATCAGGGCCCCGACGCCTTTGAGCGCTTGCTCAGCGGCAGCGAGAACGGCATCGAGTTTCGCATGGCCCAGGTGGCGGGGAAGTACGACCTCGGTGACGATCAGGCCCGCATCGCCTACGCCGCCGAGATCAGCGAGGTGCTGTCGGGGTTGGAGAACGCCGTGGAGCGGGAGGTCTACACCGTCCGGGCGGCGGAGCTGGCCAAGCTGACGCCCGAGGCCATGCGTCTGGAGGTCCAGCGTGCCTTCAAGCGGCGCATCGCCAAGGAGCGCAAGGCCCGGGAGCGGCGGGAGCTGAACCCGGCCATGGCGGCCCAGCCGGCCAGCCGGTCCATCCGCTACGACAATCTCCGCTCGGCCATGGCCGAGGAGGGCGTGCTGCGGCTGCTGCTGCGGGATGAGAGCATTTTCCCCAGTCTCTCGCCCCTGAGCGAGACGGATTTTTCGTCGCCCCTTCTGGGCCGCATCTACACGGCCCTGTGGCAGCGGCGGCAGAACGGCGGCAGCGGTTCCATCGCCTTTTTAAGCGGGGAGCTGACCGCCGACGAGATGAGTCATCTGACCACGCTGCTGCAAAAACCGGAGTCCACCGCAGGCGCCCGACAGGCCCTGACGGACTACATACGTATCATCCGCGAGGAACGCGACAAACGGCTTGGCGCCGCCGGGACAGACCCGCTGGCGGCGGCCATGGATAAATTCAAAGACAAAAAGGGTTATGGAGGAAAGCGAAATGAGTGAGAAACTGACTGCCGCGCAGCTGGAAAGTGCTGCCGATGCTCTGCTGAGCGAAGATACTGCCGCCGTGAAGAAGGCCGCCCCCGTGCTGACCAAGAAGCGGGGCAAGCTGGATGAGAAGACCATTGCCGCCCTGCCTGCTGCGGCGCTGATCACTGCCCACGAGAAGCTGAAGGATCTGTTCGTCAAGGGTAAGCGCAAGGGTAAGCTGGAGTCTTCCGAGCTGAGCGAGGTGCTTGACGAGATGGATCTGGACACCGAGTCCATGGACCGCATCTACGACTCTCTGGAGCAGCTGGGCATCGAGGTGGCCACCGAGGAGCTGCTGGTGGATCTGCACGAGGACGGCGAGCCTGCCCTCAGCGAGATCGCCGAGATCGAGGAAGAGGAGCTGGTGGATCCCAACACGCTGGTGGACAGCTTCAACATCGATGACCCTGTGCGTATGTACCTCAAGGAGATCGGTAAGGTGGCCCTGCTGAGCGCCGACGAGGAGATCGAGCTGGCCACCACCATGGCCGCCGGCAACGAGGCCAAGGAGCGCCTCTCCGCTGCCGAGGGTGCTGCCGCCCACCTGACCGAGGAGGAGATCGCCGACTTCCACGCCGCCATCGAGCGTGCCAACGCTGCCCGGGAGCGCATCGCCCAGCTGGAGGGCGACCTGTCCACCCTGACCGAGGAGGAGATCGCCCAGTTCACCGAGGACATCGAGGAAGCCGAGTACGCCAAGGAGCGTCTGGAAGAGGACGCCGTGGTGGCCGAGCCTCTCACCGAGGAGGAAGCCAACGAGCTGCGTGCCCTGGTGAAGAAGGGCGACGCTGCCAAGCAGAAGCTGGCCGAGGCCAACCTGCGTCTGGTGGTGTCCATCGCCAAGCGCTATGTGGGCCGTGGCATGCTGTTCCTGGATCTGATCCAGGAGGGCAATCTGGGCCTCATCAAGGCAGTGGAAAAGTTCGACTATACCAAGGGCTACAAGTTCTCCACCTACGCTACGTGGTGGATCCGTCAGGCCATCACCCGTGCCATCGCCGATCAGGCCCGCACCATCCGCATCCCCGTGCATATGGTGGAGACCATCAACAAGGTCATCCGTGTCAGCCGTCAGCTGCTGCAGGAGCTGGGCCACGATCCCTCTCCCGAGGAGATCTCCGCCGAGATGAATATGCCGGTGGATAAGGTCCGTGAGATCCTGAAGATCGCCCAGGAGCCCGTCTCTCTGGAGACTCCCATCGGCGAGGAGGAAGATTCCCATCTGGGCGACTTCATCCCCGACGAGGGCGCTTCCGAGCCCAGCGAGGCTGCCAGCTTCACCCTGCTCAAGGAGCAGCTGGTGGAGGTGCTGGGTACCCTGACCCCCCGTGAGGAGAAGGTGCTGAAGCTGCGCTTCGGTATCGAGGACGGCCGCACCCGCACCCTGGAGGAAGTGGGCAAGGAGTTCAACGTCACCCGTGAGCGTATCCGTCAGATCGAGGCCAAGGCGCTGCGCAAGCTGCGTCATCCTTCCCGCAGCAAGAAGCTGAAGGATTTCCTGAACTAAAAGGAGGAGTATCATTATGCTGCTGGATATTTTCAACAGGGAACCCAAGGCCATCCCCGGCTTCAAGGGCGGCGAGGGCGAGGCTCTGGTGCGTATGCATCAGGACGACATGGGCAAGGTGGCCCAGATCACCCTTCCCGTGGGCGCTTCCATCGGCTACCACACCCACGACGACAGCTACGAGGTCATCTACGTCCTCTCCGGCGAGGGTACCTGCTACGACGGCGATGAGGTGTATGGTGTCCGGGCCGGTATGGTGCAGTACTGCCCCCAGTTTGCCGGCCACAGCATCGTCAACACCGGCACCGAGGACCTGCGCCTGCTGGGCATTATTCCTAACAGATAAGTTTGTACTGCGTCCTGCGGACACAGTACATCGATATAAATCCCTTTCGGGATTTTCGATATGTGCTCCGCACTCGATATGCGCCGGAGCGCTCGATATGTTTGCTTCGCAAACGAGGGATTTATATCATATCGAGTTGATGCCAATCAACAGATCGATTTTACCGGCAGGTAAAAATATCGATTTTGCGTCAGCAAAAATATCGACAAAAAAGACTACCCGAAGGGCAGCATTTGCTGACTTCGGGTAGTTTTTTGCTGTTTTTATGGGGGAAAACTTTGGGTGCGGCGGTACTGCTGAAACCATCATACGGCCAGCTGCGCGGCGGCTTGATGCCACGCTTCCAGCTTTGCTTCCAGTTCCGCCAGGCAAGCGTCAAGCTGCTGCACCGACAGGGGGGCTTCATTGAGCGGCGGGACGCAGCTGCCCAAAATCTCTTTCAGTTCCGGATACATGGTGGGGGCTTTGTTTCCCGTGTCTGTCAGGGCGTTGGCGCAGCTTCGCCAAACGCTGTTTTGACCGGTGGAGGACATGCCGGGATTTTCGGGGCGGTAAAGGTCTACCGTCACGCTGCGGACGGCGTCCATTTCGCAGAATAGCTGCGCCACGGCGTCAGCATCCACGTTGGCTTCGTCTGCCAGCAAAAGACTGCCCTGATGGCACACGTGCAGCAGCTCCTGCTGCAGATGCTTGGCCGCTTCGCTGCGGTACTGCTCTGTGCGGAGATTCCGCACCGTCACACCGACGATCAGCAGGGAAAGGAGCCAGACGGCGGCAACGGTCACGATACGGGCGGGTTTCTTCATCCTGCATTTCTCCTTTCTGAATCCTCTGGTAAATCACATTTTATCACAATTTTGCCGGTGCGTAAATAGTTTTAGCACCGGCGGCGTTCTATTTTCCCCGGTGGGTCATACACTTGCCCCAAAGGGGGCGGTGGTATGGAAGGCCGTGGGGCCAGATATGTGATCGGCTACTGCGTGGCGGTGCTGACGGCGGTGCTGCTGTGGTGCTTGCGGCAGGAATTGGGCGGCGTGGTGATGGACATTCTGCTGCCGGTGAACGGCAGTGCGTGGGAGATGGGGAAGCTGTGCTTCTGGCCCTATCTGCCTGCGGCGCTGCTGATCTGGCGGCTGGGGGACGGCACGGACAGCCGGGGCGGCCACTGCGCCGTGCTGGTGGGGATGCCGCTGGCGCTGACGGCGGTGTGTTACTTTGTGCCGCTCCACGACTATCAGGCGGCCCTGGGGGCTTGGCTGGTGGTGCTGGCGGCGGGGGTGGCCCTGTACGGCCTGGTGCTGCGGCGGTGGCTGCGGGGCGGGGAACTGCTGTGGTACATCCTCGCCATCCTCATGGGCATCGCCTACCTGCTGGTGACGGCGGCGGCCCCGGAGGGAGCGCTGTTCAGCGATCCCTTGGGCGTGCCGACCATGAGTATTCCGTGGTGAGGGGGTGCGGCGTTGCTGGCCCCCTCATCCGGCAGCTTCGCTGCCACCTTCCCCCGAGGGGGAAGGCAAAGAGGAACTATGAAAAAGCACCGTATTCCAACGAATACGGTGCTTTTCAACATTCAAATATGCTTTTCTGCCCTCTGCAGGTCCTTCTGTATCTGCTTTTGGTAGCGGTCCTCTTCGCTGAAGACGCAGCCGCAGTACTTCTGCATGTAAAGCTCGCACTCCCGGGCCTCCTGCTGTCCTGCCCGGAAGCCGGGGCGGAAGTCACGGTAGAGGAACTGTACGCCGTACTTGGCGGCGGCCTGCTCAGCCACGGCGCGCATCAGCTCGTGGTTCTGGTAGGGGCTGACGAAGAGGGTGGAGGTGAAGGAGTCGAAGCCATGCTCGGCAGCGTAGCGGGCCACACGGTCCAGCCGCATCTCGTAGCACTTGCCGCAGCGGTGGTCGATGTCCTCGGACACAGCCCGGACAAAGTCACGCAGGCCGTACTCCTCCAGCACGATCAGCTCCATGTTCACGGAAGGGGCGTAGGCCATCAGGGTGTCCCGGCGGGCCCGGTACTCCTGATAGGGGTGGATGTTGGGGTTATACCACAGGCCCACCGGCTCGATGCCCTCGGCCCGGAGGGTCTGGATGCAGCTGACGGAACAGGGGGCGCAGCAGCAATGCAGTAAGGTTTTTTTCATTTATTGCTCCTTTTTGCGGAAAATGCGGGGGAAGGTGAACTTTTTCTTCTCTTTCGGTGCTGCCTTGCGGCGGGGGGAGGGCAGGGGAGAGACTTGCAGGAATTTCTCACGCACCTGCTGGAAGCTCTGGCGGGCGTAGGCGTCGAAGAAGGCGGTGCGGTCGTCGGAGGCGGCGGGAGCGCCGGTGAGGGCGCTGTTGGCGGCGGCTGCCTCGGTCAGGGGGCGCTTTTCCTTCTTCAAAGGCAGCGTGTCGAACATATGGGCGCCCTTGGGGGAGTTCACCAGCAGGAGGGACACGCCCTTTTTCTGCTCGTCGGGGAGAACGTCCTTGGGAAGACCCCGGTAGTGGCCCAGGCTCAGGTCGCCCACACGGTCACAGCTCATGTAGGGGCAGTCGTGGCAGCTGGGGCGCAGGAACAGCCGGCGATGCAGGCCGCAGCCGAACTCGGACTTGGTGAGGGGGGCGTCGTAGGCGCTGCCGCCTTCAAACTCCACCCGGAAGCGGCGGTCCTTACCGCCCTCGCCCTTGGCGCAGAAGCTGACGGACAGGGGCTTTTTCTGCTTGATATAGGCCATGGAGCGCACCAGATGCTCCCACACGCCGGGGGAGGGGACGCCGCCGCAGAGAATGTCGCAGGTCAGCAGCTTTTCCGGATGCTCGCCCAAGTAGCGGTACAGGCCGTCCACCTGACAGGGGGTGCCGGTGAAGAGAACACGGTAGCCACGGTCCAGACAGCGGCGCACCAGCTGATAGCTGTCACCGATCTCGCTTTGCACCAGCTTGGGGCCACGGAGACGGTGGATGTGGGCCTTGGAGGAGATGGGGATGTGGCGGACCTTCAGGTTTTCGTCCAGCGCAGCGCCAAAGACCACG
Source organism: Oscillospiraceae bacterium (assembly GCA_017415775.1). Classification (GTDB taxonomy): domain Bacteria; phylum Bacillota; class Clostridia; order Oscillospirales; family Oscillospiraceae; genus Vescimonas. The sequence continues at coordinate 49,819 of JAFQFC010000045.1, forward strand.
CCGCCGTCATCGAGGATGTATTCGGCCAGCAGGGAAAAGGCGCCGCCGCTGCCGGAGAGAGCCCGGACGGACTCATCCTCGTTCCACACGGCGAAGGCGGCAGGCTCGCTGCGTCGTTCCCGCTGCTTCAAAACGGGACAGATATGGCTGCAGTGGCCGCACTGGATGCAGGCATCGGTGATGGTGGGGCGCAGAAAGCCCTCCCGGTCCGGCAGCATATGGATGGCGCCCCTGGGGCAGCCGCTGGCGCAGGCGGCACAGCCGGTGCAGCGGTCGTGGGGCGCCAGATGGGGCATGGTGTTTTCCAGCATAGCGTAAGCCGCCTTTCGTGGAGGATTTGGGTCAATTATAGCACAAAGCGGGGGTGAATGGCAAGGGGGCCCTCTCAGTCGGCTGCGCCGACAGCTCTCCCAAGGGGAGAAGGCAAAGAGGAAGGAGCCCTCATCCGTCAGCTGCGCTGACACCTTCTCCCAAAGGGAGAAGGCAAAGAAGTAGGAATTTACAATTATTTATTGGAAATTTTAAGGTTCTCTTCAGCAAGCGGTGGGATAATGGCCACTGTAGAAAGGAAGTGATACCCATCGCACTGCAATATCGCCATGAGTGGAAACACGAGATCAACCGTGCCGACCTGCTGGCCCTGCGGCAGCGGCTGGGGACGGTGCTGCAGCCCGACAGCCACGGCGTGGAGGGGAAATATACCATCCGCAGCCTGTACTTCGACGACCCGTGGGACACGGCCCTGCGGCAGAAGATCGACGGCGTGGACCGGCGGGAGAAGTTCCGCATCCGCCTCTATGACGGCGACGAGGCCGTGATCCGGCTGGAAAAGAAGAGTAAGCAAAACGGCCTGTGCCAAAAGAGCAGCGCACCGCTGACGGCTGAGGAAGTGCAAAGCATCGCAGACGGCCGCACCGACTGGATGGCCGAGTCGCCCCACGCTCTGGTGCGAGAGCTGCACCACCACATGACGGCCCGGCTGCTGCGGCCGGTGACCATCGTGGACTACACCCGGGAGGCCTTCCTCTATGGCCCCGGCAACGTCCGGGTGACGCTGGACTACAACATCCGCACGGCTCTGCGCTGTACCGACGTGCTGGACAAAGATTGCCCCACGGTGTCGGTGCCGGGTGACCCGGTGATCTTAGAGGTGAAGTGGGACGAGTTCCTGCCCGACATCGTCCGCTCCGCCGTACAGCTCCGTGACCGCCATGCGGCAGCTTACTCCAAATATGCGGCCTGCCGCATGTATGACTAATTGAGAAAACGAGGAAAAAAACCATGAATTTCAACGACATCTTCAAGTCCAGCTTTCTGGAAAACATGACGAGTGTGACCCTGTTCGACATGGCCGTGGCGCTGGTGCTGGCCTTTTTGCTGGGTATGTTCATCTTTCTGGTGTATAAAAAGACCTTCTCCGGCGTGATGTACTCCTCCAGCTTCGGCGTGACGCTGGTGGCATTGACCATGATCTCCACGCTGGTGATCCTGGCGGTGACCAGCAACGTGGTGCTGAGCCTCGGTATGGTGGGTGCTCTCTCCATCGTCCGCTTCCGCACCGCCATCAAGGAACCCCTGGACATCGCCTTCCTGTTCTGGTCCATCGCCGTGGGCATCGTGCTGGCGGCCGGTCTCATCCCTCTGGCCGTCATCGGCAGTGCCGTCATCGGCGTGATGCTGCTGGTACTGGCCAACCGCAAGGGCCACGCCAACCCCTACATTCTGGTGGTGCGCTGCGACGGACAGAAGAGCGAGCAGCAGGTGAAGGGCTATCTGGACCGTGAGACCGCCCGCTGCGTGGTGAAGAGCAAGACGGTGCAGCGCGGCTCGGTGGAGCTGCAGCTGGAGATCCGTCTGCGCAGCGACGACACCGGCTTCATCAACGTTCTGACGGAGATGCCCGGCGTGTCCAGCGCAGCACTGGTGAGCTATAACGGCGACTACATGGGATAAGGAGGTGCCTTATGTCCACACACAAGGCCATTGACCGCCTGTGTGCTGCGGCACTGGTGCTGGCGCTTTTGCTGACGGCGCTGCTGATGAACGGTGAGGCGCTGGGCCTGCAGTCCGCTGACCGGGCCATGGGCTATGAGACACGGCTCTTTGACACCGGCCGGGTCCACACCATCGACATCGTGATGGACGACTGGGACAGCTTCATCGAAACCTGCGAGAACGAGGAATACGCCGTGTGCGACGTGGTCATCGACGGCGAGGCCTGCCGCAGCGTGGGCATCCGGGCCAAGGGCAACACGTCCCTGAGCAGCGTGTCGGCCATGAACAGCGACCGCTACAGCTTCAAGATCGAGTTTGACCAGTACGACAGCACCTTCAGCTATCACGGGCTGGATAAGCTGAGCCTGAACAACCTGATTCAGGACAATACCTATATGAAGGATTACCTCACCTACCGCATGATGGGTGAATTCGGCGTGGCGGCGCCCCTGTGCAGCTACGTGTCCGTCACCGTCAACGGTGAGCCGTGGGGCCTGTACTTGGCGGTGGAGGGCGTGGAAGATGCCTTTTTGCAGCGCAATTACGGCAGCGACTACGGCGAGCTTTACAAGCCCGACAGCCTCAGCTTCGGCGGCGGCCGGGGCAATGGCAAGGGCTTCGACATGGAGCAGTTTATGAGTGAAAGCGAGGGCGAGGCGCAGGACGGCACGGCGTCCCAGAGCGGCGGCAGCGGTAATATGCAGCGGCCTGCCGGGATGATGGGCGGCAATATGCAGCTGCCCGAGGACTTTGACATTTCCTCCATCATGGGCAATATGGGCGGCATGCAGCGGCCGGAGAGCGGGGACGGCTCGTCCCGGCCCGACAGTCAGGGCGGCGCTATGCCCGGCGGCATGGGCGGCGGTATGCCCGGCGGTATGGGCGGCGGTGACGTGAAGCTGCAGTACAGCGGCGACGATCCCGACAGCTACAGCAATATTTTCTCCAGCGCCAAGACCGACGTGACAAGCGCCGATCAGACCCGGCTCATCGGCACCCTGCAGCAGCTTGCCGGGGAAAATGCGGCACAGGCGGTGGACGTGGAACAGGTGCTGCGCTACTTCGTGGTGCACAACTACGTGGTCAACGCCGACAGCTACACCGGCTCCATGGTCCACAACTACTACCTCTATGAAGAGGACGGCAGACTCTCCATGATCCCGTGGGACTACAATCTGGCCTTCGGCACCTTCATGGGCGGCAGTGCCTCTTCGTCGGTGAACGATCCCATCGACAGTCCTTTGTCCGTCAGCGGCAGCGGCGACCGGCCCATGATGGACTGGATCTTGGCCAGCGAGGAGTACACGGACCTGTACCACCAGTACTTCGCTCAGTTCCTGGAGACGGTGGACGTGCAGGCCATGATCGAAGAAACGGCGGCGCTGATCGCTTCCTACGTGGAAAATGACGCCACGGCCTTCTGCACCTATGAGGAGTTCGTGGAGGGCGTGGCGGTCCTGAAGGAATTCTGCGCCCTGCGCAGCGAGAGCGTGTCCGGCCAGCTGGCGGGGACCATCCCCACCACCGACGCCGGTCAGTCGGCAGACAGCACCGCACTGGTGGATACCGGCGATCTGAACCTGTCTGCCATGGGCACCATGGGCGGCGGCATGGGCGGCGGTATGCAGCGGCCCGGCTCTTCCGACCGGGAGGATACGGGTGAGACCGACGAAGGTCAGACCGATGATACGCAGACGGTGCCGGGTGGCATGCAGGGCTTCGATCCCTCGCAAATGCCGGGTGGCATGCAGGGCTTCGATCCCTCGCAAATGCCCGGTAGCATGCAGGGCTTCGATCCCTCGCAAATGCCGGGTGGTATGCAGGGCTTTGACCCGTCCCAGATGCCCGGCGGCATGGGCGGCGGATTCTTTGGATAAAATGCAAAAAAGAGTGGGAAGGCCATGCCTTCCCACTCTTTTGCTGTTGTTAAGTTCAGTTGAGGTACTCGCCGGGGACTTCCAGTTCCACATCGGAGATGGGGAAGGAGCCGCAGGGATGGATGTAGCCGTACATCACGTCGGCGTAGCGGCGGCCGTCGCCCTTCTGGGGGATGAACACCTGACCGGCGGTCATGCGGGAGCGGCACCAGCCACACTCGCCGCTGCGGCACAGGGAGGGGGCGGCGATGCCGGCACGCTCGATGGCGATGAGCAGCGGTTCGTCGGCGGAGGCGGGGATCATGTAGACCTGACCGCACTGCTTGACCGTCAGCTGGAAGGTCTGGCCCTTGGCCTCGGCGGGATAGCCGGGCAGAGTCCAGGGCTCCTTGACGGCGCCGAAGATCTCGTGGCGGACGTGCTTTTCGTCATAGCCCAGCTTGGCAAGCTCGCCGTCCACAAAGTTGTACATGGCCTGAGGGCCGCACATAAAGACAGACACTTCCTCGCCGGCAGCGTACTTCTCGATGAGTGCACCGGTGATGAAGCCGTGCTCGAAGCCCTCCTTCTCCTCGTCGGAGAGGACGTGGACCACATGGACCTTGTCGCACTGGGCGCAGATCTCGTCCAGCTCCTTGCGGTAGACGATGCCCTCTTCCTTGCGGGAGCCGAAGAGGATGGTCAGGTCAAAGTCCTCCACGCCGTCACGGATGGCGCAGGCCATGCTCATGAAGGGAGTGATGCCGGCGCCGCCGGCCAGTGCGATGACCTTCTTGCTGTCACGGATGGGCTCATAGTACAGGTGACCCTCGGGAGAGGAGATGGTCAGCTTCTGGCCCACCTGCCAGTTCTCGTGGATGTAGGGGGCCACAAAGCCGCCGGGATTCTCCTTGACGGCGATGTGGTAGATGCCCTGAAAGGCCAGAGCGGGAGAGCTGCTGAGGGAGTAGGCACGGGTGGTCTTCACGTCGCCGATCTGCAGGCCGAGGGAGATGTACTGACCGGCACGGAAGGGGGCCAGCGGTGCGCCGGAAGCGGACTTGAACACCAGCGTCTTGGTGTCCGAGCCGTTGGGGATGATCTCGCTGAGGATCACTTCCTGGCAGCGGGGATGATACAAAGCCGCCTTGGCGTTGGAAGCGTAGGCCTTGGGCAGGGGATCAGCGGGGGTCTGGGCGATGTGCGCTTCACGCACTTCGGGCATCTTCTTGAATTTCAGCATGTCCAGAAGGCCGATCTTGCCGATCTTGATTTTCAGTGCCATATCACATATCCTCCTTTGCCAGTTCGCCAAGGACCATCTTGCCCATCATGTCGCCGGTGATCAGCGCCTCGCTGTAGCCGTCGCCTCTGGGACCGGAGGCACCGGTGAACTTCAGGCCCTTGAAGTTGTTGTCGTAGCTCAGGGACATCATGCGGGCCATGCAGTTGTCCCACTCGGCGGCTTCGTAGCCGTACACACCGCCCTCGGGGCAGGAGGCGTAGCGGCAGAAGGTCCAGGGCGTTGCCACGGAGATCTCCTCGATGTAGGGGATGATGCTGCAGCCGGTGGCCCGCTCGTACAGCTCCAGGATCTCACGGGCCTTCTCGTTCTTGAATTTCACATAGTCTTCCAGTTCCACATCGCCCCACACGTCCTTGGAGTAGGCCATGGTGAAGCTCATCTGGCAGGTGCCCTTGGGGCCGATGTCGGGATTGACCACGTTGTAGCACAGGGCGGCGGTGGAGCGGATCTTCTCCATGCGGCCCACACGCTTATACTCGTCGGCGGTGTCCAGACCGGGGGAGATGAAGATGTTGTAGTCCTTGATGCCCAGCTCCTCACAGCTCTTGTTCAGACCGATGTAGACCACGAACATTCTGGCGGAGAACTTGCGGGCATTGGCCAGCTTCAGCTCACGCTCGGGAATGACCTCGGCGGGGATCATATTGGCCATGGCCATGGAGGGGTTGCCGTTCCAGATGATGTGCTTGGCATAGACCTCGCCCCGGGTGGTGCGCACGCCGCAGGCACGGTCACCGTTGAAGAGGATCTCTTCGGCACGGACGTTGAACCAGCTTTCGCCGCCGAAGCTGTGGAAGCGCTCCAGCAGGCCCACGGTCATCTCGTGGCTGGTGTGGCGGGGAATGTAGGCGCCGCCGTCGATGAGGCTGCCCACCATCATCAGGTAGAAGATGGAGGACAGGCGGTACATGTCAACGGCCATGTAGCTCCAGTAGGTGCCCATGATCTTCTTGGCGGAGGGGGTGAACTTCAAAGCGTCCAGCACGTCGTTGGGCGTGTAGGCACCGGCTTTCAGGAAGTTGGGATACTGGCTGCGCAGCACCTTGCTGTCGGGGCTGCCGTGAGCGGAGGAGATGTAGCCCAGCGCCCGCTCGCACTCGTCAAACAGCTCGTAGAACTGCTCCATGGCCTTGCGGTTACCGGGGGCGTACTCTTCCAGCTTGTCGGCGAATTCCTTGCGGCCCTTGGGCATGGTGAAGTCACGGATGATGGTGCCGTCGTCCTTGACGTGGATGGCACGGAACAGATCGGGGATGGCCAGCCATTCGATGCCTACGCCGTAGTCTTCGTTGACCAGCTTGTAGATGTCGCCCCGCTTTTCCGGTGCGCCGATGGCGGCCAGCTCATGCAGCGCCGTTTCAAATTCGAAGCGACCCCGTTTGAAGCTGCTGGCGACGCCGCCGGGCAGGTTGTGCTGTTCCATCAGCAGGACCTTCTTTCCGGCCTTGGCCAGACGGCAGGCAGAGGACAGGCCACCCAGACCTGCACCCACCACAATTGCATCGTATTTCTGCATGTGTGTTCCCCCTTTTTTAGATTTTGTAAGTAAGATAAGAACATTTGTCTATTCTATGTGAATATTTTAACTCTCATGACGGGGGGATGTCAACACGGTGTGAACGATTTGGAGATATAGGCAAAACAGGCGGGTTGTATTTGGAACATTTGCCAAGAGGGCGGCGGGAATAGGAAAAAGCGGCAGGCGTGATGCCTGCCGCTTTCGCCTTATTCGTTTGTTGCTGCGTCGCACGTGGGGAAGGTGAGGGTGGCTTTGAAAAGGTCGCCGTCCACATGGATGGCAAAGCGGCCCTGCTGCAGCTCCGTGAGGCTGGCGGCGATGCTCAGGCCCAGACCGCTGCCCTCGGTGGAGCGGGCGCTGTCACCCCGGACGAACCGCTCCGTCAGCTCCTCGCCGCTGACGGTGATGGGGTAGAGGGAGATATTCTTGATGCTGACAGCGGCCCGGCCGTCGGCGGTTTCGGCGGTGATGTAGACACGGGTGCCGGGCATGGCGTATTTGCAGACGTTGCCCAGCAGGTTATCCAGCACACGCCACAGAAGCTGGCCGTCGGCCATGATGTGGGGCGCATGCTCGGCGGGGGTGAACACCAGCGACAGGTTCTTCTCGCCCAGACGCTGCTCATACTCGCCGCAGACCTGGGAAAGCAGTACGTTCAGGTCCGTGGGCAGGAGGTGGACGGCGATGTTGCCGGTGGCGGCCTTGCTGGCCTCCACCAGATCCTCCGTCAGCTTGCGCAGGCGCTGGGCCTGCCGCTCTAGCACGGTGATGTACTCCCGGGCGGTGGGGTCGGTGATGTCGGTCTTGCTGAGAAGATCCACGTAGTTGACGATGCTGGTAAGGGGGGTCTTGATGTCGTGGGACACGTTGGTGATGAGCTCCGTTTTCAGCCGCTCGGACTTCATCCGCTCATCCACCGCCTTCTGCAGGCCCGACTGGATGGAGTTGAGGTGGCCTGCATGCTCCTGCACGGCGGGCAGGGGGCAGGTGACGGACACCTGATGGGAGAAGTCACCGGCGGCCATTTCCTCGCCGGCCTTCAGCAGCTTGCGGATGTCCAGCATCACGTAGAGGAGCAGCAAAATCACCACGCAGCGCACGATGGTCCAGATGCTGATGGTGGTCATGCGGGAATCCCACGCAAGGAACAAAAGGTCGATGGCCGACAGGCCCAGCAGCACGGCCAGTGCGCTCCACACCAGCGGGATGGACCGCAGCATATTGACCAGATTGCGCAGGAAGGTGCCGGCGCAGCGCTGCACCAGACGCCACAGGCGATGGAGGAGGGTGTTGGTCCATAGTGTGCCGGTCTTGTACCGGGCGGCCAGAGACGGCACCAGCAGCGCCGCCATGAAGATGACGATGCAGATGCAGATGAAATTGGTCTCGGCGTCGTAGCTTTCGATGCCGATCATCAGCATGGTGAAGCCGGCGGCCAGATAGAAGTCCAGGGGGATGCGGTCCAGCCACGTGAGGTACAGGCCCTCGTGGCCCTCCCAGTGGCCGGCGGAGCGGAGCTGGAAGGAGAAGCAGGGGATGAACACCACCACGCAGGCCACGTTGATGAGCATGGCCACCAGTTCGATGTGATACCATGCGGTCAGGAAGCTGAGGCAGAAAAGGAAGGCGGCGCCCGTCATGCCCAGAAAGGTGACGATCTTGGCCCAGAGCTTATTCATGTGCTGCTTCATCGTGCCTCGCCCTCCATCTTATAGCCCTTGCCCCAGACCACCTTGAGGTAGCGGGGCTCGGCGGGGTTGATCTCGATCTTTTCCCGGATGTGCCGCACATGGACGGCCACGGGGTTGTCGGCGGCGGGTGCTTCGTGCCAGACCCGGCGGTAGATCTCCTGAGGGGAGTAGACCTTGCCCACGTTCTGCATCAGCAGGCGGAGGATGTCATACTCGATGGGGGTCAGGTTCACCCGCTCGCCGTCCACGGTGACGGTTTTGGCGTCGTCATCCAGCGAAATGCCGCCTACGGTGATGGCGCTGGGCCGCACGGTGCCGCCGCCCAGGGTGAGATAGCGGCGAAGCTGGGACTTGACCCGGGCCAGCAGCTCCACCGGGTTGAAGGGCTTGGTCACGTAATCGTCGGCGCCCAGATTCAGGCCCAGAATCTTGTCGGTGTCCTCGCTTTTGGCGGTGAGGAGGATGACGGGCAGGTTGTGGGTTTCCCGCAATTTGGAAAGGCAGGTGATGCCGTCCATCACGGGCATCATCACGTCCAGCAATGCCAGATGGATGTCCTCCCGGTCCACGATGGCCAGGGCCTCTTCGCCGTTGTGGGCGGGGAACACGTGGTAGCCCTCGGCGGTGAGATAGATGGTCAGGGCCGAAACGATATCTTTCTCGTCGTCACAGACAAGGATGTTGTACATGGCGTTTTCCTCCGGAAATCAATTTGTTGCTCCCACCCAGCGGAAGTGGGCGTGGACTTCCATGCGGTCCATCTGGTCTTTCTCCACGGCGTCCTCGATGGGGTTGCCGTGGTGGATGATGAAGGGGATGCCGTCACGGTTGCGGCGGTCGGAGCAGATGGCGATGTGGTCCCGGACGCCGAAGATGACGATGTCGCCCGGCTGCCAGTCCTCCGGGTTTTCAAAGGAGGTGGTCAGCTCCTGGGCGTGGCGGCGGAAGAAGGTGTCCAGGGTGTTGACACGGCGGAAGTCGATGTTGCCGTCCTGATACTCGATGAAGGGATAGGCGTCCCGATGGTTGGTGATGTCGTCGTCCACCAGATCCTTCAGCTCGTACCCGGCGGCACGGAAGGCCTGCCAGATCACGTCGGTGCAAACGCCCAGCCCGTCATCGGGATAGCCGCCGGCGTAGTATTTGCTTTTGTAGTGGGGGTCGGTTTCGATGTAGGCCCGGGCGCCCAGCAGGATGTCGGTCCAGTCGTCCAGACCGTCGCCGTCGGCGTCGTGGGGGCTTTGCAGCTGCGTGATGCCCAGCTCCGCAGCGGTGTAGTACCGCTGGGGCAGGAAAAGTGCGGCGGCGGCCCACAGCAGCGCCGCCAGCAGCAGGAGGGGGATGATCTTGCGAAGTTTCATGGGGATGTCCTTTCCAGAGGGGTAGTGCGGAGTCGGTCCCTCATCCGCCCCGCAAAGCGGGGCACCTTCCCCCAGAGGGGGAAGGCGTGCGTTGTTGCTTTATTCTATCACATTGCGGCTCAAAACGGAAGAGGGGTGTCGCCCTTGCGGCGGCGCAGCTCGGCAGTATTGACACGGTGCTCAATGGGTTTCCACTCCACCCGGCAGAAAAGGGCCGAGATGGCGATGGGGATGTAGGTGGCCATGAACAGGGGGAAGGTGAACGCATACAGCACCTTGCGCCACGCTCTCGTGTGGATGGCCTTCCACTCCGTCACGGTGGTGATGGCGCCCACCACGAAGAGGGTGCCGTACATGCCCAGCAGCAGCTCGCCCACGCTCCACAGGGCATCGGTGACGCTGCCGCCGGAGAGCAGGCCCAGCACGATGGACACGGCGCTGCACACGATGCTGACGGCGGTGAGGAAGAAGGCGGGCATGATGTTCATGGTCATATCGAAGCAGGACCAGCTGCCCCGGGCGATGCCCCGCAGCAGACGGCGGCCGTAATGCTGAAACACCTGCACGTAGCCCTTGGCCCAGCGCTGGCGCTGCCGCCAGGACTGGCGGAAGGTGGTGGGCTGCTCGTCGTACAGCACGGCGTCGGGGCAGAAGGCCACCTTGCGGCCCCGGGTGATCTGGTGGATGGAGAACTCAATGTCCTCGGTCAGCAGGTGGAAGGGCCAGGGGCCCACCTCCTCCAGCACCTTGCGGCTGAAGAGGAAGCCGGTGCCGCTGACGGCGCAGCTGGTGCCCAGCAGGTGGCGGGCATGGTTGAGGTAGCGGCTCTCCCGCAGGAACCACAATGCGTAGCCGGCGCTGATCCAGTTGTCGCCGTAGTTTTTGCTGTTGCGGTAGCTGGTGACGATGTGGTGTCCGTCGGAGAAGGTCTCGTTCATCCGCTCAATGTAGTCGCTCTCCAGCAGGTTGTCGGCATCAAAGACGAAGTAGCCGTCAAAGCCGTCGGGATAGTCCCGCTCCAGATATCGCAGCAGCGTCTGCAATGCGTAGCCCTTGCCCACCTGCGACGTGTTGAACCGTTCGTAGGCGGTGGCGCCGGCGCAGCGGGCGATGAGGGCCGTGTCGTCGGTGCAGTTGTCGGCCATGACGAAGATGTGCAGCAGGCTTTGATCGTAGGTCTGGCGGCGCAGGGAGGCGATCAGGTCGCCGATGACGGCGGCCTCGTTCCGGGCGCAGATGAGAATGGCGTAGCGGTTACGCCGGGCCGGGGCGTGGGGCTGATCCTTTTTCAGCCACGGCACGGGAATATAGAAAAATTGATAGGCGTAGCAGACCAGGAACAGGACGCTGACGCCGAAATTGATCCAACGCAAAGTTTCCATCAAGGGCTCCTTTCTCCCGCAGCGACGGGGGATGAGTGTTCTTAGTGTATTAGTCCGATTAGTACACCAAAGCTAACACGGATGCTGTCCGGTGTCAAGACTTTTTCTGTGTCATGAGTATAGAAAATATTCCCTTAAGAAAAAAGAGGGCGAAAGTTTAAGATTTGTTGAAGACGAAATACCGTGCACTGTCCGTTTTTTGGGACGGAACTCTTGGTAGGATGGGTACAACAAGAGAAAGAACCGCCTGATGGACGAAAGGAGACCAAGCATGAACAAGTTTTTCGATTATCTGGAAATGGACCTGCCCGACTGCATCATCCGTGAACTGCTGAGCTATATCCGCCGCTTTGCCGCCGCCGTGGCCGGTGACATCCCGGTGGAGGGGAAGATGGGCAGCTATCCCTTCTGCGCCAGCGCCGAGGGCGAGGGCCGTGTGCGGGTCCATTGGGTGCAGGTGGGCCGGGAGCGGATCGCCGTGGATGCGGTGGTATAATCACTGTTTGGGACATCCTGCTTCGACTGCGGCAGGCCGGGGTCGGCCTGCCCTACGAAAAGGCTGTGTAGGGCGTGCCGACCCGGCACGCCGCCCGTTCTGCCCCCCTCTTGACATTTTCGCCTTTGGTGCATAAAATATCCTGTAAAAGGACACAACGGTATGGCGTGATGCCGTATTTCACATCAATACGATGCAGGCATCCGGGAATGAGGATGCCTGCGTTTATTTTCCGGGAAGGGACGATCCATGAGCAAATCCTACACCGCCCAGCGTGGCGAAAAACTGAGAAAAAAGGGTCGCAAGGGACTTTTTAAGCTTCTCTTCAGCCGGACAGGTCTGGTGGCGGCGGTACTGCTGCTGAACATAGGCCTGCTGGTGGGAGTGGCGCTGCGGTTCCGGGACTATCTGGTGCCTTACGTGGGCATCACCACGGCCCTGAGCATTGTGCTGATGCTGGTGCTGGTGGGCAGCCGTGCCAACCCGACCGTGAAGGTGACGTGGCTTGTGCTGTTCATGGTGATGCCGGCGCTGGGTTTGGTGCTGTACGTCTACACCAAGAGCGATCTGGGTCACCGGGCGCTGGGCGACCGTGTGCAGACCCTGATGAAAAGGACCCGTGACCTGCTGCCCCAGACGGCGGCAGCGGAGACGCTGCAGCGCACCGACGGCGGTGCGGCGGGTCTGAGCCGCTATCTGTGGAAGTGCGGCTTCCCCACGTATGACGGCTGCGACGTCACCTATTTCCCCAGCGGCGAGGCCAAGTTCGCCGCCATGCTGGCAGAGCTGGAAAAGGCACGGGACTTCATCTTCCTGGAATACTTCATCGTGGAAGAGGGCGAGATGTGGAACGCCGTGCTGGAGGTGCTGGAGCGCAAGGCCCGTGAGGGCGTGGACGTGCGGGTGCTGTACGACGGCACCTGCGAGGTGGCGCTGGTGCCCCGTGGCTACGCCGCCCAGCTGCAGAAGCGTGGCTTGAAGGCCAAGGCCTTTGCGCCTCTGATGCCCTTCCTCTCCACCCATTATAATTACCGGGATCACCGCAAGATCCTGGTCATCGACGGACAGGTGGCCTTCACCGGCGGCGTGAATCTGGCCGACGAGTATATCAACGCCGTGGACCGGTTCGGACACTGGAAGGATACGGCCATCATGGTCCGGGGCGCAGCGGTGCAAAGCTTTACCCGGATGTTCCTGCAAATGTGGAGCATGGAGGGCAAAACGGCGGAATTTGACCGCTTTTTGTCCGTTCCGGTGGAAAGGGCAGAGAACGCCCGGGGCTTTGTCATCCCCTACGGCGACTGTCCGCTGGACGAGGACATGGTGGGTCAGCGGGTGTATATGGACATGCTGAACCGGGCGAAGCACTATGTCCACATTTTCACCCCCTATCTCATTCTGGACGGCGAGATGGAGACGGCGCTGAAATTTGCCGCCGAGCGTGGTGTGGACGTGACGCTGATCCTGCCCGGCACGCCGGATAAGAAGGTCCCCTATGCCCTGGCGTGGAGCCACTACAGTGCGCTGCTGGACGCCGGTGTGAAGATCTACGAGTATGTGCCCGGTTTCCTCCACGCCAAGAGCTTCGTCTGCGACGACATCGAGGCGGTGGTGGGCACCATCAATCTGGACTACCGCAGCCTCTACCATCACTTTGAGTGCGCTGCCTATCTCTACGATGTGACCTGCATCGGCGACATCGAGGCGGATTTCCAGACCACGCTGAAAAAGAGCCGCCGTGTCACACGCCAGACCATGAAGAAGGAGAAATGGTGGCGGCGGCTGACGGGCTTTTTGCTGAAGGCCTTAGCTCCCTTATTGTAATTCGTGCAAAACCTGTAGGGGAGGGCCTCTGTGCCCTCCCTTTTTGCTTGCTTTTTTGCGCCGATGTGGTATACTGCCACAAGGATCATCAAAGGAGAAACTCTATGGACAACCTTTCCCTGCTGCTGGGTAACGGCTGCAGTTTATTGGCAACGCTGAGCAATATGTTCGCCTCCACCCGCAAGACGGCACGGAGTGTGCTGCTGGTACAGAGCGTGGGACAGGCCTTTTACTTTGCCTGCGCCCTCTTCCTCAAAGCACCCAGCGGTGCGGTGCAGAATGCGGTGAGCATTGTGCGCAACCTCGTGGCCATGGGCAAAAAGAAGAGCAGCAAGTGGGTGGAATGGGCGCTGGTGGCCGCCGCCGTGGTGCTGGGCGTGGTGTTCAACAACCGTGGCCTCGCCGGCTGGCTGCCCATTGTGGGCAATCTGGAATACTCCCTGGCGGTGTTCCGCTATCGGGACGATCAGCGAAAGCTGAAGGCAGCGCTGGTGGTGTCCCTTATGATCTTCGTGGTGTTCAACCTCATCATCGGCAACTATGTGGGCGCTGTGGCCGACACGGTGGTGGCAGCGACCATGGTGGCAGACCTGTGGCGCACGAGGGAGAAGAAGGCGGCGTGAGGCCGGGCCCCCTCATCCGTCACGGCGGGGAGAGACTTTCCGAAGTCGGTTGCCCCCTCATCCGTCACGGCTTCGCCGTGCCACCTTCCCCCGGAGGGGGAAGGCAAATAGGAAATAAAAAAGCAGGACTTTCCGGTTGGGAAAGTCCTGCTTTTTTCGTTATTCATATTGCTCCAGCGTGGTTTTGCACCAATTTTTGAAGTCCTCCACCGCGGACTGGGGGGAGAGGAGCTTGATCTGGGGGCCGAACTGGAAGAGCCAGCCGTAGAAGGTAGGGCCTGCCTCCACCGTGGCCGAGATCTCCACGCCGCCTTCCACAGCGCGCATATGGGCGTCGGCGCCGAAGCGGTCGATGGCGATGTTGAGGAGCTTTTCGTCCATCCGCAGCGTGACACGGGTGCTCTCGCCGTTGTACATGTCGAAGGTGGTGCGGGTGTATTCGCCCAGATCAAAGCCCTCCGGCAGGATGCCCCGGGCTTCCTCCAGCACCGTCAGGTCGCTGATGCGGTCCACCCGGTAGTGGCGGTAGTCGCTGATGGCAGCGTCGTAGGCCACCAGATAGTAGTGCCGGTCCACGCACAACGCCACCGGGTCGGTGACGTAGGCGGCGCCGCCCTTGCGGTAGGCTTTTTCGCCGCTGACCGTCCAGTCGAAGTAGCGGAAGGAGATCTTCTTATTCTCATTGATGGCGGTGTTGATGCCGTCCACGGCGTAGTAGAGCGTCTCGTTGACGGTGCGCAGGCGGTTCATCACGTACACCTGACGCCGCAGCTGCCGTGCGCCGTAGCGGCTGGTGAGCTGCTCCAGCTTGGCGATCAGCTCCATGCTCTTTTTCTTCGTCAGGAAGGGGGAGGCCTGCACCACGTCGATGAGCAGCTTCAGCTCCGGCAGCTGGAACTCCCGGTCGCCGAGAAAATAGCCGAAGTTTTTGCTTTTCACCGTCTGGATGTCCATGCCGAACAGGCGCAGCAGCTCCATATCGTCGTAGACGCTTTTGCGCTCGGCGGTGATGCCGTGGCCTTCCAGATGGGCCAGGATCTCCTGCAGCGTTTTGGGATGCTGCTCATCCGTCTCCTGCTGGAAGAATCGGGCCAGATACAGGATCTTCAGCTTTTTGTTGGCCATGATGCGCCCTCCTTGCGGCTTCTTTATCCACAGGATACCACAAAGGGACGGGAAAGGAAAGGCTTTTCCTCAGCTTTGCGCCAGCAGCTGCCGGTCCTCCGGCGTGAAGCGGACGGGCCGCAGCACCTCCGAGAGGGGGCTGAGCCCTGCGTCCGTGGGACAGGCCAGACGGCCCTGTGCCGTCAGGGGAACGTGGGCGGTGAGGGCGCAGGTGCGCTCGCTGCCGCCGCAACTCACCATGGCGGCGCAGCGCAGGGCGATGCAGCCGGCGTTTTCGGCGGTGGGGGCGGCGGACTCCGTCAGTCGGGCGGCGCAGGTGAGGGCCGGGGAGTCGCCTTCCCCGGCATCGCAGACCACGGCGTTTTCCGCCGCTTCCGCCACGGCGTAGAGGGCGTCGGCGGCAGCGATGGTGACGGAGGTGGTCACGTCGCCGCCAAGGAGCTGCGCTGCCGTTTTGCCAAGGCAGTCACGGGCCAGCCGGGCGGCCTGCGTGTCCCACTCCTGCCCCAGGGAGGAGGCCCGGGCCATGCCGTAGTCGGCGCCCAAAGCGCACTTGGAGGGGAAGACCGTGCCGGCGTACAGCAGTGGCCTGCCGCTCTGGTCGAAGGGGACGGTGGCCCGGACGCCGTCGATGGTGCAGCGGCGGATGACGCCCGCTTCATCCACCAGCACGGCGGCCACCGTTACCTCCAGCTGCACCCGGCCGGGGAAGGCCTCCGTGGCGTGCATGCTGCGCCCAAGATGGGCGGTGGCGGCAAGGCCCAGCGACAGCACCGGCGGCGCTTCCACGGGGGCCATGACCTCCACGGCGGGGGGCGGCGCTGCCGGGGTGCAGCCGGTGAGGGTCAGCAGAAGCAGGGCAAGCAGCAGCCGTTTCATAGACCGGCCTCCTTTTCGTAGTGGTGCATCTCCCAATGGATGAGGAGGGACAGGACGGAGCGCAGGGCGATGATGACGCCCAGCATCAAAAGCTCCCGCAGCTCACGGATGAGGACGGTTTTCAGGATCTCGGCGGCCATTTTGAATTCCAGACTCAGGGCAAGGCCCGCCGCCAGACGGAACTGCACGTCCACCCGCCGGCGGGTGATGAGGGAGCGCAGGCAGCGCACGAAGGCGGCGCAGACGGAAAAGGCCACCACCGCTGCGCCCATCAGCTCGCACAGGGGGATGAGGAAGTGGAGCAGCCGCTCCAGCAGGGACTCCATAAAAAATCACCTCTTTTGGTGGGAGTGTAACCAAAAGAGGTGAGATTTAGACGGGGGATCAATTCACCCGCTCCACCCGCAGCTCGGTCCGCAGGGGATAGGTCACCACCTCGCTGCCGTCCAAGTCCTCACGGCGCAGGTCCACGGCGGTGGGGGCACGGTTGGTGGCGGTGGTGTAGCAGTAGCAGCCGCTGTCGGTGCAGCAGGAGGAATAGAGGGTCTCCTCATAGGCCCCGCCGCCTAAGCGGCAGCAGCCACGGGTCTGGGCCACGATGTCCAGAATGCGGAAGAATTGGCTGACGGTTTCTTCTTCGCTGCCGCCGGGGAGGGCATGGCGGGCGGTGAAAGCGGCACGGACGAACCGGGAGGCGGAATCGAGGCCGCCGGGCAGGCCCCGGCTGCCCAGCCCCCGGGAGAAGGCGGGGGCGGCAGGCTCCTCCGGTGTGAGGGTGCGGCAGCGCTGCAGATAGTCACGGTGGAAGGGGAAGGGCGGCTCGTTGGTGAGGACACGGGTCTCGTTTTCGTATAGCTGCAGGCCCTCGGCGGTGGATTCCACCACCAGGGCGCCGGTTTTGTCCGCTGCCATCCAGTGCAGGGGCGAGGCGGGCAGGTCGGGGGCGAAGCGCTCGGCGGTGAGGTTCACCGTTTCCAGCAGCGCACGGGCCTGGGACAGCGCAGCGCAGCGGCCCAGCACATAGGGGATCAGTTCGAAGGAAGCGAGGTTACACTTGCCCCGGCGGTAAGGGTGATAGACGGCGCTGCGGGGGAAGTTGAGGCCCGCCATGCTCAGGCCATGCTCGTTGGTGGCCTCGTAGTAGAGGGGGAAGCCGCCGGACACATGGGCCATGCCGATCATGGCGTGGTGGCGGGGCAAAGTCTCGCCGGTGCGGAAGATGAAAGGGAAATGCCGGGGCGTGACGGCCACGACCTCGCCGTAGGAGCGCTCCAGATCCAGATTGCGGCCGAAGCAGTGGACAAAGCCGGGGAAGGAAAGGGCGGTACACATAAAAAAACACCTCTTGGGGAACAGTTTGCTCATCCGATGACAGATTATGCGGCACCATACCACGAAGCAGGGAGAAAGGCAAGGGAAACAGGGGATATTTTACAGTTCCGACACATTTCGCCGCTGCACAGGCGGTTGACGGCGGGGGCGGTTTTATAGTATAATACATTGATTTATTATGCGGAGGTATGCCCTTATGTGGATCGCCGATGGTTGGAAAGATTATGAGCTGCTGGATTGCGGCAGCGGAGAAAAGCTGGAACGCTGGGGTCAGCAGATCTTGGTGCGCCCGGACCCCCAGGCCATCTGGGAGTCGGAGCGTAAGCACCGGGGCTGGCGCACCGCCAATGCCCGCTACAGCCGCAGCAACACCGGCGGCGGTCATTGGGATAAGAACAAGCTGCCCGAAAGCTGGCCCATTGCCTATAAGGAGCTGAAGTTCCAGGTCAAGCCCATGAACTTCAAGCACACCGGCCTCTTCCCGGAGCAGGCGGCCAACTGGGACTTTGCCATGGACAAGATCCGCAACGCCGGACGGGAGATCCGGGTTTTGAACCTGTTCGCCTACACCGGCGGCGCCACCGTGGCCTGCGCCGCTGCCGGCGCCAGCGTGTGCCATGTGGATGCGGCCAAGGGCATGGTGGCCTGGGCCAAGGAGAACGCACGCTGCTCCGGCCTCAGCGAGGCGCCCATCCGCTGGATCGTGGACGACTGCGCCAAGTTTGTGGAGCGGGAGATCCGCCGGGGCAAGACCTACGACGCCATCATCATGGATCCGCCCTCCTACGGCCGTGGTCCCGGCGGCGAGGTGTGGAAGCTGGAGGAGAATCTCTTCCCCTTCGTGAAGCTGTGTGCGCAGGTGCTCAGCGACAAGCCCCTCTTCGTCATCATCAATTCCTACACCACCGGCCTCGCACCTTCGGTGCTGGGTTACATCCTGCAGATGCTGGTGGGCGAAAAATACGGCGGCAAGGTGACCTGGGACGAGCTGGGTCTGCCCTGCACCGAGTCGGGCATGGCGCTGCCCTGCGGCGCCACGGGCCGCTGGTTCTCGGAATAATCTTCGAAAGAAAGTGACAACTGCCATGGCAACCATGCTGGAAACCAACAATCTGACCTTCTACTACCCGGCGGAAGAGGGCCGTGAGGCCACCGCCGCCGTGAAGGATGTGACGCTGCAGATCGAAAAGGGCAGCTTTGTGGTGGTGCTGGGCCATAACGGCTCGGGCAAGTCCACTCTGGCCAAGCACATGAATGCGGTGGTGCTGCCCTCCAGCGGCAAGGTGTACGTGGAGGGCATGGACACCTGCGACGAACAGCTGCTGCTGGAGATCCGCCGCCGGGTGGGCATGGTGTTCCAGAACCCGGACAACCAGATCGTGGCCAACGTGGTGGAAGAGGACGTGGCCTTCGCCCCGGAGAATCTGGGCGTGGACACCGACGAGATCCGCCGCCGGGTGGATGCGGCGCTGGAGGCCGTGGGCATGAGCGAGTTTGCACGCCATGCGCCCCACCTCCTCTCCGGCGGACAGAAGCAGCGCATCGCCATTGCCGGCGTCATCGCCATGGAGCCGGACTGCATCGTGTTGGACGAGGCCACCGCCATGCTGGACCCTGCCGGCCGGCGGGAGGTGCTCTCCGCCGTGAAGCGGCTGAACCGGGAGCGGGGCATCACCGTGGTGCTCATCACCCACCATATGAACGAGGCCGAGGACGCCGACCGCCTTCTCGTCATGGACCACGGGCAGGTGGCCATGGACGGCACGCCCCGGCAGGTCTTTGCCCGGATCGCGGAGCTGAAGGCCCTGGGCCTGACTTCGCCCCACACGGTGGAGCTGCTGTCGGCCCTGAATGAGAGCGGCGAGCTGCTGCCGCTGGACGCCATCACCGTGGAAGAGTGCGCCGACGCCATTTGCCGCGCTTTCGGCGGTACTGTGAAGGAGTAAGCAACATTGGAACCGATCATTCGTGTCAACAATCTGACCCATACCTACAGCGTCGGTACGCCCTTTGAGCGCAGCGCTGTGGATGGGCTGTGTATGGATGTGCTGCCGGGAGAATTTTTGGGCATCATCGGCCACACCGGCAGCGGCAAGTCCACCCTGATCCAGCATCTCAACGGCCTTTTGAAGCCCACGGCAGGCCAGATCCTGCTGGACGGCAGGGACATCTGGGAAAATCCCAAGGAGATCCGCAAGGTGCGCTTTCAGGTGGGTCTGGTGTTCCAGTACCCGGAGTATCAGCTCTTTGAGGAGACGGTGTACAAGGACATCGCCTTCGGCCCGGGCAACATGGGCCTGAGCCGTGAGGAGATCGACCGGCGGGTGCGTCAGGCGGCCGCCTTCGTGGGGCTTAGCGAGGACATGCTGGAAAAGTCCCCCTTTGAGCTTTCCGGCGGACAGAAGCGCCGTGTGGCCATCGCCGGCGTCATCGCCATGGAGCCGAAGGTTCTGATTTTGGACGAGCCTACCGCCGGTCTTGACCCGGCCGGCCGGGAGAAGATCCTGAGCCAGCTGCGTGCCTACCATCGGGAGAAGGGCACGACCATCCTGCTGGTGAGCCACTCCATGGAGGAGATCGCCCAGAACGCCGACCGCATCGTGGTGCTCAAGGGCGGCAAGTGCCTGATGAGCGGCACGCCCCGTGAGGTCTTTGCCCGTGCCGAAGAGCTGGAAGAAGTAGGTCTGGACATCCCGCAGGTGACGAAAGTGGCCTTGGCCCTGCGTCGCCGGGGACTGGACATCGACGGCGCCGTGTACACGGTGGAGGAACTGAAAAATGCGCTGCTGCGCCTGAAAGGGGGCGCAAGCCATGCTTAAGGATATTACGCTGGGCCAGTTTTTCCCCGGCAATACGCTGGTGCATCGGCTGGATCCCCGCACCAAGCTGGCGTGCGTGGCCCTGTATATCGTGGCCCTCTTTACGGCCAAAAGCTTCCTTGCCTACGGCGTCATCGCCGTCGTGCTGCTTTTGAGCATCCGTACCTCCCGGGTGGGCTGGAAGGCGCTGACCCGTGGCTTGAAGCCGATTTTGATCATTCTGGTGTTCACGGCGGCCATGAACCTCTTTTTCAACGAGGGTACGCCCATCGCCGACGTATGGCTGCTGCGCCGCATTACGTGGGAGGGTCTGGAACGGGCCGTGATGATGGTGCTGCGCATCGTGATGCTCATCATGGGCACCTTCCTGGTGACCTACACCACCAGCCCCATCCGCCTCACCGACGGTCTGGAAGCGCTGCTGAATCCTTTGAAGAAGCTGCATCTGCCGGTGCATGAGCTGGCTATGATGATGTCCATCGCCCTGCGGTTCATCCCCACCCTCATTGAGGAAACGGACAAGATCATGTCCGCCCAGAAGGCCCGCGGCGCCGACTTTGAGTCCGGCGGCATCTTCCAGCGGGCGAGGGCGCTGGTGCCGATCCTGGTGCCCCTCTTTATCAGCGCCTTCCGCCGGGCCGACGAGCTGGCCACGGCCATGGAGTGCCGGTGCTATCACGGCGGCGAGGGCCGCACCAAGCTGCACGTGCTGCGCTACGAAAAGCGGGACTATGCGGTGATGGCCGGCTTTGCCCTGCTGGTGGTGGCCATGATCGTGATGCGGCGGCTGGGACTGTAAGAAGGCGGCTGCGCCGCCAACTAAGTTTGCCCTTGCAGGCAAGTGAAGTGATCTGTGATTGTGAAGTTGCCTTGCGGCAGTGAAGTTTGCTGCGCAAGTGTTTTTGGCAAACTTAACTTCACTTTTGCACAGCAAAAACTTCACTGTTACGGAAGTGACAACTTCACTTCAAAACACAGGTTTGAAACTTCACTGAAATCGCGCCCATTCGGGCGCATGAGAAAGGTGGTGGGCGAGATGCGAAACATTGCCCTGATTTTGATGTACAACGGCTCGGCCTACCACGGCTGGCAGGTGCAGAAAACGGAGGTCACCGTGGCCGAGACGCTGGAAAAGGGTCTTTCCATGGTCTGCGGCGAGAAGATCAAGGTGGTGGGCTGCGGCCGCACCGACGCCGGCGTCCATGCCGAGCATTACGTGGCCAATTTCCACACCGCCTCCCGCATCCCGGTGGACCGGATCCCCTTTGCCGTCAACACCCACATCCCCGAGGACATCGTGGTGAAGGCGGCCTACGAGGTGGCTGACGATTTCAACGCCATCGGCTCTTGCATTAAAAAGGAATATACCTATCGCATCTACAACTCCCGCATCAAAAACCCCTTCTACGTCCACCGTGCCTACTTCTACCCCAAGCGGCTGGACGAGGCAGTGATGGACCGTGCGGCCCGGATGTTTGAGGGTACCCACGATTTCGCCGCCGTGCGCTCCGTGGGCACCAACGTGAAAAGCACCGTGCGCACCATCCACTACTGCCATGTGGAGCGCCGGGGCGAGCTGCTGGAGTTGAAGGTATGCGCCAACGGATTTTTGTATAATATGGTACGGGCCATTACCGGCACCGTGCTGTACGCGGCGGAAGGCAAGCTGACGCCGGAGGACATTCCCGTGATCCTGGATTCGGGCAACCGCACGCTGGCGGGCCCCACGGTGCCGCCCGGCGGCCTGTATCTGACACGGGTGTGGTATGAGGATGAACGGCTCAATGGATAAGAAGATGGAATTTACCCGGGGCAATCCCCAGGAGGACGCCCCCAAGAGAATCGCCAAAAAGGATCTGCGGCGCTGGCTGCGTCTGGGTCTGGTGGCACTGGTGCTGGTGGCGGTGGTGACCACGGCGCTGCTGTGGGACGGCACGGCCTTTGACGGGCTGCGCCGCAGCATCATCTACCGCACGGCGGAAAAGGATGAAAACGGCTGCGCACGGCTGTACAGCTACGCCGCCGAGAAGGACAGCTGCTACGCCTCTCTGGGCGGCAGTCTGGTACAGGCCACCAGCCGCACCGTGGTGGTGCTGGGAGAAGACGGTCAGGCCCGCTACAGCGCCGACGTGAAGTTTACCCAGGCCGCCGTGTGTACGGCCGGGGAGCTGGCGGCGGTGTATGACATCGGCGGCAGCGAGATCTACGTGCTCAGCAGCGCCGGGCTGGTGCGCCGTCTGGAGGCTGACGGACAGATCCTCTCCTGCGCCATCAACGAAAAGGGCGCTGTGGCGGTGACGGTGAACCGCAGCGGCTGCAAGGCTGCCGTGACGGTGTTCGACGAAAAGGGCGAAAAGGTGTTCGGCTTCAACTCCGTGGACCGGTTTTTGATGACTTCTGCCCTGACGGAGAACGGAAAGCAGATGGCCGCAGTGACCATGGGTCAGGCGGAGGGCTCCTTCGTCAGCGGCGTGGTGGCCTACGCCACCAACCGCACCGAGCCGCTGTGGCAGCGAGAGCTGTCGGGCGACATGGTGTACGATCTGGCGATGGTGGGCCGCAGCTGGTGCGCCGTGGGCGAAGCGGGCCTCCACTTCCTCAGCGCCAACGGAGAGCAGGAAGTCTTTTACGATTTTGAAGGCAGCTACCTGCGCCGCTGCTCCCTGACGGGCGACGACTTTGCGGCGCTGCTGCTGGGCCGGTACAAGACCGGTACCCAGACCCGTCTGGCCACGGTGGACACCGACGGCGTGCAGCTGGCCACCCTGAGCGTGGACAAGGAGGTGCTGAGCCTGTCCGCCGCCGGCAAGTACGTGGCGGTCCTCTACAGCGACGAGCTGGTGATCTATGACCGCCATCTGGAAGTGTATGCCCGTCTGGCCGACGCCAGCGCCGCCAAGCTGGTGCTGATGCGCGCCGACGGCAGCGTGGTGCTGGTGGGCAGCGACACCGCCAGCCTGTATCTGCCCTGAGAGGAGGGGCTTTGCTATGACATTATTTGACTATATCACTCTGCCGGATCTGGTGATCGCAGCGGCGCTGGTGCTGTTTGCGGTGATCGGTGCGGCCAGGGGCCTGGTGAAGAGCCTCAGCGGCCTCATCATCGTGTTGGCGGCCTTCATCGGCGCTTCCTTCGTGGCCAATGCGCTGGCCGAGCCGGTGGCTCAGTGGCTGGGGCCGATGATCGAGGAGAATATCCTCAGCAAGCTGGCGGCGGAGAATACCACCGACGCCGAGAGCCTGCTGGCGGCCTTCCATTTCAGCGGCGAATCGCTGCAGCAGATGGTCGAGCAGGTGATGACCACGGTGAAGGAGACCGGCATGGACATCCTCAGCGCCGTGACCGACAGCGTGGCCATGTCCGTGTCCTACGCCGCCGTGTATCTGGTGGCCTTTCTGGTGCTGCTGCTGGCGGTGTGGCTGCTGCTCAAGCCGGTGCAGCTTTTGACCAAGCTGCCTCTGCTGCGGACGGTGGACCGTCTGGGCGGCGGCGCACTGGGTCTGGTGTGGGGCGCACTGCTGGTGTTTCTGACGGTGTGGCTCATGCTGCGCTTTGACTGGGTGCTGACGAAGGAGATGGTGGACAATTCCCGCCTGCTGCACTTCTTTGCCACCAACAGTCCTTTGAGCCTGCTGACGTCTTTATAATTTGTGACCGTACCCCGGCTGCGGCCGGAAGACCATATACCCATCAACGGAGGGAAACATGCAACCGACGATTTGTTCCAAGTGTAAGAAAAATGTAGCCGTGGTGTTCATCTCCCGGATGAATGAGAAGGGCGAGCCCACCAACGAGGGCCTGTGCCTCAAGTGCGCTGCGGAGCTGAAGCTGCCCCAGGTGGAGGAGATGATGCGCCGCATGGGCATCACCCCCGAGGATCTGGAGGGCATCAACAGCGAGATGATGCAGGCCTTCGGCGGCGCCGAGGAGCTGGACGAGATGGACGAGGGCGACGAGGGCGACGAGGAGGAGAGCGGCAAGACCGCCACCTTCCCCTTCCTCAACCGTCTCTTTGGCGGCGGCGCAGCCCCTGCCGAGAAGAGCGACCAGCCCTCCGACAAGGGCGGCCGGGAGGAGCGGAAAGACCGCAAGAACGAGAAAAAGCACAAGTTTCTCGATAATTACTGCATCAATTTGAGCGAGCGGGCCCGTCAGGGCAAGCTGGACGCCGTCATTGGCCGTGAGCAGGAGATCGAGCGTGTGGTGCAGATCCTGAACCGCCGCCAGAAGAACAACCCCTGCCTCATCGGTGAGCCCGGCGTGGGCAAGACCGCCATCGCCGAGGGTCTGGCCCAGCGCATCGTGGCCGGTGACGTGCCCTTCAAGCTGCGTGACAAGGTGGTGTACCTGCTGGATCTGACGGCGCTGGTGGCCGGCACCCAGTTCCGCGGCCAGTTTGAAAGCCGCATGAAGGGCCTCATTGAGGAGATCCGGAAGCTGGGCAACATCATCCTCGTCATCGACGAGGTCCACAACATCGTGGGCGCCGGCGACGCCGAAGGCAGCATGAACGCCGCCAACATCCTCAAGCCTGCCCTGTCCCGTGGTGAGATCCAGGTGATCGGCGCCACCACCTTCACCGAATACCGCAAGCACATCGAAAAGGACGCCGCGCTGGAGCGGCGCTTCCAGCCTGTCACTGTGGCCGAGCCCTCTATTGAGGACAGCGTGAAGATTCTGGAGGGCATCGCCCCCTATTATGAAGCCTTCCATCAGGTGACCATCTCCCCTGCCATGTGCCGTCTGGCCGTCACCATGAGCGAGCGGTACATCACCGACCGCTATCTGCCCGACAAGGCCATCGACCTCATTGACGAGGCCTGCTCCAACGTGAACCTCCACAACAAGTATCTGGCCCGTATTGGGGAGGTAAACAAGGAACTGGCTGATCTGGCCAAGGAAAAGGAAGTCATGACGGCCGCCGCCACCGAAGAATCCTATCAGCGGCTGGCCCACATCCGCAGTCTGGAACTGCGGCTGGAGGCCGAGCGGGAGGAG
>JAFQFC010000046.1 GCA_017415775.1 Oscillospiraceae bacterium
AACCGTGAGCTCAAGAAAGTCGGAGAGAAGGTGAAGCTGTTCATTCCCGCAGAGGAGCTGTACTACTTCGACGCCGACCAGAACCGTACCGACACCGTACAGACCGGAGAGGTGGTGAGCGTATTCCATGTCGACGCCTAAGAACACTGAGATCCGCGCTTTCCGCAAGCTGGAACTGCGCCAGCACGGAACAGCCTATAAGATCCTCAACGGCGCTCTGAAGAATCCCTATGTGCTGATCGCTCCCGCTGTGATCATCGCCCTGTTTACCACCATTTACGCTCTGGGTTATTGTATCTACCTGAGCTTCATGAAGTGGGATCCCATCTTCGGCACCAAGGAGTTTGTGGGTCTTTACAACTATCAGTATATCTTCAAGGATGAGCTGTTCCTCACCTCTCTGAAAAATACGGTGGTCTTTATGCTGGTCACCGTGTTCGTCGGCCTGGTGTTCAAGGTGCTGGTGGGCGTGTTCCTGAATAAGAACAAGCCTTTCCACAACCTGGTGCAGACCATCATGTTCTCCCCCTACATCATTGCTTCCGTGGCCATCGCCACCGTCTTCAAGTACATGATGCAGCCCTCCGCCGGTGTGTTCAACCAGATCCTCAGCGCTCTGCACCTGCCCACCTCCCTGTGGTACATGGGTGAGGATTCGGCCCTGATGTCTCTGGCATTCATCACCATCTGGCAGGGCCTGGGCTATGGCGTGCTGATCGTTATCTCCGGTCTTCGTGCCATCCCCGACTATGTGTATGAGGCTGCCCGTCTGGATAAGTCCAGCAAGAGCAAGACCTTCTTCCGCATCACCATGCCCCTGCTGAGCCCCACCCTGTTCTACCTGCTGGTCACCTCCTCCGTGGGTGCCTTCACCACCTTCGATATCGTCTCCATGATGACCAACGGTGGTCCCGGTACTGCGACCTACATGCTGGCCTACTATGTGTACATGCAGGGTATCCGCTTCATGCACTATGGCCGCGCCATGGCTGCCTCTGTGGTGCTGCTGGTCATCACCTCCACTTTGTCTGCCATCAACTTCGTCGTGGCCGGCAAGAAGGTCCACTATCAATGAGAAAGGAGGAAAATGCATTATGGCTGATGTTATGAAGAAACAACCCAAAATGAAGAAGAAGGAACCCCTGGCCGGCAAGATCATCGAGTGCGTCATTCTGATCCTCTTGTTCGCCCTGTTCGTTCTGCCCTTCTACTACATGATCATTTCCTCCTTCAAGAGCACCATCGAAGCGTTGGCCAATCCTCCTATTTGGTGGCCTGAGAAATTCCTGTGGCACAACTTTATTGATGCGTGGAACGAGGCTAACTTCCCCAAGTACGGCTGGAACTCCATCGTCATTTCCAGCGCCGTCGTGGTGACCTGCCTGGTCTGCTCTGTGCCCTGCGCCTTTGCCTTCGGCCGCATGGAGTTCAAGTTCAAGAAGCCCCTGTGGTGCATCATCCTCAGCGATATGATGGTCCCCGTGCAGTGCGTCTTCCTGCCCATCTTCATCCTGTTCTCTGACCTGGGCTGGCTGAACACCTACGGCTCCATGATCCTGCTGTTCACCTACTCCGGCTCCACCATCTTCTTTATTCGAAATGCCTTCATGCAGGTCAATAACGAAGTGCTGGAAGCCGCCCGTCTGGATGGCGCCAGCGAGCTGACGGTCATGTACCGTGTCACCTTCCCCATGGTCAAGCCCGTGGTGGTGACCATGGCTCTGATGGCCTTCCTGCGCCGCTGGAACGACTACTTCTGGAACCTGTCTCTGACCACCAACGACAGGGTTCGTACGCTGCCCTTTGCAATCAAGATCCTGAACGCCGCTACCGACGGCACGCTGCCCCGTTGGGAAGTCACCATGGCCGGCGCCACCATGCTGATGGCCCCCATGCTGATCGCCTACATCTTCGCCAACAAGCAGATCAAGAACGCTTTCGTGTATTCCGGTATCAAGTAAGCAAAACCCGATCAAAAGAGGGGCTGCAAAGCCCCTCTTTTCCTTGTTCTCACAAAAAACTTGACGCTTTTGCCCGCAGGGGCTATAGTAGAGAAAGCACGGCGCTGCCGCAGAAACACCGGCCCGGATCTTCCGGGCAGCACAGAAGGAAGTAAAAAGCAAATGAAGCAGTTTTTCCAGAAATTTATCAAAAACTTCCGGGAGCATTTCGTTTGGGTCCTGGATTTTTCCGAATATATCCGCAGAAAGGACAAGACGAAGCTGGCGAAGATCAGTTCGGCCATCGGCTACCTGTTCTTTTTCGTGCCCACCATCATGCTGGAGGATAACCAGCTGGGGCAGTTCCACGCCAACCAGAGCCTGCTGAACCTGATCTTGTCGGTGGTGGGCGGCACGGTGCTGACCTTTATCCCCGGTATCGGCATTTGGCTGGCACTGGCGATGCAGCTGTTTTGCATTTTCAATGGCATCCGCGGCATCGTTCTGAGCCTGCAGGGCAAGGCTAAGGGTATTCCTGTTTTCGGACAGATCACCATTATCCCTTACCGGATGCCGGGCCAATAATGTGAAGTCGAAAGAAGCGGTCTGCGGACCGCTTCTTTTTGCGCTTTTTGCCCAAAAAACGGTGGGGAAATTTGGCGAAAAAAACCTTGACGCACCTGACCGTGGGGACTATAGTTATCATGGTCTGCTTTGCGGACCGCCAAATACCGGCCGCCATTTTGTGTGTGCCGATGAGGAGGTAATTCTTATGGAAAATAACAAGGTCGTACTGGTTCTCGTTGACGGTCTGCGTCCCGATGCCGTGCAGCAGTGCAAGCATCCCTTCCTGCGTGAGTTTATGGAGAAGCAGTGTACCTATTCTTACAACGGCCTGACCATCATGCCGTCTCTGACCCTGCCCTGCCACATGTCTTTGTTCCACAGTGTGGGCGCTGACCGCCACGGCATCCTGAACAACACCTACATCCGTCCCAGCCACGCCATCGACGGCCTGTTCGACGTGCTGCACGCCCACAAGAAGAAGAACTTTTTCTACCGCACCTGGCATGAGCTGCGGGATCTGTGCCGTCCCGGCGCTTTGAGCCGCGATATTTTCATCAACTACTATACCTATGACAACGCCGCCGATGTGGAGCTGTGCGAATGCGCCTGCCGTGACATCGCCGCCGAGCAGCCCGACTTTGTGTTCTACTACAGCGGCAACAGCGACGAGAAGGCCCACAAATACGGCTGGATGGGCGAGGAGTATATGGCAGCTGTGGAGCTGGCTTCCCGGAACATTGAGAAGATCTACCACGCTCTGCCCGAGGGCTACTCCATGGTCATTACTGCCGACCACGGCGGTCACGCCCGCACCCACGGTACCGATATGCCCGAGGACATGACCATTCCCATCGCCTTCTACGGCCCCCAGTGGGAGAAGGGCAAGGAACTGGAGCAGATCCGCCTGCTGGACATCGCTCCCACCATCGTGGACATGATGGGCTGCGAAGCTCCCGCCGATTGGGATGGCGTCAGCCTGCTGAAAAAGTAAGGAGTTCTACAAAAAAACGAAGCTATGGACAAGAAACAAGCCGCAAAACTGACGGCCCTGTGCTGCCTGGTGTATTTTGCCAGCTATATCACGCGTCTTGACTACGCCGCCGTGCTGGTGGAGATCGTGCAGGATCTGCAGATCGCCAAAACCACCGCCAGTATCGCCGTTACCGGCAGCTTTATCACCTACGGCGCCGGCATGCTGATTTTCGGCGTGCTGGGTGACCGCATTACCCCCCGGGCCATGATCACCATCGGCCTTATCGGCACCAGCGCCATCAACCTGTGCATGGGCCTGCTGCCCAACATCTATGTGATGATCGCCATCTGGTGCTTCAACGGCTTCTTCCAGGCCATGCTCTGGCCTCCTGTCACCCGCACGCTGACGGAGAATCTGGGCGAGAGCGCTGCCCGTGAGGCCATCGCCAAGGTGATCCAGGCGGCGCAGATCGCCACGCTGGGCATTTACATCCTCTCGCCGCTGGCCATTCGTCTGGCATCCTGGCGTGCCGTGTTCCTTGGTGCGGCGGTCATCGGTTTCGTGGCCGTGGCGTTGTGGTATCCCAGCACCGCCAACATCCGTCAGAGCCGTCCTGCCCCTGCGCAGGACCAGCCCCAGGCTCCTGCTGTGGAGCGGGCGCCCGTGGGCCGTCTGGTGATGGCCGCCGGCCTGATCCCCATGATGATCGCCATCGTGTTGATGGGTATGCTGCGCGACGGTCTGCAGACCTGGATGCCCACCTATGTGTGCGAAGTCTTTGGTCTGAGCACCGAGACCTCCATCCTGCTCACCAGCCTGCTGCCGGTGCTGAGCATGCTGGCCATTGCCGTGTCTACCCGGCTGTTCCGTACCAACGGTGACGAGACGGTGACTGCCTCCATCCTCTTCGGTCTCAGCACCGTGTGCGCAGCCGTGATGGCGGTTATTTTCCCCGGCCCCGCCACCCTGGGTGTGCTGCTGTTTGCGCTGCTGGCCGGCAGTATGCACGGCGTGAACCAGATGATCATCTGCTTCACCCCCACCCGCTTTGAGGCCTATGGCCGGGTGTCCACCTTCTCGGGCCTGCTGAACTGCTTCGTGTACGTGGGCGCCGCCATTTCCACCTACGGCTTTGCCGGCTTCTCCGAGGCCTTCGGCTGGCGCAGCACCATGGTGCTGTGGACGGTCCTCGCTGTGCTGGGTACCGCATTTTGCCTCATCTGCATTCCCAAATGGCGTGCCTTCTATCAGGGCAAGGCCAAAGTATAACAAAACAGGAAAGCGTCCGATGTGCGTGCATCGGGCGCTTTTTGTCTTTGACTGAAAAACAAATTGTCTTTGCGTGTGCTCCTGCGAAAAACGAAGAGAAAGTGTCGAAAAATATTGGAAAAACAAAAAACGGCCAATATTTTTCTTGACAAACAGCATGAAAATCCATATAATATCAAAGTCTGTGTCCCGCATGACGGGGCACCTGCTTTTTTATGGTGCAAAAACTTGCAAAAGAAGAGATATAAAGGAGAGTTCAACGTGGAAGAAAAGAAATTTCAGCCTTTTGTTCCTGCGGACAAGGTAGTGCCTGAGTTCACTGTCTTTTCCGTGGTGCTGGGCATGCTGCTGGCCGTGATTTTCGGCGGCGCCAACGCTTATCTGGGTCTGCGTGTGGGTATGACGGTTTCCGCCTCCATCCCCGCCGCCGTCATCTCCATGGGCGTCATTCGCAAGATCCTCAAACGTGACTCCATTCTGGAGAACAACATGGTCCAGACCATCGGTTCTGCCGGTGAATCTGTGGCCGCCGGTGCTATTTTCACCATGCCCGCCCTGTTTATGTGGGCTGCCGAGGGCCTGTGCGATGTGCCTTCTCTGCTGGAGATCGGCCTGATCGCCCTGATCGGCGGTCTGCTGGGCGTGCTGATGATGATCCCTCTGCGCTCTGCGCTGATCGTCAAGGAGCACGGCGTGCTGGGCTACCCCGAGGGTCAGGCCTGCGCCGAGGTGCTGATGGCCGGTGAAGAGGGCGGCGAGAAGTCCTCCACCGTGTTCGCCGGTCTGGGCATTGCCGCTGCCTACAAGTTCGTCACCGACGGTCTGAAGCTGTTCCCCAGCGAAGTGGACTGGTCCATCCCTGCCTATAAGGGCAGCGGCGTGGGCGTAGACGTGCTGCCTGCGCTGGCCGGTGTCGGCTACATCTGCGGCGCCCGTGTGTCCAGCTACATGTTTGCCGGTTCTACTCTGGCATGGTTCGTGCTGATGCCCCTGATCGCCCTGTTCGGCAGCGATCTGGTGATCTATCCCGCCACCCAGACGGTGGCCGAGCTGTGGGCCGCCGAGGGTACCTGGGGCCTGTGGGACAGCTTTATCCGCTACATCGGCGCCGGTGCGCTGGCTGCCGGCGGCATCATCAGCCTCATCAAGTCTCTGCCCCTGATCGTCAAGACCTTTGCCTCCGCCTTCAAGGATTACGGCAAGGTGGGCGCCGTGGGTACTCTGCGCACCGAGCAGGACATCCCTGTGAAGGTGGTGCTGCTGGCCTGCCTGGGTCTGACCCTGCTGATGTGGCTGTTCCCCGGCATCCCCGTCAATTCCGTGGGTGCCCTGACCATTCTGGTATTCGGCTTCTTCTTCGCCACCGTGTCCTCCCGTATGGTGGGCATGATCGGTTCTTCCAACAACCCTGTTTCCGGTATGGCCATCGCCACGCTGCTGATCTCCACCATGATGCTCAAGGCCACCGGCAGCACCGGTGCGGAGGGCATGGTGGGCGCCATCGCCATCGGCAGCGTTATCTGCATCATTGCCGCCATCTCCGGCGACACGTCTCAGGACCTGAAGACCGGCTTCCTGCTGGGTGCGACCCCCCGCAAGCAGCAGTACGGCGAGCTGATCGGCGTGGCTGTTTCTTCCGTGGCCATCGGCGCCATCCTGTATCTGCTGAATGCCGCCTGGGGCTTCGGCGGCGAGGAGCTGGGCGCTCCGCAGGCCATGATGATGAAGATGGTCATCGAGGGCGTTATGGGCGGCGATCTGCCCTGGGCGTTGGTGTTCACCGGCGTGTTCCTGGCTGTGTTCATTGAGATCCTGGGCCTGCCCGTGCTGCCCGTGGCCATCGGTATCTACCTGCCCTTCCACCTCAACGCCGGTATCATGGCCGGCGGCGTGGTGCGCTGGCTGGTGGAGAAGCGCAAGTACAAGTCCGACAAGGCCAAGAACGAGGCGGTCCAGTCCGGCGTCCTGTTCACCTCCGGCATGATCGCCGGCGAGGGCATCGTGGGCATCCTGCTGGCCGTGCTGGCTGTCATTACTGTGGGTGACGACAAGAGCTTGGGCGACATCATCAACATCTCCGGCACCATTTCTCTGGGCAACATCGGCGGTCTGGTGGCCTTCGGCCTGCTGCTGGTGACCATCGTGCTGTTCTGCGCCAAGGGCGCCAAGAGAGTGAAGGAATAAAACCTCACGCCCGCAGCGAAAAAGATTGCAAAATACGAGATCGGGTTATATACTGTCAGTATATAACCCGATTTTGATAACGAGGTGTAAAACAATGGCGAAAAAAGGGGAGAATTTCCTTGACTATACCCCCGCCATCTCGCCCCGCCATACCTGGAGCGAGGAGGACGGCAAAGTAACCATCCACATGGAGCATCGGGGACTGTATCCGTGGATCGCCCAGAAATTCTTCAAGCGGCCCCGGATCAGCCACATTGCGCTGGACGAGATGGGCAGCTTTATCTACCCGCTCATCGACGGTGAGCGCACGGTGGAGCAGCTGGCGCAGCTGGTGCATGAAGAGTTCGGCGAGAAGGCCGAGCCTTTGTACGACCGGCTGGTGAAGTACCTGCAGATCCTGCACAACAACGGATTTATCTTCTACAAAAAGAAGGGAGCGTAACGCCATGTTTGGAGAGGGCAATGAATTTTTCGGCGCAGTGCTGCTGTTTATGGTGGGCACGGTGTTCGCCTTCATCTGGGGCCGCCGCCGTGGTGAGGACCCGGAGAAAACGCTGCAGCAGAAGCTGCTGAAGGCCGCCACCAAGAAGGTGGTCAAGCATCTGGAGAAGAATCCCTACATCACCGAGGAGGGTGTGGCCAAGCTGCTGAAGGGCACCACCGTCCGTGACCCCTGGTTCCGCAAGCTGATGCGCATTGACGACGCCAAGACCTATGCCAAGGGTCTGGTGCGGATCCTGGTGGAGAACGGGGCCATTCGATATGCCGGCAAGGACGGCTACTGCCTGCCGGAGAAAAAGGAAGAAAAATAAAGAAAAAAGACCTCTGCGGCCATGCCGCAGAGGTCTTTTGCTGTCAGGCGGGAGTTCTTTACACCGTGCCGGTGACGGTGAGGGTGGCGGTGCCGGGGTCCACAGTCCATGCGCCGCCGGGGGTCTGGGTGAAGGTGGCAGCGGGGACGGTGATGCGGCCGGGGATGGTGGCGAAAGCGCCGGTGGTCTCGTCGTAGGTGTAGTCCACACCCTCGGTCCAGACGGCGCCGTTGTAGGTGACGACCAGGTCTGTAAGGATGGGGTCAAAGGTGTCGGTGATGGTGGCGTTGTCCGTGGCCACGGCGTCGGTGTTGCCGGCGTTCTGGATGACGAAGGTGTAGGTCAACTGACCGTTCTCCGTGACGGTGGCGGGGCAGAGGGCCTTACTGATGGTGAGGTAAGGCTCTGCAGAGGCCGTGATGGTGGCCGTGTCGCTGACCGGATTGGCCAGCCCGCCGCCGCTGACGGTGACGGTGTTGGTGATGGTGTCGCCCACGCCTGCCGGGGCAAACTGGTTCAGCCGTGCCTCGTAGACCAGAAGGGCGTTGCCGCCGGCAGGCACGGACAGGCCGGTGACGGTCAGGGGCGGCCCGGCGGTGGCGGTGGGCGTGGGCTGCACTGCGCCGTCCACGAAATAGCGCAAAGAGCCGTCCACGTAATCCAGCGGCGTCACGGTGGCGCCGTCAAAGTCGTAGCCGCCCAGATCGTCGGCGACGGTGAGGCCCGTCAGGGCCGTGGGGCCGCTGTTGGCAAGACTCACCACGTACACAGCGGTGTCGCCGCCGATATAGGTGTCGGACAGGGCCGTTTTGGTGACGGACAGCACCTCCAGCAGCTCGCCGGTGGTGATGTTGGACGTGATAACGGTGTTGTTGTAGGAAAGGGTTGCCTGATTGGTAAAGATCGCCATAGCGATACCTCCTGTGAGAGATAGACGGGCGATGCCCGCAAGCCATCTTATGACAGGGGGGAGAACTGTGTGAAAACGCCGCCCGGCCGGGCGGCGTTTGGCGTATTACTTTTTGGCAACCACGATGGGCTGGTAGAAGCCGGATTCTTCCGGGAAAAGCCATGTGACCTCCCGGCAGCCGTGGGCGGTCAGCAGGGCTGTCAGCTCCTGCCGGCGGGCGGCGCGGTACTCACAGGGGAATTTGCTCACCTGCAGCGTGGCCCCGTCGTCGATGATATACTGCACCAGCCGGTAGTGCTCGCCCTCCCAGTCCCAGGTCTGGAAGGAGACACGGCGACCGGCGGCGGTGTCGTGGATATAGGGAGGCGAGTAGGGGGGCTTGGTTTCCAGCAATGCGTCGTAGTCCCGGATGCTGGCCACCAACAGACCGCCGTCCTTGAGGCGGCCCACCATGCTCTTGATGGCGGCACTGAGATCCTCTGCCGTCAGCATATGGGGCAGAGCGTTGTCCATGGCGATGACGATGTCGAAGGGCTGATCAAAGACCTCCTCCAGCGTACGGAAGTCGGCCCGGGCGAAGGGAATGGCGACGCCGTTTGCGGCAGCACGGCTGCGGGCTTCCGTCAGCTCTGCCTCGCTGATGTCCGAACCGGTGACGGCGTAGCCGAGGGCAGCCAAGCCGATGGCCTGTGTGCCGATACCGCAGGCGCAGTCGAGGACGGAGGCGGTGCGGCCAAAGCCGAACCGGCCGAAGAGACCGTCCAGCAGCGCCGCCTGCTCCTTGGTGGTGGCCGTCCAGTCGAGAAACAGCTTGTCATACTGGGTGGCCAGATCGTCGTAGAAGGTCTGGATGATATCCATGGCGTTACTCCTCGAAGCAGTTGTAGCTTTCCAGCACGTATTTGCCGGTGTCGTACAGGAGGGCCACCGCTTTCTGCTTCAGTTCCAGCGAAGGATCCAGCAGACGCTTGACGGTCTCGCCGTTGTGTACCCACGGCTGGCGGCGGTAGGGGAGATTTTCGTGGTGCAGCAGGGTGTAGGAGGCCTCGAAGTTGAAATAGCCCTGGTAGCCCACATCCAGCAGGGCCTGCATCACCTCGTCGAAGTTGATGATGCCGGCAAAGGGCCAGCTGTGGTGGTGGGCGCCGTCACCGAAATTGTCGGCAATGTGGAGGCCCAGCAGCTTGTCGCCCACGTCGGTGATGCAGCGGTACTGGCCGTGGGCCTTGGCCCTGGTGCTGAGGTTGGCGTGGGCAATGTCCCAGCAGGCGCCCAGCAGGGGGTGGTCGATGGCGTCCACGAACTCCCGCAGCTCCTGTCCGGTGGCGAGGGGGACGAAGGTGTTCTTGTCGGTCATGTTCTCCGTCAGCAGCATGACGCCGTGATTTTCCGCCGTTTCCAGCAGGTCGCCGTAGAAGCGGCGGTTCTGCTCGGTGAACTGACGGGCGGTGAAGTCGGGGGAGAAGGAGGTGTGGACCACGATGCGGGGGATGGACAGTGCGCCGCAGCTTTCGATGGAGCGGCGGATGGCACGGACCGTCACATCGTAGTCGGTGCGGTCGCCGGAAAAGGCGTTCAGGCAGGGGGCGTGGGAGAACACATAGGTGATGCCGGCATCCTCTGCCGCCTTGGCCCAGTCCTCCAGCTCCCGCTGCCACGGCTGGTCACTTGGGCAGAGGAAGTAGGGGGCGGTGTCCTGCTCTAAGTTGAGATAGCGGAAGGGTGTGTCCTTGAAGAGACGAACGGCATCACCCAGGGAAGAGGCGTATTTGAGAAGATCGCCGGTGGAAGTAGAGAGTTTCATGGGAGAAGCCTCCTTTTTTGTTGAAAGGTGTTTTTCAGTTCTGCAGCAGCTCGTCGCACTGCAGGACCGTGTGGGCGATGGCCCGCAGGGCGGTGAAGAAGCCTTCGATCTCCAGACTCTCGTCGGGCTGGTGGACACTGCCGTGGCCCTCGGGGAAGGTTAGGGCATCGCTGCCGGCAGCCTCGCCCAGGGTGGCGCCCTTGGCGGTGAGGCTCACGCCGCAGGAGAAGCCGTTGGGCAGATAGTGGGAGTAGGTGCCGCCGGACATGCGGAAACAGGGGCGGTCCACGCCGGTGATGTCGGCGCAGATGGTGCGGATCAGCTCCGGCACAGGGCTGTTGTCGTCCACGTGGAAGGCCTCACGGCTTTCCAGACTGGGCAGGCTCCAGCCCCGGCTGCCCCAGACGGTGCGCAGTTTGTTCTTCAGCTCCTCGCTGGGCATGGTGGTGCCATAGCGGGTGTCCATGCTCAGGCGCAGCTTGCCATCCTTGACCTCCATCAGACCGTTGGCGGCGCTGAGGCGGCCAAAGCGGGGGTCTTCATGGGCGATGCCGCTGCCGGTGCCGAAGGGGTCGGTGACGTAGTCACGGACGGTGGCCAGAATGGCCCGGTCGCTTTCCGGCAAAGCGTCGCACTCACACAGCAGTGCGGCGGCCTTGGCGCCGGCGTTGACGGTGCCGACAGGCCAGGAGGCGTGGCCGCTCAGACCCTTGACGTGGAGGTGCAGCGTGCCGTCCTCGGCTGCGGTCAGGGTGTAGTCGCTGTCGCCGGCGATCTTTTCACGCAGCTGTGCTTCCAGCGCAGCGTTGGGGGCGATGGTCACGTCCACCTCACCCAGCACCACGTTGGTGCTCAGGCCGCCGCCGAAGCTGCGGATGGCGGTGAAGGGCGTGTCGGACTCGGCCCACATGATGAGCTTGCCCTTTTCGCCCAGACTGCAGGGGAAGTCGCCGTCGGGGACGATGGCGATGTCGGGGCAGGCTTCGTTGGCGACGAAGGCCTGAATGTCATTCATGCCGGTTTCTTCGTTGGAACCGGCACAGGCCAGCAAGCGGCTCTTCACCGGCAGGCCCAGGTCACGGAACATGGCCAGCACATAGGCGGCAATGACCACGCCGGCCTTGTCGTCGGCGCCGCCCCGGCCGATAAGGTAGCCGTTTTTGACGAGGGGGGTGAAGGGCTCGGTGTAGATCCAGCCGTCGCCCACAGGCACCACGTCGGCGTGACCGAAAAGGCCGATGGTCTTCTCGCTTTCGCCGTAAGTGGCCAGCGTGTAGCCACGATCGTACTCGGTGCGGGCAGCAAAGCCCAGCTTTTCAAACAGCTGCGCCGAAGCTTCCAGCGCACGGCGGCATTCGGCACCGAAGGGGGCGCCGGGCAGTGGTTCGCTGCGGATGGAGGGGACACGCATCAGCGTCATCAGCTCTTCCAGAATTTCGTCACGGTGGGCGTCGATCCATGTGCGGATCTGAGCGTCGTAAGCAGGATTGATCATGGTGATTTCCGTCCTTTTCTCATGGATTCCCGCCGTCAAACCCCGGCGGTGGGGAAGATGGATGGTTCAGGGGTGCAGCAGCGCATCGCACTGCAGCGTGGTGTGGGCCAGAATACGGATGGCCTGCAGGAGGCCGTCGATGTCCAGATATTCGTCGGGCTGGTGCGCGCCGCCGTGTCCGGCGGGAAAGGCGAGGCTCACCTCTCGCTCCAGGGGAGCACGAGCACCCACGGTGTAGCTGTTGGGCAGCCAGCAGGAGTAGGTGCCGGCGAGGCCGATATAGGTGGGGCGATCCTCGCCGGTGACGTCGCGGCAAATAGAGCGCAGCAGTTCCGGCACGGGAGAACCCTCGGGGACGAAGTAGCCGGGGCGGGTGGACAGCTCCACTACCTGCCAGCCGTGGTCTGCCCAGACCTGCTGCAGATGCTGCTCCAGCTCGTGGGTGGGCTGTTTGGGGCCGCTGCGGGCGTCCATGCTCAGGCGCAGGCAGCCGTTCTCCGTTTCAGCCATGCCGTTGACACAGGTGCGGCGGCCGAAGAGGGGGTCGGTGTAGGTGACGCCCAGCCCGCTGCCGTAGACGTCGCCCAGCAGGTCGTGGTAGGCGGCCAGAATGGCACGATCACTTTCCGGCAGAGCGTCGCAGCGGCGCAGCACTTTGGCGGCCAGCAGTCCGGCATTGATGCCGTCCGCAGGGTGGGCAGCGTGGGCGGAAACGCCCTTGGCGTGAAGCTGCAGCGCACCGTCGGGCAGGACGGTCAGGCTCAGGGCGTCGTTTTGCGCCGTCTCCTGCCGCAGCCACGCTTCCAGCGCAGGGGAAGGTTCCATTGTCACGTAGGCGTCGGGCATCACGGCGCTGACGCCGATGCCGCCGGAGAAGTCACGGATGGCGGTGAAGGGGGTGCAGCAGCGGACCCACAGGGAGGTCTTGCTGATCTGCCCCAAAGCGCAGGGGAAGGTAACGTCGGGGACAAAGGAGATATCGGGGCAGCGCTCTGTGGCGGCAAAGGCCTGCACGTCGCCCATGCCCGTTTCCTCGTTGCCGCCGGCGTAGATCAGCAACCGGCTTTTCACCGGCAAGTGCAGCTCACGCAGCAGCAGCGCAGTATAGGCCGAGGCGATGACGCCGTTCTTGTTGTCGGCCACGCCCCGGCCGATGAGGAGCCCCTCTTTTTCCACAGGGTCAAAGGGCTGGGTGTGGAGCCAGCCGGTACCCGCAGGTACCACGTCGGCGTGGCCGAAGAAGCCGATGATCTTCTCGTCCTCGCCGGAGAAGCCCAGAGCGTAGCCCCGTGCCTGCTCCGTGCGGGTTTGGAATCCCATACGGGCGAACAGCTTTTCTGCGGCCTCCAGCACGCGATGACACTCCGCACCGTAGGGGGCGTCGGGCAGGGGGGCGCTGCGGACGGAGGGGATACGTACCAGTTCTTTCAAATCGTCCACGATCTGCTGGCGGTGTTCTTCCAGCCAGGCGCAGATCTGTTCGTCGTAAGCTTTGTGCAGCATGAGGAACAACTCCCATCTTATATATTGTTGCCTTGATGATAGCACAACGGCACGGCACTTGCACCTGTTTTTTGGAAAAAATAAGGGAAAAAGACGGGGCTTGCCATGGGCCGCCTGTGCGTATATAATTAAAATGAACAACGGGCCCTTTGGGGCAGAGAAGGAGACAAGTACATGGATCTGACAAAGCTGGCACTGATCGCACCGGTGTCCCTGTGCGGCAGCTATATCCAAAACGTGACCGGATTTGGCTACGGCATTTTTGTGATGATCTTTTTCCCGCTGCTGCTGCAGTATACGGAGGCCAACATCCTTTCCACCATGCTGGGCGGCTTCAGCTCGCTGGGGATCGTGCTGCAGATGCGCCATAAGATCCACTGGAAGAATCTTATCGCTCCGCTGATCGGCTGTCTGGTGGCCACTTACGCCGCCGTCAACTTTATCAAAGGTAAGGCCAACGATACGCTGACGCTGCTGCTGGGCGTGGTGCTGTTCTGCCTGAGCCTGTACTTCTTTTTCTTTTCCGGCAAGGTGCGCTTCCGCCCCACCTGGTATGCAGGACTTCTGGCCGGTGCGCTGGGCGGCGTGATGAGCGGCATGTTTTCCATGGGCGGCCCGCCGATGGTGATCTACTTCCTCCAGTCGGAGGATGATTCGGACACGTATCTCGCCACCATCTCGGCTTATTTTGTCTGCTCCACCATTGTCTCCGTCACCTATAAGGTGATGGCCGGATTCTTGACCGCCAATGCGTGCTATGCCTTTGTGGCCGGTGCGCTGGGTCTGGCAGGCGGCGTGCTGCTGGGCAAGCGGACCCGGAAGAAGGTGCAGCCCGCCATGGTGCGCAAGCTGGTGTACGGCTTCATGGCCCTCAGCGGCCTGCTGTATATCGTGACGGCGCTGGTGCGATGAAATGTAAAAAGAAAGAGGACGGCACAGTATGCCGTCCTCTTTTTGGTGTGGAAAAAAAGAGAGAGAGTTCCGAAGAACTCTCTCTTTGGTCCGAGTGTTGAGATTCGAACTCAAGGCCTCTTGAACCCCATTCAAGCGCGATACCAAACTTCGCCACACCCGGATATTCACTGGCTGAACGAATCAGCTTAGTTAGAATACCACATCCTTTTTCAAAATGCAAGCCCTTTTTTCAGTTTTTTCGAAAATATTTTTTCTTGACAAATGGAAAGCTGCATGGTAGTATATTATC
>JAFQFC010000047.1 GCA_017415775.1 Oscillospiraceae bacterium
AACCGATGGTTCCTTGACCTCCTTTATCCTGCAAGAGCTACCGGCAAAGCCATGATGAAATGTTGCACTGTCTCTGCTCCTCTTTTCGCTGCCGCACCGCTCAAAAATGTAGGAGCAGGAAATTCTACCGTCGTACAGGGTAAGCGGCCAAGCGGGTTAGAGGAAAGTCAATTCCTGTCTTTGCCCCGAAGTGTCCGCATTCCGATTCGCGATGTAAACATGCACCGTCATTAGAGGGGCATAGCCGCGCAAGGAAGGGTGGAAACCTTGGTTTCCACGGGCGTTTTTGGTGACTTTTTCCATGACACCCCCAAAATACGAGCCGCAGGCGATGGATTTTGGCTGGTGGAATGCATGCGAGTGCGCAGCACGTAGCTTTGCTCGTGAAAAAAGTATGCCGCCGGAGGCAGGACAAGGTGGCAGCATAGCAGAGAGCTGGTCAGCGCAAGCGCAACGAACAATCCCTCAGTCTCACCGGCGCTCGACAGCTCCCTTTGCACAAGGGAGTCTTAAACGAAAAAGGCGTGCGGGGAAACCGCACGCCTTTCCTGATACAATATGCAATTACACCCAGTCGGCAAAGTCCGCCACATAGTCGTGGGCGGCGGCCTTCAGCTGCTGCGTCAATTCCTCGTTCTGCCCATCGTTGACGGCGATGGTGTACCAGCCGGCCTTGACGGCGGTGGTGCAGGCGGAGAGATTGTCGTCGTAGAAGCGGATGTCGGCCTTGTCGCAGCCCAGACGCTCCGTCACCGTGTCGTAGATGATGGTCTCGCCCTTGGACATGCCGTAGTCCTCCACAGACCAGACGTGGTCAAAGAGGTCGTACACGCCGTTGTGCTGCAGGCACACGTCGGTGACCAGATGGGGACTGGCGGTGAGGACGCACAGGCCGCAGCCCTCGGCCTTCAGCTTGCGGAGGTAATCGTTCACGCCGGACTTGAGGGTGATGTTGTGGGCGTACTGATGGTGCAGGTTGGTCTGGATGCGGCCCACGATCTCCTCCACCGTGCCGGCAACGCCCATGGTCTGATACAGCTGGGCGCTCTTGGTATAGCCAAGGGGCGTGAGGATGTCGGCCATGTCGGGGCCGTAGGGGATGCCGTCGTCGTCCAGCACCTGCAGGATGCCCCGGCGGAAGTAGGGCATGGAGTCCACCAAAGTGCCGTCCAAATCAAAAATATGCCAGATTTTCATGGTAAATGACCCTCTTTCTTAAATTTCTGCAAAATTGGTAACGTAGCGTTGGGCGGTCTGCTGCAGCTGTGCCCAGACCTCGGCGCTTTGCCGATCCCGAACGCCCACGGTGTGCCAGCCGCAGGCGGCGGCGGTGATGCAGGCGGTGAGGTTGTCGTCGTACAGGGTGACGGCGGAGGGCTCGCAGCCCAGCAGCCGGGTGATCTCGTGGTAAATGGCGGGGTCATCCTTGGAGACGCCGAAGTCGTCCACGGACCAGACGTGGTCGAAGAGCGCCCACAGGCCATTGCGCTGCAGACACACATCGGTCAGCAGATGAGGGCTGCCGGTGAGGACGCACAGGCGCTTGCCCTCCGCCTTCAGGCGGCGCAGATAGTCCGCTACGCCGGACTTCAGCGGCACATCGTTGGCGTAGGCGTGGTGCAGGAGCTCCATGAACCGGGCCACGATCTCCTCCACCGTGCCGCTGACGCCCATGGTCTGAAACAGGCGGGCGGTGTTGGGATAGCCCAGGGGCGTGACCCGGTCGATGATCTCCGGGCCGTAGGGCACGTGGTTCTCGTCCAGCACCTGCAGCACGCTGCGGCCGATATAGTCCATGGAATCGGTCATGGTGCCGTCCATGTCGAAGATGTGATACGCCGGCAGGAGGTGGGTGAAATCGTCCACGTAGCCGTGGGCGGCGGTGCGCAGTGCGGCGATCTGCTCGTCGTTGTAGTTGTCGTTGACGGCCCAGACATACCACCCGGCTTTGACGGCGGTGGTGACGGCGGTGATGTTGTCGTCGTAGAAGTGGATGTCGCTCCTGGCGCAGCCGAGGCGCTCCGTCACGGCATCGAAAAGGGCGGTCTGGGACTTGTTCAGGCCGAAGTCGTCGATGCTCCACACATGGTCAAAGAGGTCAAAAACACCGTTATTCTGCAGCGCTGCGTCGGTGAGGATGTGGGGGCTGGCGGTAAGGACGCAGAGGGTGCGGCCCTGGGCCTTCAGATGATGCAGATAACCCTCGATGCCCGGCTTGAGGGGGATGGAGTGGGCGTAGTCGGGGTACTGGTTCTGCTGCATCCGGTGGATGATCTCCTCCACCGTGCCGGGTACGCCCATGTCCTGATAGAGAAGGGCCGTTTTCTCGTCGCCCAGCGGGGTGAGAATGTCAATGAGATCGTCGCCGTAGGGAATGCCTTCCTCCTCCAGCACCTGCAGCACGCCCCGGGCGAAGAAGGGCATGGAGTCAAGGAGGGTGCCGTCCAGATCGAAAATGTGGATTTGCTTCATCGTGTGCCTCCTCGGCGCAGGGCCATCAGGCGGTGCAGAGCGTCGCTTTGCAGGGCGAAATGGCGGGCAGTGGATTCGTAAATGGAATAGAGCTGATCGTACACGGCGCTGTGGCCGGGATCGGGCAGATAGGTGTGCTGCGTGGGAGCGGCCATGGCGGCCATGGCCTCCGGCAGGGAGGGATGGAGCCCGGCGGCAGCGGCGGCCAGAATGGCGCTGCCCAGTGCGCAGGCCTGATCGGCGGCGCAGACGTGGACGGGGCAAGCCAGTACGTCGGCGTAGATCTGCATCAGCAGGGGATTCTTCCGGGCGATGCCGCCGCAGACCGTCACCTCGCCGGGGCAGAGGCCCGCCTTGCGGTAGGTGTCGAAGATGAGGCGCACGCCGTAGGCGCAGCTCTCCAGCAGGGCACGGTACTGCTCCTCGGGCCGGGTGCGCAGGGTGAGGCCCAGCATCACGCCGCTGAGATCGTCGTCTACGAAGGGGGAGCGCTGGCCGTTCCACCAGTCCAGCGCCACAAGACCGCTTTCGCCGGGGACGAGGGCGGCGGCTTTCCCGGTGAGCAGCTGGTGGAGATCGCAGCCCTTTTCCCGTGCTTCGGCAGCGTAGCGCTCCGGCACGCAGCGGCGCACGAACCAGTCGAAGAGGTCGCCCACGCAGGGCTGGCCCGATTCGTAGCCGTAGAGATCCGGCAGGATGGAGTCTTTGGCGTAGCCGCAGATGCCGCTGACGGACACAGGGCGGTCATTCACCACCAGCTGGCACGAGGAGGTGCCCACGATCAGCAGCACCTGTCCCGGGCGGCGCACACCGCCGCCGATGACGGAGGCGTGGGCGTCCACGATGCCGGCGGCCACGGGGGTCCCGGGCAGCAGGCCCAGCCGGTGGGCCCAATCGTCTGTTAATGTACCGGCCTGTTCCCACGGCGGCAGCACATCGCCCCGGAGGGTGCGGCGGCACAGGGCGGGGAAGGCGGGATGGAGCCGGGCAAGATATGCCTCGTCCGGCGTTTCGCCGTCGGCGCTCCAAAACTGCTTGAACCCGGCGGCGCAGCCGTTGCGGCAAAGGCGGCCCGTCAGCTGCCAGAGAAGCCAGTCGCCGGCTTCCAGAAAGACGGCGGTCTTGTGGGCGGCAGCGGCGTCTTCTTCCAGCATCTGCAGCAGTTTGGGATAGGTCCATTCCGAGGAGACCCGGCCGCCGTAGCGGCGCAGGAAGGGCAGGTCCAGCTCCCGGGCCAGCGCTTCGATTCGTGCGGCCTGACCCTGGGCGGCGTGGTGCTTCCACAGCTTGCAGTAGGCGTGGGGGCGGCTCTCGTAGCCGGGCAGGGCGCACAGGGGCGTGCCGGCCTCGTCGGCAGGCAGCACGGTGCAGGAGGTGAAGTCCCAGCCGATGGCAGCGATGTCTTCGGCAGCGAGGCCGCTTTGGGCCATGGCACCCCGGACGGCGGCGGTGAGGGCCTCGGGATAGTCGCCGGGGACCTGCAGGGCCCACTGGGGCGGCAGGGGTGTGCCGTCGGGCAGCTGTTCGCTGAGCACGCCGTGGGCATAGCTGCTTTGGCAGGAAGCGAGAATGGAACCATTCCGGCTGTCGGCCACCACGGCCCGGGCGGACAGGGTGCCGAAGTCCACACCGATGGTATACAGAGCTTTTTTCACGGCGGCATACCTCCTCTTTGATACTGCTTACAGCATACGCCGAAATGGGTCGAAAGGCAAGGAACTTTTCTTTTTTCTTTGTTGGCGGGCGGAAAAAGATCCCCGGCCCGAACGGCGTTTCGGACGGAGATGATTTCAGCGATATTTTACGCACCAAAACTGCCAAAGTGTCCAAA
Source organism: Oscillospiraceae bacterium (assembly GCA_017415775.1). Lineage (GTDB taxonomy): Bacteria > Bacillota > Clostridia > Oscillospirales > Oscillospiraceae > Vescimonas. The sequence goes on from JAFQFC010000047.1 coordinate 4,304, forward strand.
ATATCAACACTTGGAACAGGGCGCAACAGTTGACGAAAGAGGAAAAAAGTGCCATACTGAGACCAGAAAAACAACGCCTGCGGGCGCACAAAAAAGGAGTGGCACAGCTATGAACAAGAAGATTTTCCTGTGTGGTTTCCATCAGGAGACGGCCTCTTTCAATCCCAATCCCAGTACCATCGAGGACTACACCGGCTACATCTATCAGGCCACCGGTGAAGAGCTGATCGCTGTCAACCGGGGCAAGAATACCCTGCTGGGCGGCATGATCGACGTAGCGGAGGAGAGCGGCTATACCGTGTGCGGCAGCGCCAATATGTGTGCCCACAGCGGCGGCCCCGTGCAGCATGAGGTGGTGGACATCTACCTCAAGCAGGTGCTTTCCGACCTGAAGGCTGCCCTGCCGGTGGATGCCGTGCTGGTATTTCTCCACGGCGCCACCCAGTCCGACGTGTCTGACGACGTGTGCGGCGATGTGCTGACCGCCATCCGTGAAGTGGTGGGGGAGGACACGGTGGTTTCCGCCGGCTGCGATCTCCACGCCAATGTGACCGAGCGCATGATGCGTGCCGCCGACTATATCACCGGCTACCAGACCTATCCCCATCTGGATATGTGCAATACCGGCAAGCGTGCCGCCATGCTGGCCATCCGCAAGCTGCAGGGCAAGCCCACCTGCATGGCCTGGACCACCGTGCCCCAGACCGCCCCTGCCCACGGCTACACCACCACCGCCGGCGGCCTGAAGACGCTGATGGAAAAGGGCTTTGCCATGGTGGAGCGGGGTGAGATCATCGACTTCTCCATCTACCAGGTGCAGCCCTGGCTGGACTCCTGCGTCAGCGGCAGCGCCGTTGTGGTGGCCGCCGAGACCGAGGAGAAGGCCAAGGCCGTGGCTGCCGAATTTGCCGCAGAAGAGTTCGCTCTGCGTGAAGAGCTGCAGGGTCCCAAGCTGTGGACCATGGCCGAGACGGTGCAGGCCGCCGTGGACAACACCGTGGATAAGCCCGTGGTGCTGGTGGACTCTGCCGACTCCCCCGGCGCCGGTTCCACCGGTGACAGCGCCACCGTGCTGGAGTACCTGCTGCCCCACCGTGACACCATGCGTGCCGCCGTGGCGGTCAGCGACACCGCTGCCGTGGAGAAGGCCTACGCTCTGGGCGTGGGCGGCAAGGCCGACTTTATGCTGGGCGGCGCTCTGTCTCCCACCCTCAGCAGCCCTGTGGAGGTGAAAGACTGCGTGGTCAAGAGCCTGCACGACGGTAAGTTCATGCTGGAAGGCCCCGCCAGCCGCGGCGCCGAGGCCGATATGGGCAAGGCCGCCGTGCTGCAGGCCGGTCAGCTGCTGATCCTGGTGTGCGGCAACTGCAATAACTGCAAGGATCCCCAGTTCTACCGCAGCGTGGGCATCGAGCCTACGTTGTGCCGTCTGGTCAGCGTCAAGGCCTGCACTTCCTTCCGTGCTGCCTACGAGCCCATCAGCGCCCTCATCTGCAACACCATCACCCCCGGTGCCGCCGGTGTGGAGCTGAAGATCCTGCCTTTTACCCACATTCCCGCCCCCTTCTATCCCTTCCAGGAGACCAGTGCCGACCAGATCGGCGCACCTCAGATCCTGCGTAAGTAAGGAGTGTGAACCATGGAAAAGAAAGTGTTTCTCTGCGGCTTCCATCAGGAAACGGCTTCCTTTAACCCCATTCCCACCACGTGGGAAAAGTACCAGCGCCGCAGCGGCGGCGTGGGCGAGCAGCTGATCGCCAACGTCCGCAAGGGCGGTGCTGCCCGGGAGAGTGCCTACGGCGCCATTCTGGGCGCCATGCTGGACGAGGCCGAGAAGCGTGGCTTTCAGGTCATCGGCGGCATGGACATCGGCGCCTACAGCGGCGGCGCAGTGGAGCAGTCCGTGGTGGATCGCTATCTGGAGGAGAATCTGGCGCTGCTGAAGGCCGCCCTGCCGGTGGACGCCGTGCTGGTGGGCCTCCACGGTGCCACCCAGTCCTCCGCCTCCAACGACGTGTGCGGCGATATCCTCACCGCCATCCGTGAGGTGGTGGGCGAAACGACAGTCATCGGCGCTTCCTGCGACCTCCACGCCAATGTGACCGAGAAGATGATGCGTGCCGCCGACTATATCAGCGGTTACCAGACCTATCCCCATCTGGACTTTGATAGCACCGGCCACCGTGCCGCCGTGCTGGCCCTGGACAAGGTGGAGGGCAAGGGCGCCAAGATGGCCTGGGTCACCCTGCCTCAGATGGCGCCCGCCCACGGCTACACCACCGAAAAGGGCGGCCTGAAGGCCCTGATGGACAAGGGTCACGCCATGGTTTCTGCCGGTGAGATCCGTGATTTCTCCGTCTTCCAGGTCCAGCCCTGGCTGGACGTGGACAAGCCCGGCTCTGCCATTCTGGTGGCTGCCGACACCGAGGAGAAGGCCATCGCCGTGGCTGCCGACCTGGCCCGTGACGAATTCGCTCTGCGTGAAGAGCTGCAGGGCCCCAAACTGTGGACCATGGCTGAGACGGTGCAGGCCGCCATCGACAACACCGAGGACAAGCCCGTGGTGCTGGTGGACTCCTCCGACTCTCCCGGCGCCGGTTCTCCCGGCGACAGCGCCGAGGTGCTGCGTTACCTGCTGCCCCATCGTGATACCCTGCGTGCCGCCGTGACGGTGGTGGATGCCCCCGCCGTGGCCAAGGCCTTTGCGCTGGGCGTGGGCGGCAAGGCGGACTTTATGCTGGGCGGCACCGTGTCCCCCGAGCTGTCCGCTCCCGTGGAAGTCACCGACTGCGTGGTCAAGAGCCTGCACAGCGGTGAGTTCGTGCTGGAAGGCCCCGCCAGCCGGGGCGCCAAGGGCAACATGGGCCGTGCCGCCGTGCTGCAGGCCGGTCAGCTGCTGATCCTGGTCAACCACGCCGGCGGCAACTGCAAGGATCCCCAGTTCTACCGCAGCGCCGGTATCGAGCCGACCCTGTGCCGTCTGGTGGACGTGAAGGCCTGCACCTCCTTCCGTGCCGCCTACGAGCCCATTTCCGCCCTCATCTGCAACACCATCACCCCCGGCGCTGCCGGTGTGGAGCTGACGACGCTGCCCTTCAAGAATATCCCCAAGCCCTTCTATCCCTTCGCCGAGATCACGGAGGACATGATCGGCGCCCCCGTGTGTCTGCGATAAACGAACAAAAGAGCCTCGCCTGTATGCGGCGGGGCTCTTTTTTGCGGCGGAGAAAAGTTTTTTCTGCGAAATGTGAATCCAATGTTGACATCTGTTCTATAACATTATAGTATAATGACACAGAACAATCAACAAAATCCTTGTGTTGAGGTGATGAAATGAATCAGAAGGAAAAGAAATGTCTGGTCATCGGCGTCATCGGTGCCGATGTACATGCTGTGGGCAACAAGATCCTGTACCACGCCTTTACCGAGGCCGGTTTTGACGTGGTGAATCTGGGTGTGATGGTGTCTCAGGAAGAGTACATCGCCGCTGCCATCGAGGCCGACGCCGACGCCATTGTGATCTCCTCCCTGTACGGTCAGGGCGAGCTGGACTGCCGCGGCATGCGTGAAAAGTGCGAAGAGGCGGGCCTGCACAACATTCCCCTGCTGGTGGGCGGCAACATCGTCATCGGCAAGCAGAAGTTCGAGGATGTGGAGCAGCGCTTCAAGGCCATGGGTTTTGACCGTGCCTTCCCTCCCGGCACCGCACCCGAGACCACCATCGAGGCACTGCACGAGCTGCTGGACAAGGAATGAGGTGACGGTTCGTGAAACCGGTCCTGCTCATTGATTTTGGCAGCACATATACGAAACTGACGGCGGTAGATCTGGACGCACCGGCCCTGCTGGGCACGGCGGCGGCCTACACCACCGTGGAAACCGATATCAACGACGGCCTGACGCTGGGTCTGCAGCGGCTGGAGGAAGTCACCGGCAAGCTGGACTATGCGGGGCGCTACGCCTGTTCCTCCGCTGCCGGAGGACTGCGGATGATGGCCTGCGGTCTGGTGCCGGAGCTGACGGGCGAAGCGGCCCGGATGGCAAGTCTTGGCGCCGGCGCCAAGGTCATCGGCCTGTACGCCTATCAGCTGACCGACGAGGATCTGGAAGAGATCCGGGCAGCGGCCCCCGACATCTTTTTGCTGGTGGGCGGCACCGACGGCGGCAACACCGCCAACATCCTCCACAATGCCAGACAGCTGGCATCCATCGCACCGGACTTTCCCATCATCGTGGCGGGCAACCGCACCGCCGCTGCCGGCTGCGCCAAGGCGCTGGCGGGCTATGAGGTGTACGTCTGCGAGAACGTGATGCCCAAGTTCGGCGTGGTGAACATCGCCCCCACCCAGCGCAAGATCCGTGAGATCTTCCTGCAGCGCATCGTGCAGGCCAAGGGCCTGCAGGCGGCGGCGCAGCAGATGGACGGCGAGATGATGCCCACCCCGGCGGCGGTGCTGCGCTCGCTGGAGCTGCTCAGCCAGGGCTGGGAAGAGGAGCCGGGCATCGGCGAGCTGGTGGCGGTGGATGTAGGCGGCGCCACCACAGACATCTATTCCATGGCCGACGGCATGCCCGAGACCATGAACACCGTGTACAAGGGTCTGCCCGAACCCTTTGCCAAGCGGACGGTGGAAGGCGACATCGGCATGCGCTACAGCATCCGGGGCATCGTGGAGGAGGCAGGGGCGAAGAAGCTCGCCCAGCTGTCCGGCCTGACGGTGGAGCGGGTGGAGCAGCTGGTGGACGAGTTCTCCGCCAACCCCGACACCGTGCCCGAACCGGGCAGCGACGGTGCGGCGCTGGACAAGGCGCTGGCTTCCATGGCGGTCCGCATCGGCGTGCGGCGCCACGCAGGCACCATGGAGGAAACTTACACCATGATGGGTAAGACCTTCGTCCAGGAGGGCAAGAACCTGACCCAGATCAAAAATATTGTGGTGACCGGCGGCAGCCTGATCCACAGCGAAGAAACAGACGACATCGCAGGCTACGCCCTGTACAGTCCGGAGGACCCCGGCTCTCTGCGGCCCCGGGAGGCCCGGGTGCTGGTGGACCGGCGGTACATTCTGGCGGCCATGGGCCTGCTGAGCGTGACACAGCCGCAAGCGGCGTTGCAGATCATGAAAAAGGAGCTGAAATAAATGGATATTCAGAATAAGAAGATCCCCGAGGATATTTTCCATCAGATGCGTCAGGAAGTCCTGACCCAGTGGCCCACCGGTAAGGATGTGGATCTGCAGGAGGCCGTGGACTACCACAAGTCCATGCCCCAGAGCCGCGACTTCGGCAAGAAGCTGCTGGACGCCAAGGCCGCAGGCCGCACCCTGGTGCAGCCCCGTGCCGGTGTGCCCGTCATCGAAGAGCACATCAAGCTGCTGCAGTATCTGGAGAGCGAGGGCGAGGCTGACCTGCTGCCCTCCACCATCGACAGCTATACCCGCCAGAACCGCTACGAAGAGGCCGAGAACGGCATCAGCGAGTCCATCCGGCTGGGCCGTGCCCTGCTCAACGGCTTCCCCGCCGTCAACCACGGTGTGGCCGGCTGCCGCCGTGTGGTGGAAAGCGTGAATACCCCCGTGCAGGTCCGTCACGGCACTCCCGACGCACGGCTCCTGACCGAGATCACCTACGCCGGCGGCTTCACCAGCTATGAGGGCGGCGGCATCTCCTACAACCTGCCCTACTGCAAGAACATCCCCATGGAGCGCACCATCCGTGACTGGCAGTACGTGGACCGTCTGACCGGCCTGTACGAGGAGATGGGCGTGTCCATCAACCGTGAGCCTTACGGCCCCCTGACCGGCACCCTGGTGCCCCCCTGCATCTCCCACGCCGCCGCCATCATCGAGGCGCTGCTGGCTGCCGAGCAGGGCGTGAAGAACATCACCGTGGGCTACGGCCAGTGCGGCAATCTGGTGCAGGACATCGCTGCCATCCGCACCCTGGAAGAGCTGACCGACGAGTACCTGCACAAGTACGGCTACGGCGACGTGCAGGTCACCACCGTGCTGCATCAGTGGATGGGCGGCTTCCCCGCCGACGAGGCCAAGGCCTTCGGCGTCATCGGCTCGGGCAGCATGATCGCAGCCCTGTCCAAGGCCACCAAGGTCATCGTCAAGAGCCCCCACGAGGCTGTGGGCATCCCCACCATGGAGGCCAACGCACAGGGCCTGCGCTGCACCAAGCAGGTGGTCAACATGATGGCCGACCAGAACTTCACCGGCAGCGCTCTGGAAGCGGAGAAGGAGATCATCCGTGAGGAGACCCGTGCCATCGTGGACAAGTGCTTCGAGCTGGGTCACGGCGACATCGCCCTGGGCGTGTGCCGTGGTGTGGAGGCCGGCGTGCTGGACGTGCCCTTCGCTCCCTGCCGTGCCAATGCCGGCGTGATGCTGCCCTGCCGTGACAACGAGGGCGCCGTCCGCATCCTGAAGATGGGCAACCTGCCCTTCTCCGACAGCCTGAAGAAGTTCCATGAGGAAAAGATCGCTGAGCGTGCCAAGGCTGAGAACCGTGAGCCTTCCTTCCAGATGGTCATCGACGACGTGTACGCCATCGGCAAGGGCCGTCTGGTGGGCCGCCCCAGATATTGATAAGGAGAAAATGCTATGAAGATCGTAGATGTCATTTGTTCTGCCGGCCGTACCGGCTTCTACTTCGACGACCAGCGTGCCATCAAGGGCGGCGCCGGCCATGACGGTGTGTTCTACGTGGGCCAGCCCGTCACCGAGGGCTTTACCGCCGTGCGTCAGGCCGGCGAGTCCATCAGCGTGATGCTGCTGCTGGAAGACGGCCAGATGGCTTACGGCGACTGCGCCGCCGTGCAGTATTCCGGCGCCGGCGGCCGTGATCCCCTGTTCCTGGCTGCTGATTTCATCCCCGTCATCGACCAGTACATCAAGCCGGAGCTGGTGGGTAAGGAAGCCGACGACTTCCGTGGCCTGTGCGCCATGATGGAGGCCATTCAGGTGGAGGGCAAGCGCCTGCACACCGCCATCCGCTACGGTATCTCCCAGGCCCTGCTGGACGCCGTGGCCAAGGCCACCGGCCGCATGATGTGCGAAGTGGTGGCCGACGAGTACGGCTGCACCGTGTCCGAGACGCCCGTGCCCATCTTCACCCAGTCCGGCGACGACCGCTACGACAACGCCGACAAGATGATCATCAAGGGCGCTCAGGTGCTGCCCCACGCCCTCATCAACAACGTGGAGTCCAAGCTGGGCACCAAGGGTGAGAAGCTGGCCGACTATGTGGCATGGCTGCGTGACCGCATTCTGGCCAACCGCCAGAGCGAGGACTACCTGCCCGTGTTCCACATCGACGTGTACGGCACCATCGGCGCTGCCTTCGGCAACAACAACTACAAGGCCATGGCCGACTACATCGAGGAGCTGGGCCGCATCGCCAAGCCCTTCCACCTGCGCATCGAGGGCCCCATGGACTGCGACTGTGACCGTGAGACGCAGATCGAGGCGCTGGCCGGCCTGACCGCCGAGCTGGATGCCCGGGGCTGCGACGTGGAGCTGGTGGCCGACGAGTGGTGCAACACCCTGGAGGACATCAAGCTGTTTGCCGACGCCAAGGCCGGCCACATGGTGCAGATCAAGACCCCCGATCTGGGCGGCGTGAACAACACCATCGAGGCCGTGCTGTACTGCAAGGAAAAGGGCATCGGCGCCTATCAGGGCGGTACCTGCAACGAGACCGACCGCAGCGCTCAGGTGTGCGTCCACTGCGCCATGGCCACCCAGCCCGCCCAGATCCTGGCCAAGCCCGGCATGGGCGTGGACGAGGGCTTCATGATCGTCTATAACGAGATGAACCGCATCCTCGCCATCCGCAAGGCCAAGAAGAATTTGAAGTAAAAAGTGCGATAAAAAGACTCCTTCCCGTGGGAAGGAGTCTTTTTTGTGCAGTAAAGAACCGCTGAGGGGCGTGAGTAATGGATAGGGGCAGAAACTTCTGCATTTTGACAAAGGTAAGCGGCTGAGCGGGTTAGGCGCAGAGTCAGTACAACCTTTAATCATGGCTTTGCCGGCAACTCTTGCAGGATAAAGGACCCACGACACCCCAAAAATACGAGCCGACGGCGATGGATTTTTGGCTGACAGAGCGCACACATGCGAGCGTAGCGAGTCGGGCTTTCGCTGCTTGAAAGAAAGTACCCCGTCGGAGACAGGACAAGGTTACAACCTCGCAGGGAGTGCGTGAGCGTAAGCGGGGTGCGGGAACTGTCTCTCCCTCAGTCAGCTTCGCTGACAGCTCCCTCATCAGAGGGAGCCTTTTGTGCAGAAGCCCCAAGGGGGGGCGGCGCTTTTGTACGGGCTGACAAAAATGCAGGCGGGTGGTTTTCTGCTGCAGATTTCCGTGATATAATCGATCAACGACAAAAGAAAGGCGGCGGTGTCATGGAAACGGTGTGGCTGATCGTTTGTATCCTCGGCGCATGGATCTTTATCGGGCGGGCGATCGAACCGGAGAGAGCCCTGAAGTGGGATCTGGACTACCGGCTCTTTTTCCGGGACAGCGAACCCACGCCCCAATACTTCCGCATGGTGCGCATTGTGAGCATTGTGCTGGCGGCTTTGGCGATTCTGGTGGCTGTCGGGATCCTGTGGGAAACCTTTGGAAAATAACGAAAAAACCCCTCCCTGCCGTAAAGGCGGGGAGGGGTTCATCATTTCAGCCGACCCATTGGTCGCAGAAGGCGATGATCTGTGCCAGCAGCTCCGTGTCCAGCTTGCCGTCGGACCGGGACAGCACCTGGTGACCCCGGGTGGGGTAGGACAGGAAGGTGAACCGGGGATCGTCGCCGTAGGTTTCGTGGTAGAGGTCGTAGCCGTATGCCGGCGGCACGGTGATGTCCCGTTCACCGTGGACGATCATCACGCCGCAGTCGCTGGCGGCGAAGCCCTTCATGGCGGTGCTGAAGGCGTAGTCGCCGTAGGTGAAGAACTCATAGACAGTGACGAAGGGCAGCATGAACTGCACGGCGTCGCCCACCATGGCACGGCCCTCGTACTCGATCAGGTTCAGCGAGCGGTTCCAGCCGGCCAGCGCCACCACGGCGGCGGCCTCCGGATGGGTGTTGAGGGTGTTGGCGGCGGACAGACCGCCCCAGCTGTAGCCCATGAGGATCAGGGGCAGGCCTTGGGTCTCGGGCAGAGCCTGTGCGTAATCGGCGGCGTAGTCCATGTCGATGAAGCCCTGCGGCAGGCCGCCGATGACGTCACCCTCGCTTTCATCGTTGCCGGTGGCGTCGTAGGCAAAGACGCAGTAGCCGCTGCGGACCAGCACATCAAAAATGTCCAGATAGCCGGTCTGACCGCCGGCGCCCAGTCCGTGGGCAAAGACTACCAGCGCCTTGGGGGCGGCGCCGTCGCTGCTTTGGTAGAGGTAGCCCACCAGCGTGTGGCCCTGCAGCGTGGGGAAGGTGTGGCGGCTGCGGTCCATGGCGGGATAGTTGGCCATGTCATGGGCGTCCAGCGCCCCGGTGGTGCAGCGGTAGTCGAAGGTGCTGCGGTAGATGGAGGCGGAGACGAAGTACATGGTTACCGTGCCCAGCAGCAGCAAAAGGGCAAAGACAATAGAAAAAATTCGAATGATCTTTCGTTTCATAGCTTTCTCAGAACAGCACTTCCGGCATGGGGAACATGGGCTGCTCCGGCACGTCCAGACTGGCCAGCAGCTCCTGGGACTTTTCGCCCACGCAGGCCACCATCAGGTAGCGCTTGGTGTCCGGGTCATAGATGAAGTGCTTCAGCAGGCAGAAGCCCTGGATCTGGCCGGTGGTGCGCACATGGGTGCGGGGGCCGGTACAGTCGTAGACCTTGCCGCCGATGGACACGTGGGATTCGTCCACGTAGTCGATGGGCAGGTTCTGGGCGATGACCTCGTTGACCTTGCGCTCCAGCTCCGCCAGATCGAAGGTGGGCTTGTGATCGCTGAAGGCCAGAATGAAGCCGTGCTTCACGTCGGAGTGCTCGCAGCGGTCCACGTCCTCCTTGGGCATCAGCATCTCGCACAGCTCCTCGGCGGAGTGGGACATGAGACGGTAGGGCAGGGAGGCGTAGACCTTCTCGTAGATCTCCTTGGGGAAGGGGCCGAAGATATTGGGCCGGGCGATCATGATCTGCTCGCCCACGCCGATGAGCAGGTCGGCGTTCTTGCCCAGAATGGGGTAGATCAGGTCAAAATGCTCGATGATGACACGCTTGCCCCGGCGCACCGCCTGTTGGATGGCGTCGGCCAGCACATTCAGGTTGGTAAAGCCCATCTCAAAGCGGATGTCCAGATGGTAGGTGTGGGGGGTGAAGAAGCCCATCTCCTGATCCTGATCCAGCAGGGGCAGGGGGCGGATGTTCACGCCGTCGTCGTCGTTGGTCAGCTCCAGACCGGGGAACATACCCTTGACCAGCACGCTCTTGCCGCTGCCGGCCTCGCCGATGATGCCGATGATCTGGTCGGAGGGGGAGAGGTACTGCTGGGCGATATGGATGCCCAGCTCGAAAATGCGCTGTCTGCCGCGGGGGGCGTAGAAGGTGGTGAGGATATGGCGGCTGAGTCTGCTATGGCTGAACATGGGTTATACCTCCTGATGTTTTTCCAGATATTCGTAGGTAGTGGGGGGAACGAGGTCACGGATGGCGGCAAGCTCACCTGCACGCAGCAGCGCACGGACACGGCTGGCGCTGACGGCGGCGCCGCCTTGTTCCAGCCGGGGGATCTCCACCAGCGCCACGCCCCGTGGGGGCAGGGCCTGGGCCAGCGCCCGGTTATACTGCTCCGTCATGGCCGAGAAGGGCTCGCTGCCCACGTAGCGGCGTGTGATGCCCAGCGCCGGGGCAATGTGCCCGGCAAAGATCTCCACATCCAGACCGCAGCGCACGGCGTCGGCGCTGTCCCGGTCCGGCAGGAAGTAGGTGGGGAAGGTGGCCGCCGAGATCATGTACGGCCCCGAGGGCAGCACCGTCACGTTGGCAAGATGGGCCGTGCCGGAGCGCACCAGCGCCAGCCGGTCAGCGGCGGGGAAGTGCCCCCGGTCCTCTGACAGGACGAACACGTACACATGGCCGCAGTCTTTGGCCGCCTGCTCGATGACGTACCGGTGGCCCAGGGTGAAGGGGTCGCAGTTCATCACCAGTGCGCCCACCGTGCCTGCCCCCTCATAGCGGGGGATGGCGGCGAGGAACTGCTGCAGACCGTCGGGCCGGTCCTCCATCAGCAGCACCTGCCGTGTCTGGGCCACGGGGTAGAAGAAGAGGCCCTGCAGCAAATAGCGGTTGGCGGGCTTGGTGCAGAGGAACAGATGCTCCGCCCCGGCCCGGAAGGCGTCCTGGCGCAGCTGCGTCAGCACCGTGGTCGTCAGGTCCTCGCCCTGATAGGCCGGGTCCACCGCCAGATACTGCAGCAGCGCACCGCTGCGTGAGCCGGTGGCGGCCAGCGTATCGCCGTCCCACACCAGCACCGTCACCTCCGGGGTGTCCTCCGCTCGCAGATTCGTTTTTTTCAACAGCTCCGTCCATTGTACGGGCAGCGGCGTTTGCCGCGGTTGCAGACGCTGGATGTCCATAGGGCCTCCGATTCGTTGGTTTTTTCTTTATTATACAGGGATTTTCCACTTTTGAAAAGGGTTTTATAAAAATCCGTTGCAAAGGGGAAGCGTGTATGATATGATACAATAGAATTGATATAGAACATGGAGGGATCACCATGAAAGAAATCAGGAAGAAGGCGTGGGCCGGTACCATGGAGTCCAGCGACGCCTATGTGGAAGTGGAGCCGGCGCAGACTCTGGCGGTGGAGCTGCAGTCGGTGGTGCAGGCCCAGTTCGGCCCTGCCATCGAGGCGGCGGTGGCCGACGTGGCGGCGCAGTGCGGCGTGACGAAGGGCCGTGTGAAGGTGATGGACCGGGGCGCCCTGGAGTGCGTGATCCGGGCCCGGGTAGAGACGGCCCTGCTGCGGGGCATGGAGGAGTAAGCCATGAGAAGAAGCATGCTGTTTTTGCCGGGCAACACCCCCAACATCCTCATCAACGGCGCTTATCTGGGCGCTGACGCCGTGATCCTCGATCTGGAGGACGCCGTGTCCCCCGACGAGAAGGATGCCGCCCGTATTCTGGTGCGCAATGCTATCCGCACGCTGGATTTCAGCCGCTGCGAGGTGATCGTGCGCATCAACTCTCTGGATACCGATTTCTGGCAGGCCGATCTGGATACCATCGTGCCCTGCCGTCCCCACTGGATCATGCTGCCCAAGACGGCCCGCAGCGAGGACGTGCAGCGCTGCGACGAGTACCTGACGGCGCTGGAGGCCAAGCTGGGCTTTGCGCCTCTGACCGTGCGCCTGATGCCCCTCATCGAGACGGCGCTGGGCGTGGAGAACGCCTTTGCCATCGCCACTGCCGCCAAGCGTGTGGGCGCCCTGTTCCTGGGCGCTGAGGACCTGACGGCGGACCTGCAGTGCAAGCGCACCAAGGCCAGCCGTGAGATCGAATATGCCCGGGGCCGCATGGTGGTGGCCGCCCGTGCCGCCGGTGTGGATGTGTACGACACCCCCTTCACCGACGTCAACGACGCCGAGGGCATGGAGGCCGACGCCCGCTGCGCCAAGGCGCTGGGCTTTACCGGCAAGGCGTCCATTTCTCCCCGCCATGTGGAGATCATCAACCGTGTGTTCAGCCCCACGCTGGCGGAGATCGACTACGCCTACGAGGTGCTGGAGGCCATCGCTCAGGGTAAGGCACAGGGTAAGGGCGCCGTTTCCCTGCGGGGAAAAATGATCGACGCACCCATCGTGGCCCGTGCCCGCCAGACCATTGCTGCCGCTGAGGCACTGGGTCTGGGGAAAGGAGAAGCAAAATGACCAAGGTAGTTTCCTCCCTGCGGGAGGCCATTGAGCGTGCCGGTCTCAAGGACGGCATGACCGTATCTTTCCACCATCACCTGCGCAACGGTGACTATGTGCTGAACATGGTCATGCAGGAGATCGCCGATCTGGGCGTGGGCGGCCTGACCGTCAACGCCAGCTCCCTTTTTGATGTGCATCTGCCGCTGCTGGACCATATCCAGAGCGGCGTGGTCAGCACCCTGCAGACCGACTATATGGCCGCAGGCCTGGGCCGTGCCATCTCCCGTGGCGCTATGGCCAATCCGGTGCAGTTCCGCACCCACGGCGGCCGTCCCGCCGACATGGCCCGGGGCGTGACCCCCGTCGACGTGGCCTTCATCGCCGCCCCCGCCTGCGACTGCATGGGCAACTGCTCCGGCAAGTTCGGCCCCTCCGCCTGCGGCTCTCTGGGCTACGCCATGGCCGACGCCCGCTATGCCAAGCATGTGGTCATCATCACCGACCATCTGGTGCCCTATCCCCTGCAGGGCTGGTCCATCCCCGAGACGGAGGTGGACAGCGTGGTGACGGTGGACAGTATCGGCGACCCCAAGGGCATCGTTTCCGGCACCACCCGCATCACCCGTGACCCGGTGGGTCTGGTGATGGCTTCCTACGCCGCCCGTGTCATCGAGCACAGCGGCCTTTTGAAGGACGGCTTCTCCTTCCAGACCGGCGCCGGCGGCGCTTCTCTGGCAGCGGCCAGCTTCCTCAAGGACATCATGCTGCGTGACAAGATCCGGGGCAGCTTCGGTCTGGGCGGCATCACCGGCTACATGGTGGATATGCTGCGTGCCGGCTGCTTTGAAAAGCTGATGGACGTGCAGTGCTTTGACCTGCAGGCCGTGGAGTCCCTGCGGGAGGATCCCCGCCATCAGGAGATCTCCGCCATGCACTACGCCAGCCCCGTGACCAAGAGCGCCGTGGTGGACAGTCTGGACGTGGTGATCCTGGGCGCCACCGAGGTGGACACCGATTTCAACGTCAACGTACACACCGATTCCAACGGTTACATCATGGGCGGCAGCGGCGGCCACAGCGACACCGCCGCCGGCGCCAAGCTGTCCATGATCATTGCGCCCCTGTTCCGTGCCCGTCTGCCCATCGTTACCGACCGTGTCCACTGCATCTCCACCCCCGGCAAGGACATCGACGTGCTGGTGACCCAGGCCGGTATTGCCGTCAATCCCAAGAACGGCGAGCTGGCCGACCGTCTGCGCAGCGCCGGCCTGCCTATCGTGGATATCCGGGCCCTGAAGGAAAAGGCCGAGGGCCTCACCGGCAAGCCCGCCCACCTGCCTCAGGGCCAGCGTGTGGTGGCCGATGTCATCAGCCGTGACGGCCAGCTGCTGGATCAGATCCGCAGCGTGGAACGCTGAACGGGAGCCGAACGATGAGCGAACTGTATCACATCGACTTTGTGGAAGGCGTTCCCGTCTACCGTCAGCTGGTGGACCGGATCCGTGCCAATATCAAAAGCGGCGTCATGGAAAACGGCATGCAGCTGCCCACCGTCCGGGATTTGGCCGGACAGCTGGGTCTGGCGCTGGGCACGGTGAAGCGTGCCTATGACGAGCTGGGCAAGGAGGGCCTGGTCCAGCAGGTGCAGGGCCGGGGCACCTTCGTGTCCTACCGCCACGTGGACTCCGAAAGCCGCAAGGAGCGGGCCATGAGCGCCATCGACGAGATGCTGCAGGTGCTGGAGGAGATGAACTTCTCCATGACCGAGACCCGCATCTATCTGGACCTGAAGCTGCGGCAGCGGGAGATGGTGCAGGAGAACCTGAAGGTGGCGCTGGTGGAGTGCAATCCCGAGGTGCTCAGTCAGGTGGCCGACCAGCTGCGTGCCATCCCCGGCATCGACATCTTCACCTATCTTCTGGAGGAGATGCGCCGCTATCCCTACCATCTGTCCGAGGAGATGGATCTGGTGGTGACCACCATGATCCACGCCGAGGAGGTGGAGCAGCTGCTGGGCAGCCATCGCAAGATGGCCCGCATCGCCCTGCGGCTCCAGCCCCGCTATGTGGGGCAGATCGTCAAGCTGCCCGACGATGCGGCGGTGGCGGTGCTGTGCGGCAGTCTGCGCTACGGCGACCTGCTGGCCCAGACCTGCCTGACCTACACCGACCGGGTGTGCCTGCTGCCGCCCCGGCTGCTGGGCAATGCCGAAGGCTGCGGCACCGTGCTGGATGAGGCGGACGCCGTGGTGCTGCCGGAGAATTTTGAAAAATACTGCACCGCCCGGGAGCTGGAACAGCTGCGTGCCTTTGCCGAGACTGCACCGCTGCTGCGCTGCGCCCATCAGATCGACGAAGGCTCGCTGATGTACGTGGAGGACAAGATCCAGCGCCTGCGTGCTGGACAAAAAATCTAAACCGAAAGGAGACTAGAGGCATGAGCAAGGAAGTGGACGTGGCCGCCGTGTTGGCCGCCCGTGACCGCCGGCAGCAGCGGCAGCAAGCGCTGCTGGCCCGGTACGGCGTGCCTCTGGTCTCCTTTACCATGAACATTGCAGGCCCGGTGAAGCGCAGTGCGCTGATCGACCGGGCCTTTGCCCTGACACTGCAGCGTCTGGAACAGCAGCTGCGCCGCTGCGGCATGGTCGTGCTGCACCGTGAGACGGTGCGGGAGGACACCGGCTGCGAGGCACTCTGCGCCGTGGACGGCGACGCCGCCGCACTGAAGGCGCTGTGCATGGCGCTGGAAGAGGAGGACGAGCTGGGCCGCCTGCTGGATCTGGACGTGCTGGACCGTGACGGTACCCACCTTACCCGCACCGAAGAGCGCTGCTGCCTCATCTGCGGCACCGCCGGAAAAAGCTGCGCCCGCAGCCGTGCCCACTCTGTGGCCCAGCTGCAGCAGCGCACCCGGGAGATCTTGACCCAGGCCCTGCAGGAGCACGATGCGCTGCGCATCGGCGAGCTCACCACCCGTGCCCTGCTGTGGGAGGCCTGTGCCGCCCCCAAGCCGGGACTGGTGGACCGTCTGAACAGCGGCAGCCACACGGATATGGATATTTTCACCTTTCTGTCCAGCGCTGCGGCGCTGCAGCCCTTCTTCACCCGCTGCGCCGCCATGGGTCAGCAGACGGCGGACCGTCCGGCCACGGAGACCTTTGCCGCTCTGCGCCGCCCCGGCATGATGGCCGAGGGGGAGATGCTGCGTGCCACCGGCGGTGTCAACACCCATCGGGGAGCGGTATTCCTCATGGGCCTTGCCTGCGCCGCCATGGGTCGGCTGGGCAGCGAGGTCCGGGAGACAGACGCCATTCTGGACGAGTGCGCCGCCATGGCCGCCGGTGTCACGGCGGAGCTGGCGCAAAACGAGACCACTGCCGGGGCCCGACTGTATCGTGCCTGCGGTCTGCGGGGCATCCGGGGCGAGGCCGAGGACGGCTTCCCCTCTGTGCGCCGTGCCCTGCCGGTGCTGGAAACGGCGCTGGCCGAGGGCAAAACGCCGGAGGAAGCGGCCCGGGAGACGCTGCTGGTGCTGATGACGCTGTGCGAGGACACGGCGCTGGTCCACCGCTCCGGGTACGAGGGCTGGCTGGAGACGAAGCAGTACGCAGCCGACGTGCTGCGCCGTGGGGCATCCCTTCCGGAGCTGGAGGCCTTCGACCGCTGGATGGTAGAGCGCCACCGCTCTCCCGGCGGCAGCGCCGACCTGCTGGGGCTGTGCTGGCTGCTGCATTTCTGGAAAAACGATGTAATTAACGAGAATAATTCTTGATAATTTTCAAAATAGTGGCATATATCACAGACAAAATCCGGAAAGCTGTGCTAAGATAGCGCCAACAAATCAAAAATCGCCGCCGTGGCGGCAGAGAAGGGAGAACCATTATGAAATTCTATCCTGTGGCAAGTGAACTGTCCGCCGAAGTGCTGCACGCCGGATACAAAGAGGGCCGTGAGATCGGCAAGATCCGTCTGGGCGGCCAGTGCCTGTATTTCCGTGACAAACTGAAGGTGTACTACATTCCCTACGCCGATATGACCCGTGTGTTCCGCCGTGTGCTGCTGATCCCGGCCACCATGTGCTGCGGCAAGGGCGACTTCGAGGTGGAAAACATCGTCATCTGCACCGCCGAGGGGGAGAAGGCCCAGATCCAGCTGCCCGGCGAGCGTGCCGGCAAGATCGTGCTGGAGGAGCTGGCCAAGCGTGCGCCCCATGCCGAGGTGGGCAAACCGAATGATTCGGCGCAAAAAGTGTAAATTACGACCCCCTATTCAGGTTTTATAAAAATATTATAAAATTTTTATAAAATTTTATCGAATGGGGGGTTGTTATTTACGGCTTTTAGCAGTAAAATGATAGACGCAAACATTTCGTTTGCAACGCATGATCCATATTTCGAGGAGAACAACGACATGACCGCACAGGAAGCCCTGCAGACCCTGCTGAAATCCTATTATCGCTACTACAATGTGAAAGAAGAGGACGTGGAGCCTCCCTTCGCCGCCGAGGCGGAGTTTCTGGCACAGGATGTGCAGTATTTTCTGGTCAAGTCCGCCAAGCTGGGCGAGTCCGAGTCCCACGAGTACATCTACTTTGCCGCCGTCGAGCACCTGACGCTGGAGCAGGCACAGATGCTGGACGAGACTGCCTGGAGCCGCGGCATGAGTCATGTGGAGCCCAAGCCCAACCACCGCAACAGCGATGTGCATCTGGTGGTGCTGGCCGACCGCATCGATGACGATGCCGTTAAATTCCTCAAAAAGCTCCGCCGCTACGAAAGCTACAACCATACTTTCTGGGGCTGGAGCCACTACCGTGTGATTGCATTGGAGACTTCCACGGGAAATCTGACTTGTAACCGGATGGGTCAGATCCTGACGAAGCTCTTTCGCAATATAAAATCTGCTATCAAAAAGGAGAGTAATGAGAAATGACTGCTATTCTGATCATTCTCGCTGCCATCGTCCTGCTGGTCGTTGGTTACCTGACCTACGGCTCCTGGCTGGCCAAGGAGTGGGGCGTTGATCCCACCCGCAAGACCCCCGCTATCGAAGTGAACGACGGTGTTGACTACGTCGCCGCTAAGCCCGCTGTTCTGATGGGCCATCACTTCTCCTCCATCGCCGGCGCCGGCCCCATCAACGGCCCCATTCAGGCTGCCGTCTTTGGTTGGGTCCCCGTGTTCCTGTGGTGCATCGTCGGTGGTATCTTCATCGGTGGTCTGCATGACTACGGCGCTCTGTTCGCTTCCACCCGCAACGGCGGTAAGTCCGTTGGTGAGATCATCAAGACCTCCATGGGCAAGCGCGCCAAGAACCTGTTCATCATCTTCGCTCTGCTGGTTCTGATCCTGGTCATCGCTTCCTTCGTGAACGTTGTTGCCGGTACCTTCTTCTCCGATAACGCTGGCTTCATCACCACCAACCCCACCGGTAACGAGACCACCGCTATGGTCTCCATCCTGTTCATCGTCCTGGCCATCATCTACGGCCTGCTGACCACCAAGATGGGCATGAAGACCGTTCCCGCTACCGTCATCGGCCTGATCGGCGTTTGCCTGGCTCTGGTGATCGGTCTGAACTTCGGTGTTGCCATCGGCCGTACCGCTTGGATCGTCATCATCGCTGCCTACATCACCATCGCTTCTCTGGTTCCCGTGTGGATCCTGCTGCAGCCCCGTGACTATCTGTCCAGCTACCTGCTGTACGCCATGATGGTCATCGCCGTCGTCGGTATCATCCTGTCCGGCATCGGCGGCCTGGGCGGCCCTGCTGAGTTCACCCTGCCCGCCTTCACCGGCAAGAAGGGTCTGTTCCCCACCCTGTTCATCACCGTGGCCTGCGGCGCCTGCTCCGGCTTCCACAGCCTGATCGCCTCCGGTACCACTGCCAAGCAGCTGTCCAACGAGAAGGACGCCAAGCTGATCGGTTACGGCGCTATGCTGATCGAGTCCGCTCTGGGCATCATCTCCCTGATCGCTGTTGGTATGGTCGCTGATAAGTTCATCGTCGATGGCGCCTTCCAGGGTGCTCCCGCCGTTGCTTTCGCTACCGGTATCGCCACCATGTTCGGTGTTGAGACTTCCGCCATCTATGGCACCATCTATGCTCTGCTGACCCTGGCCGTCTCCGTCTTCGCTCTGACCTCTCTGGACTCCGGTACTCGTCTGTCCCGCTACATGTTCGGCGAGCTGCTGCTGAAGGACAACGAGGCTTCCTGGAAGGACGCTTCCGGCCTGCGCAAGGTCTTTGCTAACCCCGTCGTCTGCACCCTGGTCATGGTCGGCATCGGCGCCGTCCTGGGCGGCCTGTCCCTGTCCGCCATCTGGGGTCTGTTCGGTGCTGCTAACCAGCTGCTGGCCGGTCTGGCTCTGATGGCCGTCGCCGCTTGGCTGGGCAACATCGGCAAGAACAACAAGATGTTCTTCCTCCCCATGATCTTCATGCTGGCTGCCACCATCACCCAGCTGGTCAAGACCGTCATCGCCAAGGTCGGTGCTGTTGCTGCCGGTGCTCCTTGGGGCGACTGGTTCCAGCTGATCTTCGCCGCTGCTATGACCATCCTGGCTGTCATCCTGGTCATCGAGGGTATTGCTACCTTCTCCAAGCAGTCCAAGAAGGCTGCCAAGTAAGGTACATCTGATCTTGTGATCATCCGGTTAAATCAAAAGACCCACCCGATTTCGGGTGGGTCTTTTACTATTTGTCTGTTCCTCGCAGCCTTCCCCCTGGGGGGAAGGTGGCATTTGCGAAGCAAATGACGGATGAGGGGTGCAATTCTAAAAAAAGAGAAAAATTTTGTCAAAAAACCGTGGGTTTTTCCGACCGATGGTGTATCATATCATAGAGAACAAACGGAAGGAAGGGAGCCGGCATGACCGATGCCCAGCTGCTGCAGCAGATCGTCGGCGGCGACGAGGCGGCGCTGCGCACGCTGATGGTGCGCTATGACGCCCGCATCCGCTATATCATCCGCCCCTTCCTGCCCGATGCACGGGAGCAGGAGGAATGCCTGCAGGACGTGGCCATGACGCTGTGGCGCAAGGCCGGAGAATACGACAGCTCGAAGGCCTCCTTCGCCGCATGGCTCACCGTCATCTGCCGCAACGCCGCCCTGAACCGTGCCCGGCGGCAAAGGGCGGAAGCGCCGCTGGACGAGACGCTGACCGTTCCCAGCGCCGAGGACGAGGTGCTGCGCCGTGAGCGGCAGCGGCGGCTCTATGCCGCTGTGGGACAGCTGCAGGGCGAGGAGCGCCAGCTCTTCTTCCGCAAGTATTATTACGGCCAGTCCACCGTCCAGATCGCCGGCGAAATGGGCCTGACGGAGCGTGGCGTGGAGGGCCGTCTCTATCGGCTGCGCCGTAAGCTTCGCCGTCTGATGGGAGGTGAGGACGGATGAGCGAGGAGAAACGCTTTGATTTGGAACTCACCGAGCAGCTGGCGGACTTTGACATGACCGCCCTGCCGGAGGAGGAGCAGGTGGAGCCCACGCCGTGGCAGCATCTGGCAGGCAAACTGGTGTGGGGCGTGATCTTCTCCACCATCACCCTGAACTTCCTCTATCTGGATGTGATCCTGCCGGCCATCGGCATGATTTGGCTGGTGCAGGCCTTCCGCCCCCTGCGGCGGGAGAATGGCTGGCTGCGGCTGTGCCACGGCCTTGCGTGGGTGCTGTGCGCCGCACGGCTGTGCACGCTGGCGGTGCAGGGAACGCTGCTGCCGGAGACGGAAACCTTCGCATCGCTGGAGCGGCCGGTGGGCCTTGTGCTTGTGGCGGTGTGGCTGGCGCTGTACTTTTCCCTGTGGCGGGGCCTGCTGGCCATCGCCCGCCGTGGCGGGCAGGAGCAGCCTTCCGCCCCCGGCGCGGCCATGCTGATGGTGTGGTACGGTGCCTTGATGGCGCTGGCGCTGGCAGGTCCGGAGCAGGTAAGCGGGCTGGCCTTTGTGCTGATCCTGCTGCTTTACTTCCTGATTCTGCGCTCTTTGCGCAAAACATTGCACTTTTTTGAGGAAAATGGTTATACGCTGCAGCCGCTGCCGTCCCGTGTCAGCGACGGTCGGCTGACGGCGCTGTGGCTGGCAGCGGTGGCGCTGGCCATCGTGCTGGCGTTGACCTTCGGCACCCGCTATCCTATGGACTGGCAGCTGCGGCCTGCCGATGAGCAGGCGGGACAGGAAGAGATCATCGAAAACCTGCGTACCCTCGGCCTGCCGAAGGAACTGGCAGCCGACCTGACCGGCGAGGAACTGGCGGCGCTGGCCGGGGCGCAGCGGGTACTGCTGGGGGTCGGGGATACCTTTACCACCGATGACGGCGGCAAGCTGTTGTGCCGCAGCGCCGCCATCCAGCTGCCGGGGGAGGAGCGCTGGGTGCTGCTGCAGCATTTTGCGTGGGTGGAAATGCCCCGCCATCGCAGCACCGAGGCACTGCGGATCACGCTGCCCTACGAGGAGGATCTGCCCAGCCATGTGCCGCCCTTCTATGCCGCCGATGAGGCGCTCCTGGCCCGGATGCGGCTGCTGTACGACAAGGGCGGCGAGACCTTCACCGCTTCGCCGGCACTGGAGCCGATGACAACGGCGTCGTGGTTCGGGGACGAATATACCACACGCTGCGCCGCATGGTCCTTGCCCCGGCAGGGAACAGCGGCCCGTGGCTACCTTCTCTACGGCCTCTACCGGCTGGACGATGCCAGCATCGTGACGGTGAGTGACTATGTGCACCAGCAGCGGGCCGTCTATCCCGCTCTGTCGGCCCGGCAGCACAGCGCCAGCGGCTTCTGGGAGTGGGGGCTTGACGCCAAGTTCCGCACCATGCAGTACCAGATGTCTTTCCATTACGATCATTTGTAAGAGACGAAAAAGCTGAGCGAGACACTTCGTAAAGAAGTTGTCTCGTTCGGCTTTTATCCCTACAAAACAAATGACACTTTGCACAAGGATTGTGAAAGTGTCATACTGGGTTACATACTTTGAGAAATGTAAATACTTGCCGAAAATAATCTGATTCTTTTTCGGTTTGTTGAGTGAAGTTTTTGCTAACGCAAAAGTGAAGTTGCTCGCTTCGTTCACAGTGAAGTTTGGTCCTTAAGACCAAGTGAAGTCAAGTTTGCCCAGTTCGCCGTAGGCGAAACTTCACTGTCCGCAGGACAACTTCACTATCGTAGATAACTTCACTTGCCCGAAAGGGCAAACTTAGTTGAGGCGCACTTCCTTACGGAGTGCGCCTCGACGGGTCGTCTTTTTTATACGTTCTTGAGGATATTTTCTGCAAATTTCGCCGTATTTTCTGCGATTTCTGCCGTCATAAATTCGGTGCCGTAGCCCATGTGCCGCTCGGCGTGGAGACCGAGATAGCGAAGCTGTGCGTGCTTGCACCAGCGGATGAGCCCCTCGTCGAAGAGGTCGGCGGCCTTCTCCGGCCGGTAGCCGCAGGTGGTGAGGGCGCACAGGGCCTTTCCCTCCATCAGGGACGGGCCTTTTTTTGCGCCGTAGAACTTGCACAAGGCGTAGACCAGCCGGTCCATGGCGGCCTTCAGGGGGGCGGTGCAGTACCACGAGTAGATGGGGCTGGCCAGCACGATGAGGTCGCTATGCAGGACGCTCTCAAAAATGGGGCCCATGTCATCATCGATGACGCAGTTGGGGGCGGTGTGGTCGACTTGGCAGCCCCGGCAGGCCCGACAGGGGGCGATGGCGAGGTCATAGAGGGAGAAGATTTCTGCCTCGTGCCCGGCGCTGCGCCATTGACGCAGGAAAATATCCACCAGTCGGGCGGTGTTGCTGTCCTTGCCCCGGGGCGAGGCGAATAATACGCAGGCTCGCATAGGCTCACTCCTTTCTTCCTTTCGTCGCAAACGGGGTTTGCGACGAGTTTTTGCAGAGCGCCGCGCGCACTCGCTTTGCTCGCACACTTGCGCTCTGAGAAGTGTTTTTTCTCCCGCACATGGAAAGCACCGAAGCGCCGCCGGTGGCGGATGAAGCGAGGTGCTTTCGAGGCAGCGCCCCGGTTGGCGGGCGTGTCAGCGCCCGGGAACCGGCTGGCGCAACGGTGGCCGGTAGAAAAAACGAATTGCACTTTTTTCGCCGCAGGCGGCGAACTCTGTGAGACGTGGCGGATATGAATTACACTTTACGGTGCATTATGCTTTCTCATACACGTGGATATCAAAGGCAATCTCGGTGGTCAGCGTGTCCAGCTGAGAAAGACGCTCGGCACCCGCCTTGGGGGTCTTCCAGTAGTAGGGGGTCATCTGGAACAGGGCGTGGATGCGGTCCTGCCCCCGGACGGTGATGGTGTCCCGGACCTGGGCCACCTCCAGATAGCGCAAGCCCTCGTAGGGGGTCAGCTTCACCTCGTTGGGTCGGGGCTGGTCGTACAGCACTTCCTTCAGCTGCCACAGGTGACGCTCGGAAGGGACCACGTACAAAAACCGGCCGCCCGGCTTGAGAACACGCAAAAACTCCTCCAGCGCCAGCGGGGAGAAGCAGTTGATGAGAAGGTCGATGCTTCCGTCGTGGACGGGCAGGTGATAGGAGGAGGCCACGGCGAATTCGATGGATCTCTCCCGCTTGGCCGCCCGCTTGAGGATGAATTTGGAGATGTCGGTGCCGGCCATGCGGACAGACTTGCCTGCCTCACGCAGGGCGTGATAGATGCCGGCGGTGTAGTAGCCCTCGCCGCAGCCGGTGTCGAGAACGGCGCAGTCCTGGCCCGTCAAATCCACGCTGAGGCGGCACAGGGCGTCACGCAGGGGAGCGTAGTAGCCCTCGTTTAAAAAGGCGGAGCGGGCGGCGGCCATGCCCTTGTCGTCGCCGGGCATTTTGGAGTTTTTCTGGTTCACCGGCAGCAGATGGGTGTGGCCCTCGGCAGCGATGTCGAAGCTGTGGCCCTTGGGGCAGCGGTAGGCCCGGTCGGTGCGCTGCAGAGGGGCGGCGCACAGGGGGCAGCGAAACAAACTCATAGATCCTCCTGACTGACGGTCACATCGTGGATCCACTTGCCGCCGGACACACGCCGGAGGCACAGCGGTACTTTCAGCAGGTTTTCGGCGTGGGTGGCAAAGGCGATGACGATGGGCGGGGCCTGCAGCACCAGCGCCACCAGCGCCGTCAGCGGGATGGCGAAAAGCCACTGGGGCGCCACGTCTACCACCGTGGACCATGTCACGTCGCCGCCGGCCCGCAGCACGCCGGTAATGGCGCTGATGGAATAGGCGTGGATGGGGATGCAGGCGAAGCTGGCAATGGCCAGCGCCGTGGCGATGCGGGCGGACTCGTCAAAGAGCTTGAAGAGGGGGAAGATATAGGGCCGGAACACCGTGGGCAGCAGGAGAAGGGCCACGGCGCCGATGGCGCTGCCCACCAGCACGGTGAACTGCAGCAGACAATGGCTCAGGCTCAGCACGTCCTCGTGGCTTCGGCCTTCGCCGATGGACTTGCCCACCATCACCGCCGTGGCGGCGCCCAGACCGAAGCAGACCACCAGGAAGAGGCGGCCCAGATTGCCCATGACGGCGTTGGCGGCCAGCATTTCCACGCTGTTGTGGGTATAGCCCAGGATCACGGTCATCATGGAGTTGCCGGCGCCCCAGATGACCTCGTTGACGAGGACCGGGGAGGCGTAGCGGATGAAGCGGCGCACCATGGCCATGCCGGGCCGCAGGAAGCAGCGCAGGTCCAGCGGGATGGTCTTGCTGCGCAGGGCCGCCACGAGGCAGATGAGGAACTCCACAATGCGGGAGAGCAGCGTGGCGAGGGCCGCACCCTGAATGCCCAGAGCGGGACAGCCGCACTTGCCGAAAATGAGGAGATAGTTGAGCACGGTGTTCACCAGCGTAGAGGTGCCGAACACCTTCATGCCGAAGTTGGGGTTCTCCACGCTGCGCTGGGCGCTGACGTAGATGGAAGAGAGGATGTTGAACACATAGGAAAAGCCGATGATCTTCAGGTAGGGCGCACCCAGCACGCTCAGCTCATGCTCGTTGCTGAGAAGGTCCATCACCTGCACCGGGAAGAGGAAAAACACGATGGCCAGCACCAGCACCAGGCCCGTGCCGATGGCGGCAGCCACGCCGATGGCCCGGCTGATGTTTTGCAGATCCTTCTTGCCCCAGTACTGGCTGATAAGGATGCCAAGGCCGCTCTGCACGCCGAACACGATGCTCAAAAGGAGGAACACCGGCACGTTGGCGGTGGTGACGGCGGCCATCTGCGTGTTGCCCAGCTGACTGACCATGAAGGTGTCAATGAGGCCCAGGGAGAAGGTGATGAGATTTTGCAATACCATGGGCAGCGTCAGGCGCCACAGATAGCGGTAGAACGCCGGCCCACGCTTGAGATGATGGAACATAAAATACCTCGTAATCATGCGCCCGGGGGGCGCATGGATAGTTATGAGAATCATAGCGAATGGTGATCGTCTCTGCGAAGTTGAGGGCGTGTCCATTGCTCCGCAGGGTAACTTTTGTCAAGAGCGACAAAAGTTACCAAAAACGCCCTTTGAAACCAATGGTTTCAAAACTTCCTTTGCGCGGCTATACCTGTCCTATATTGGTTCTGCGTACATCGCGAACTGAAATGCGGTAACTTCGGGGCAAAGACAGGAACTGACTCTGCGTCTAACCCGCTCAGCCGCTCACCTTTCTACGACGGTAGAACTGTCTGCTCCTACATTTCAGAGCGGTGCGGCAGCGAAAAGAGGAGCTTAAGACAGTGCAACATTTAGGCTTGTCTTTGTCAGCAACTCTTGCAGGATAAAGGAGGTCAAGGAACCATCGGTTCCTTGCGGCGCTTCTTTGGTGACTTTCTTTCGCTGCTTGAAAGAAAGTCACTCGTCGAAGACAGGACAAGGTGGCAAGTTAGCAGGGACCTTAACGCCCGTTTTTTACAGCATGGCAAAGCGCTTTTCCTTGTGCTCCCGCAGCGCCTCATAGGCGGCGTCGATGTCCTCGGTCGTAGTCTCCGGGCCGAAGGACAGGCGGATCACGCCGGCGGCGGTGCGCTTGTCCAGGCCCAGGGCCGACACCACATGGCTGCTCTTGCCCTTGTGGCAGGCCGAGCCTGCGCTGATGCAGATGCCCTTGGCGCCCAGATCGGTGACGATGTTGGCGCTGGGATAGCCGGGCAGGGACAGGCTGAGGATGTGGGGCGCTTCGCCCCGGCCCACCTGCACCATGGTGGGGATGGTCAGCATTTTTTCAAGGCAATAGGCCTTCAATTCGGCCATTTTTGCCAGTTTTTCGGCATGATTTTCCATCCGCAGCTCCACCGCACGGGCGAAGCCGGCGATCTGGGCCGTGGCCTCGGTGCCGGAGCGAAGACCCAACTCCTGTCCGCCGCCGGGCAGCAGGGGTCGGGGATTGCGGAGGCTTTCGGCGATGTACAGGGCGCCGATGCCCTTGGGGCCGCCGATCTTGTGGGCGCTGAGGCTCATCATGTCCACGCCCCAAGCGACAGGGTCACAGGGCACCTTCAAAAAGCCCTGCACGGCGTCGCAGTGGAGGAGGGCCCGGCTCTTTTTCTGCCGCAGCAGTTGGGCGGTCTCCTGCACCGGGAACACGCAGCCGGTCTCGTTATTCACCAGCATCATGCTCACAAGGACGGTGTCCTCCCGGAGGGCGGCCTCCACCTGCTCCACGGTGACGTGGCCGGTGCGGCCCGGCTTGAGGTAGGTGACCTCGTAGCCCTGCTGCTCCAGAAGCTTGCAGGGCTGGAGAATGGCGCTGTGCTCCACGGAGGTGGTGATGATGTGGCGGCCCACATGGCGGCCCTGCCACAGGGCGGCGTGGATGGCCCAGTTGTCGCTCTCCGTGCCGCAGGAGGTGAAGAAAAGCCGCTCCGGCTTGCAGCCAAGAGCCTTCGCCACCGTGGCACGGCAGCGGTCGGTCAGCTTTTTGGCCTCCTGTCCCAGAGGGTACTGGGCGGAGGGGTTGCCGAACTGGTTGGTAAGAACGTCCATCATGGCCTGCGCCACTTCCGCAGGGACGGGCGTGGTGGCGGCGTGATCCAAATAGTGCATGACTTGCACCTCTTTCGTCGGTATTTTTCACACCCCGGGGACTTGCCACGGCGGCGTGTATCATGTAAAATAAAGAAGAATCGTCAATCATTCATTATATGCAATTTCTGCCCAAAGTGCAAGGAGAATCCTCATGCGAGTTGCCATTTATACCCTTGGCTGCAAGGTCAATCAATACGAAACGGCGGCCATGGAGCTGGAGCTGCAGCGCCGGGGCCATACGCTGGTGGACTTCACCGGCGAGGCCGACGCCTACATCATCAATACCTGCTCCGTCACCGCCGTCAGCGATAAAAAATCCCGCCAGATGATCCGCCGTGCCAAAAAGACCAGCCCGCAGGCCGTGGTAGCCGCCTGCGGCTGCTATGTCCAGACCCACGCCGACGAGGCCCAGGGCCTTGGCATCGATCTCATTTCCGGCACGGGCCGGCGGATGGAGTTCCTGGACCTCCTGGAACAGGCCGTCAGCGCCGAAAAGTGCATCGTCCATGTGGACGAGGCACTGCGCCGCCGTGACTTTGAGGTGCTGCCCGCCGGCGGCATGGCCAGCCGCACCCGTGCCATGCTGAAGGTGGAGGACGGCTGCACCAATTTCTGCACCTACTGCATCATCCCCTACGCCCGTGGCCCCGTCCGCTCCGAGCCGAAGATCACCGCTGTGGAGCAGACCCGCAGCCTGCGCATGGCGGGCTATCGGGAGATCGTCATCACCGGCATCGAGATCTCCTCCTGGGGCAAGGACCTCAAGGACGGCAGCAGCCTCATCGACCTTTTGGAGGTGGTGTCTGCCGCTGCCGACACCATGCGTGTGCGCCTTGGCAGCCTGGAACCCCGGACCATCACCGAGGATTTCTGCCGCCGTGCAGCCGGGCTGGAGAACCTCTGCCCCCATTTCCACCTGTCCCTCCAGAGCGGCTGCGACAAGACCCTTGCCGCCATGCACCGCAAGTACGACACTGCCCGGTTCTACGAATCCGTGACGCTGCTTAGAAAGTTTTTCCCCGGCTGCGCCATCACCACCGACCTCATCACCGGCTTCCCCGGAGAGACCGAGGAGGACTTCACCGAGACGCTGGCGTTCATCGAAAAGTGCGATTTTGCCGCCATGCATGTCTTCCCCTACTCCATCCGCCCCGGCACCCCGGCGGCCAAGATGGTGCAGGTGGACATGCCCATCCGGGAGGAGCGGGCCCACCGTGCCGCCCAGGTGGCGGCGAAGATGCACCGCAGCTATCTGGACGGCTGCGTGGGCAAGACCTTCCCCGTGCTCTTTGAGCAGGCGAGGGGGGCGCTCTACACCGGCCACGCACCCAACTATATGCCTGTGGCGGTGACGGGCGGCGAGGAGCTGCACAATGCCGTCCGCAGCGTGACCATCAC
The DNA here is from genome assembly GCA_017415775.1 of Oscillospiraceae bacterium. Taxonomy (GTDB): domain Bacteria; phylum Bacillota; class Clostridia; order Oscillospirales; family Oscillospiraceae; genus Vescimonas. The sequence continues at coordinate 32,549 of JAFQFC010000047.1, forward strand.
CCACACCGACGGCGAAACGCTGTACGGCGAAATCAAGGAGGAGACAGAATGAACCACTTTTTTGCCTATCTCAGCCGCATGCGGTTCATCAACCGCTGGGCGCTGATGCGCAACAGCTATACCGAGAACATCGCCGAGCACAGCCATCAGGTGGCGGTGCTGGCTCATGCCCTGGCGGTGATCCGCAACGAGTACTTCGGCGGGCGGGTAGACCCCGGCGCTGTGGCGGCGGCGGCCTTGTACCACGACGCCCCGGAGATCATGACCGGCGACCTGCCCACCCCCATCAAGTACTACAACCCCGCCATCCGGGACGCCTACAAGCAGGTGGAGCAGGTGGCCTCCGAGAAGCTGCTGGGCATGCTGCCGGCGAAGCTGCGCACCGCCTACAGCGAGCTGCTGCAGCCTGTGGACGAGGAGATCGAGCTGCTGGTGAAGGCGGCGGACAAGCTGTCGGCCTGGATCAAGTGCATCGAGGAGATGAAGGCCGGCAACCCGGAGTTCCGCTCTGCCGCCATCCAGACCGAGCGGGCGCTGGACGCTTATCACCTGCCGGAGGTGGAGTTCTTCAAGGAACATTTTATGGACAGCTTCAAGCTGACTTTGGACGAAATGGAGTAAGGAGAGAACATTATGAAAGCAATCGTGACCGTGGTCGGCAAAGACCAGGTGGGCATCATCGCCGGTGTGTGCAACACGCTGGCAGACGAAAATATCAACGTGCTGGACATCAGCCAGACCATCATGCAGGGCTACTTCACCATGATGATGGTGGTGGACCTGAGCGCCTGCGCCACCCCCTTCGATCGGCTCAGCGCCAAGCTGAGCGCCTTCGGCGAGGGCCGTGGCCTTTCCGTCCGCATCCAGCGGGAGGACATCTTCGACGCCATGCACAAGATCTGAGGTGACGGGCCATGCGTGACATTTCCAACATCATGGATACCCTGCGGATGATCGACCAGCAGCATCTGGACATCCGCACCATCACCATGGGTATCTCCCTTCTCGACTGCGTCAGCGAGGATCCGAGACGCTGCTGCGATAAGATCTACGACAAGATCTGCCGCCGTGCCGCCAATCTGGTCCGCACCGGCGAGAACATCGAATCGGAGTTCGGCATCCCCATCGTCAATAAGCGCATCTCCGTCACCCCCATGGCGCTGGTGGCGGGCAGCTGCGACACGAAAAACTACGTTCCCTTCGCTCTGGCCATGGACCGTGCTGCCAAGGACTGCGGCGTGAACTTCATCGGCGGCTACTCCGCCCTGGTGCAGAAGGGCATGGCCCGGGGCGACGAGTATCTCCTGCAGTCCATCCCCGAGGCGCTGGCCAGCACCCAGATCGTCTGCTCCAGCGTCAACGTGGGTTCCACCCGTGCCGGTATCAACATGGACGCCGTAGCCCGTATGGGCCGCATCATCAAGGAGACGGCCCACCTGACCCGTGACACCGACGGCCTTGGCTGCGCCAAGCTGGTGGTGTTCTGCAACGCTGTGGAGGATAACCCCTTCATGGCCGGCGCCTTCCACGGCGTGGGCGAGGCCGACAGCGTCATCAACGTGGGCGTGTCCGGCCCCGGCGTGGTGTACCACGCCTTGCAGCAGTGCAAGGGCCAGAGCTTCGATGTGGTGGCCGAGACGGTGAAGAAGACCGCCTTCCAGATCACCCGCATGGGCCAGATGGTGGCCTCCGAGGCTTCCCGCCGTCTCGATACCCCCTTCGGCATCGTGGACCTGTCTCTCGCTCCCACCCCGGCGGTGGGCGACAGCGTGGCCCGCATCTTGGAGGAGATGGGTCTGGAGGTCTGCGGCACCCACGGTACCACCGCCGCCCTCGCCCTCCTCAACGACGCCGTGAAGAAGGGCGGCGTCATGGCCTCGGGCCATGTGGGCGGCCTCAGCGGCGCCTTTATCCCCGTCAGCGAGGACGAGGGCATGATCGCCGCAGCTCTGGACGGCACTTTGACCATCGACAAGCTGGAAGCCATGACCTGCGTTTGCTCCGTGGGCCTGGATATGATCGCCGTCCCCGGCGATACCTCTGCCGAGACCATCAGCGCCATCATCGCCGACGAGGCGGCCATCGGTATGGTCAACTCCAAGACCACCGCCGTGCGCATCATCCCCGTGGAGGGCAAGACGGTGGGCGACATGGTGGAGATGGGCGGCCTGCTGGGCAGCGCCCCCGTCATGCCGGTCCACGGCGCATCCTCTGCCGACTTTATCGCCCGTGGCGGACGGATCCCCGCCCCGCTGCAGAGCTTGAAGAATTAAAGGAGACACTCCCATGATCCGACTTGCCACCAATGCCGACCTGCCTCGTATCTTCGAGGTCTACGCCGTGGCACGGCAGCTGATGCGTGAGAGCGGCAACCCCCACCAGTGGGGCGACACCTTCCCGCCCCACGATCTGCTGCGCAGCGACATCCCCCAAGAGCAGCTCTACGTGGTGGAGCGTGACGGCGTCATCCACGCCGCCTTTGCCCTCGTCTTTGGCGCCGACCCCTCCTACGGCAGTATCGAGGGCGCATGGCGCTCAGATGCCCCCTACGCCACCATCCACCGCCTTGGCAGCGACGGCACCGGCGGCATTTTCGCCGAGGTCATCGCCTTCTGCCGTGCAAAGTCCCCCTATCTCCGCATCGACACCCACCACGACAACCGGGTGATGCAGCACATCGTGGTGCAGCACGGCTTCCGGGAAAGCGGCGTGGTGTACATGCACGACGACGGCACCCCCCGCATCGCCTACGAGTGGTTCGAGGGGATGGAATAAGGGGCACTGCTCTTCGCAGCACCCCTCAGGTAAAAAAGAAAAGGGAAGAGTGAAAAGGTGAGGTATTTCCTGCGGAAATGATTTTGATCGTCGCAAAGCGACACGACACCTTTTCACTATTCACTATGACTGATTACTTAAATCTGCTGTAAACGCCTGTTTACAGCAGATTTATTTGTTATTCGCCAGCAAAACTCGCAAAGCGAATACCACTCGGCGAAAGCCGAATATCACTGCCAAGCAATATCACTCGCCTTTGGCGAATAAAACTGCCCAAGCGTCCTTGGAACGCTTGGACAAGTTCTCTAGGCTTGTTTTTGCAAAAAACGAAAATATAAACAAAAAACCGTTGATTTAGATGGGGCGTTATGTTATTATTGAACAAAAAGGGGGGTGGTGTCAGCAAATTTTAGGTTGTAGTCTATAGGATAGTATGAATGTTTGAAAACTGTAAGAAAGTGATGTATGAAAGGAGATGACCCAGCTTGCCTATGAAAACTACGCATGAAAAATACCTGCTGATACGCTCTATTGTGCGGGTGATCATTGTGCTGCTGTTGGTCGGTGCAGATATAAACTGGACAATTCACGGCGTTGATCGTGGAGATATGAGCAGAATCGTTTTGTGTATCATCAGCATGGCAGGCTTTACCTTTCTTGTTGCCCGGGAAATCTGGCGCATCTGCCAGATTTGTAAAGGCAGAGGGGAAGAACTGGAGGCGGACGGGAAGCTGCGCTGAAGATACTGTAGCTCAGGCCGTGCCAGCCGCGGCCAAGAGGTAAGGGCCGCAGCTGACCCCACCTAAAGATGTGAGGCCACCTTCCCCCGGAGGGGGAAGGCAAAGCGGTAAAGACCAAAAGAAAAACCTCCCCAAGTCGGGGAGGTTTTTTACTGCTCTTATTCGTTTTTCGCCAGCAAAAACACGGTGGCGAGGATGGCGGCAAAGCCGAGAAGGTCGGCGGCGGTGAACTGCGTCCCCAGCCAGAAGAAGGCCAGAATGGCCGCCGACACCGGCTCGGTGACGCTGAGGATGGAGGCCCGGACCGGGCCTGCGTCCCGGATGCCCTGCAAAAAGAGGGCGAAGGTGACCACCGTGCCGAACACCACGATGAAGGCCACCAGCAGCCAGCCCCTGGCCGGCAGGCTCACGTCGAACTGCCAGCTCCGTGCGCCCAGATTGATCACAATGCCGCCCATGGTCATGGCCACGGCCATCACCGTGTCACGGCTCCACCGCTTGGCCAGGGGGCGGCCCAGCAGGGTGTAAAGGGTCATGGCGGCGGCGGTCATCAGGCCCCAGAACAGGCCCTTGGGACTCAGCACCATCTGGCCCGGCTTGCCGCCGGTGGCCAGCAAAAACACGCCCAGCAGGGCCAGCGCCACGCTGAGGACCTCGTGCCACCGGGGCAGCTTGCGCTCATGGCAGCAGGCGATCACCATCACCATCACGATGGTCAGCGTCTGCAGCACCGTGGTGGTGGCGGCGTTGGAGTGGGAGATGCCGGTCATGTAGGAGTACTGGCACAGCAGCAGTCCGCCGATGCCGTACAGGGCGGTGAGGGCCAGATCCCTGGGGCTGCGCAGCAGCTCCACTACCTCCCGGCGGTTCTTGATGAGGGCCAGCACCAGAAAAATGAGTCCGGCGCCCATCATGCGCATGCACGTCAGCCACAGGGAGCTGATGGGCCAGTGGGAAAAGAGATATTGACCGCTGGTGCCGGAAAAGCCCCAGATCACGCCGCCAAGGCCGGCATAAAAGCAGCCCCGCAGCACCTGCTTGCGATCTTCCTGCATGGAGGAATCCTCCTTGTTTCGACAAAAATTACCATGTTGTAGTGTACCCAAGGGACGTGGGAATGTCAAGAGGGCGTCAGAAACGGCGGGGTTTCGGCATAGGGCCGTCCGGAGGCCGGTCCCTACGGGAGGGGACGAAACAAACAGCCTCGCAGAGTTTCGCCGCTTGCGGCGAAAGAAAATGAAATTCGTTTTTTTCACCGACATGTGCGGGGGAAAAAACACTTCTCAGCGCACAAGTGTGCGAGCGCAGCGAGTGCAAGCAGTGCGCTGCAAAAAACTACCCCAAAAGGCATTGCCTTTTGGGGTATGGTTTAATCTTCCCTCGCCCAATCCCGTGCTCGGCTCACGGCCTTGTGCCAGCGGCGCAGGAGATACTGCCGCTCGTCTTCGCTCATTTGGGGATCGAAGCGGCGGCTCAGGCGCCAGCTCTGTTCCAGCTCCTCCGTGCCGCCCACGAAGCCTGCGCCGATGGCCGCCATGAAGGCGGCGCCCAGGGCCGTGGTGTCGGTGATCTCGGGAACGAGGACGGGCAGATTCAAAATGTCGGACTGGAACTGCATCAAAAAGTTGTTGGCCACAGCGCCGCCGTCCACCCGCATGGCGCTGATGGCCACGCCGCTGTCCCGCTCCATGGCGTGGAGGAGGTCGCTGACCTGATAGGCGGTGGATTCCAGGGTGGCCCGGACGATCTGCTCCCGGGTGGTGCCGCCGGTGATGCCCACCAGCGTGCCACGGGCGTAGGAATCCCAGTAGGGGGCGGCCAGGCCGGTGAAGGCGGGGACAAAGTACACGCCGTTATTGCTGCCGGCGGCGAGGGCCATGGCCTCCGTCTCGGCAGCGGAAGAGATGATCTTCAGCCCGTCCCGCAGCCACTGGGTAGCGGCGCCGGAGATGTAGATGCCGCCGTCGAGGGCGTAGGTGGTCTTGCCCGCCATGTTCCAGCCCACGATGGGCAGCAGGCCGCTGGGGGACTGCACCGGCTTGTCGCCGGTATTCATCAGCATGAAGCAGCCGGTGCCGTAGGTGGTTTTCACCGTGCCGGGCGTGAAGCAGGTCTGGCCGAAGAGGGCCGCCTGCTGGTCCACCAGCACGCCGCTGATGGGTGCGGAAATGCCGCAGAATTCCTCCGGCACGCAGCGTCCGTAGTCACCGGCGCTGGGGCCAATGGGGGGCAGGATGCTGCGGGGGATGTCCAGCAGGGCCAGCACCTCCTCGTCCCAGTCGCCCTTGGCAAGGTTCATCAGCATGGTGCGCGAGCCGGTGGAGGTGTCGGTGGCGTGGACGGCGCCGCCGGTCATCTTCCACACCAGCCAGCAGTCCATGGTGCCGCACAGGAGTCGGCCCTGGGCCAGCAGCTCCTTGGCCTCCGGGACGTGGCGCAGCAGCCACTGGACCTTCAATGCGCTGAAATAGGAGTCCACCATCAGGGCCGTGCGCTGACGGATCAGACGGCCGTGGCTGGCGCTGAGTGCCTCAGCCTCGGCGGTGGTGCGGCGGTCCTGCCAGACGATGGCGTTGTAGACGGGCCGGCCCGTCACCTTGTCCCAGACCATGACGCTCTCGCCCTCGTGGTCGATGCCCACGCACAGGATGTCGCTGCCCGTGGCCCCGGCCTTGTCCAGCGCCTGCTGGGTGGCGAACCGTGCGCTCTCCCAGATGTCCATGGCGTCATGCTCCACCCAGCCGGCCTGGGGATAGATCTGGCGGATCTCCCGGTAGCCCCGGCTGACCTGACGCCAGTTCTGGTCAAAGAGGATGGCGGTGGTGCCGGTGGTACCCTGATCGAGACCGAGATAGTAGTTTGCCATAGTGAGGACTCCTTTCGGAAGGTTCTTTGGGGCAAGTATAGCATATTCCGGGGGGCGGGGCAATTGAGAATTGAAAATTAAATTTCGCAGGGACGGAATCCATATCCGCCTGCAAAGTGACGGCGGGGGCAAGCCCCCGCCCTACGGATTGGATCGGTAGAACTTGTAGGGGACGGCGTTTACGACGGCCCGCCATGACGCACCCTTGCTACTGGGAAGGGATTGTGGTAAAATGCAGATGATTCGATTTGCCGAAGGAGTGTGCTTGCGATGAAAAAGGCAGCGGTATTGCTTTTGGCGTTGGCTTGCGTGCTGGGACTGACCGGCTGCAGGGCAAAATTAGAATATAACATCAGCGTCGTCGTTCCGGCAGGAAATCAGGGCGAGCTTGTTTACTCCGATGAGGAAATCGCCCCCCTCAAGGGACAGCTGACGGTAAAGTCTATTGATCTTTCGGAGAAGGAACGATTTGTTCTAAAACCGGTGGGGGAAGAGAACGCTTCCTTTACGTGTACAGATTTTCCCAAGGGCGTCCCCATGGTCATCGAGGTCGACAAGGGCGCATGGTACAAAATCGGTGTTGCCATGGAAAATCCTGCGGAAGAGGACATAGTCGTGTCTTTCCATGTGGAAAGCGTCAAGGTAAGAATTGAATAGGCGAATCCGCCGCAGCACCGAATTTCCGGTGCTGCGGTGTTGTTTTTGACGGGGCGCCGCAAGCGCTGCCCCCTACGTACCGTCCACCGATCAAACCCCGCCCGCACAACAAAAACGCCCCGGACGTTTCCGTCCGGGACGAAGTAGATACCTTATGCCAGCGGTTCGGGCCGCCGCTGCAAAGAACGCAGCGTGCTGGCGCTGCAGCCGAGAAAGCGGCGGCAATGGCGGTTCATATGGGCCTGATCGAAGTAGCCGCCGGACACCGCCGTGTGCAGCAGCGACTTGGCAGGCCCTTCGCCCAGCAGCTCCAGCATGCGGTAGAGCTGCCGCAGCTCGCACACCGTCTTGGTGGACAGTCCCACCTTCTGCCGCAGCAGCCGGTTGAGATACCGCTCACTGCAGCCCAGGATGTCGGCCAGCTCCGCCACCCGGATCTGGCCCTGCCGGGTGTGTATCAGCCGCAGGCAGCGCTGCAGCAGGGGGGCGCTGCGGTACTGCCGTGCGCCGTGCAGCGTCAAAAGCCGGGCCACCAGCGAGCTTTGCTCCTGCTCTGTGGCGCAGCGGTGCAGGGCGGGCCCCAGCGAATCGCTGCCCGGCAGCAGAGGCTCCAGCGGCACCATGGCGTTTTCCAGCGCCGTCATCGGGCGGCTCCACAGCCAGTCGCTGCAGTCCCACTGCAGCAGCACGCCGTACACCGTCTCTCCCGGTTCCAGCGTCAGGTAATGCACGCTGTTCAGCACGCCGCACAGCTGGGCCGTACCACGATGGGGAAACAGCAGCAGCACGCCGCCGACAGGCAGCAGAGGCAGGTCCGCCGGTTCGCTGCTCTCGTTGCGCAGGCGCAGCGAGCCTAGCAGCAGATGGCCCAGGTCCGAACCCTCCGGCAGGAAGGCGTGCTCCTGTCGCAGCGTGGGCGGCAGGTCGGCCAATGGGCCGGGACGCAGGGTGGGTAGCATCTTACACGTAAGGGCCTACGATGTGGACCTGCACGCCCATCTCACGGTAGGGCTTGCACAGCTCCACGGGGGTGCCGCTGTCGGTGATGAGGTGATCCAGCTTGTCGGCCGGGCAGATGTTGTACACCGACACCACGCCGAACTTACTGTGGTCGGCGATGCCGATGACGCAGTCGGCCTTTTCGATGAAGGTGCGCAGCAGGGCAGACTCGTCCATGCGGTAGTCGGTGAGGCCCCGCTCGGGGGTGATGCCGCCGATGCCGATGATGAGCTTGGCCACGTTGAAGATGCCCAGATTCTCCACGGCGGTGATGCCGGCGGTGGAGAAGTCGTCGCCCCGGACGTGACCGCCCAGGCAGAAGAGGTTGATGTTGGGGCAGCTGGCCAGCTCCATGGTCACGGGCAGGGAATTGGTGATGACGGTCAGGCCCTTGCGGCTTTTCAGGCAGCCGGCCACCTCCAGTGCGGTGGTGCCCGGTGCGATCAGCACCGTGTCGCCGTCGGAGACCAGCTCCGCCGCCGCCCGGGCGATGGCCTGCTTCTCGCTGGTGTGCTCCTGCTGGCGGGGTGGTAGGCCGATTCGTTGGCGTGAGGCCGCACGCTGACGGCGCCGCCGTGGATGCGCTTGAGCACGCCCTCCTTCTCCAGATATTCCAGATCCCGCCGGATGGTCTCGGAGGAGACCTGGAAGCGGTTCACCAGCTCCTGTACGTTGACAAAGCCGGCGCTGTTGAGCATGTCCTTGATGCACTCACGTCTTGTGTGCAGCATAGCGCTGCCCCCTTTCTGTGGCCTGCAGAGGCCGTTTACTGTGGCTTTTTGCGGTTTTTGCCACAAACATTTTCGTTTTTGCCGCCAAACGCAGCTTTCTTCCTTTTCATTATAAGCCATGCGTTGCAGAAATGCACGAAAAATTTTACAAATCCACAAAAATTTTCTGCTCAAAAGGGAAAAAGCGGCCGCTGCGTGGGCCGCAGCGGAAAAATCCACAATTGATGCGGGGGCGCACGTGGCTTTTTGTGTCGCAGCACCGGGAAAAATGTGGCCGGCAGATGTGGCGAAACAAATGAAAACACACAAAATCGCACACGCTGCATCTTGACAGATGGCGGCGTAAATGGTAGTATAATATCGCCGGGAGAATGGCGCACCCATGCGGACGCCGACCGGTCCTAAAAAATTTGAAAGAGGTTGATTCCCATGAAGACTATGCTGTTCAGCCCCGGCCCCGTCATGGTCGAGGAGCCCGTTCGTCAGTCCCTGCTGCACTATGATATCTGCCACCGCAGCGCCGAGTTCGAGGAGCTGTTTGTTGACATCCAGGCCAAGGTCCTGCGCCTGTTCAACGCTGATGACAGCTACTATTCTGTGATCGTTTCCGGTTCCGGTACCTCCGCCAACGAGACCTGCCTGTCCTCCGTGTTCGCTGAGGGCGACGAGGCTCTGCTGATCAACAACGGCGTGTTTGGCGACCGTCTGCTGGAGATCCTGACCAAGTACAACGTTCCCACCCACAACTATCAGCCCGGCTGGGCCAATGACCCCGATCTGGCTGAGGTGGAGGAGATCCTGAAGAACAATCCCAAGATCACCTTCGTGTGCATGGTGTTCCACGAGACCAGCACCTCCATGATCAACCCCGTCAACGCCATCGGCAAGCTGGCTAAGAAGTACGGCAAGTACTACTTCGTCGACTGCGTCTCCGCCGCCGGCGGCCAGCACATCGACGTCGTCGAGAACGGCATCGACCTGTGCACCTCCGTTGGTGGTAAGTGCCTGGGCTGCTATCCCGGCTCCGCTTACATCTGCGGTAAGGAAGAGCTGATGGCCAAGACCGCTCCCGCTCAGGGCAAGAACGTGTACCTGAACCTGGGCAAGCACTATCAGATCGCCAAGTCCAGCCACCAGACCCCCAACACCCCCAACGTCAACCTGTTCTGGCCCCTGCAGGCCGCTCTGGACTGGGCTCTGGAGAAGGAGACCCTGGCCGGCCGTGTGGACCGTTACAAGGAGTGCGCCAAGATCCTGCGCGACGGTATGCGTGAGATGGGCCTGAAGTTCCTGCTGCCCGATGAGAAGATGTCCAACACCGTTACCTCCGTCTTCCTGCCCGAGGGCTGCAAGATGAAGGTCGACGAGTTCGTCACCGCTCTGGAGAAGGCCGGCTACACCGTGTATCCCGGCAAGGGTAAGTACCTGGAGATGAACATGTTCCAGGTCGCCAACATGGGCGCCATCTATCCCGAGGACTGCAAGAAGTTCCTGGCTGTCATGAAGGAGATCATCTTCGGCTAAGCCGCAAGACTGACTTGATAAGACGAAAAAAGACCATCCCATCCGGGGTGGTCTTTTTTTGTCTGCGGACAATTAAAATTTCGTAGGGGACGGCACCCAAGAGTACTTCCTCGCACTGCGTGCTCACAGCGCGTTTACGACGTCCCGTAACGCAAAACGACGGGCGGGTAATACCCGCCCCTACAACACGGTCGATCACCTGCGTAGGGGCGGGCCTCTGCGCCCGCCCGCTGCGCTGCACCGCCGGGAGGGGACAGAGCCCCTCCCCTACGTATTCTTTCGAAAGAAAGACGGGCGATCATCGACCGCCCGTCAATTCTTAATTTTTAATTCTTCATTCTTAATTTTTTACCCCACCTGCACCACCGTCAGGTTGCCGCAGGCGGTGCCGCTGGTGTCGGTGAGCTGCGTGGCGCAGCCGCCCACCTGTGCCAGCACAAAGTGCTGCTTTTTCAAATCGCCCTCCACTGCCTTGCCAGCGGTGTCCAGATAGGTGAGGCCGGTCTTGTTCACCGCCAGCCACGCCTCATACTCCGGCACGGTGTACATCAGGCGGAAGCCCTCGGCCTGGCCCTGTGCCTGCTGCGTGGCGATCAGCCCATTGTCCGCCGCCTCCACCGCCGCCAGATAGTCCTCCAGCAGCAGGGTGCTCTTCAGCGTCTTGTCCGACACGGACAGGGGGATGTAGCGGTCGGTGTAGGTCACCACCGGGCCGTTGAGCTGCATGCGCACCGACACCGTGCCGGTGTCCCAGGTCTTCATCTGCAGCGTTACGCTCTTGTAGCGCAGGATGTCCAGCTCCATGGCGATGACAGAGCCGTTGCTGTCCAGCTCCACCCGTGCCGCCCGGACCCGGATCACATTGTCCTTGGCCTTCACGGTGTCCAGAACGGCGGCACTGATGGCCGCATAGTCGGTGTTGCGGAAAATGCGGGGGATGGTGATGTGGGCCCAGTCGCTCTGGTCGGCCTTGCTGACACGCCAGCACTTCACGTCCTCCTGCCGGGCCACGCAGTAGAAGTTGTCCTGATCGCTGAAGGTGATGGTGGTGCCGTCGGGCATCCCCGTCAGCTCCGTCTCCAGCCGGTCCTCGCCTTCGGGATCCACCGTCACCAGCTTGCTGCCGTCGGTGAACCACAGCCGCCCGCCCTGCATCACCAGAGGCTGACGCTCATCGCCCAGTACGGCGATCTCCTCCACGCCCTTTTCGTCGGTGTAGAGGATGCTCCAGTGGCCCTCATGCTCGGCCACGGAGTAGTTCTCCGGATAGCGGGGCTTGCCGCCGCAGCCGAAGAGGGACAGCACCAGTGCAAAAACACACAGGATAATGATTGTTTTCTTCAATATATTCATTCTTATTCCTCGTCGATCTTGCCCCGGGCGTGAAGCACGTCGTCGGCAGTGAGTTCCATCAGCTGCTCCCGGGTCACAGATTCCAGCTTGGCCAGACGGTTGTTCTGGGCCACCACAATGTTTTCAAAGAGGTTGCGTACGCCGCGTCCGTTGCCGAAGGACTCCTGATCGGCGCTCTCCTCGGCGATGTAGTCCCGGACCAGCGGCCGGGCATCCTCCGTCAGCGTATAGCAGCTGCCCTTGCAGCGCATGTCGAAAATGCCCATCATCTCCTCCACCGAGTAGTCGGGGAAGAACATGAAGCGGTTGAAGCGGCTCTCCAGACCGGGGTTGGAGTGGACGAAATCCTCCATCAGCTCGGTGTAGCCCGCCACGATCACCACCAGATCGTCCCGGTGGTCCTCCATGGCCTTGAGGATGGTGTCGATGGCCTCCTGGCCGAAGTCGTTCTCGCTCTTTCCGTTGAGGGCGTAGGCCTCGTCGATGAAAAGGACGCCGCCCATGGCCTTGTCGATGACCTTTTTCGTCTTGATGGCCGTCTGGCCTACGTAGCCTGCCACCAGACCGCTGCGGTCCACCTCCACCAGCTGGCCCTTCGAGAGGATGCCGAGAGAGTGGTAGATGCGGCTCATGAGCCGGGCCATCATGGTCTTGCCGGTGCCGGGATTGCCGGAAAATACCATGTGGAGGGACAGCTCGGCGGTGGGCAGATCATGCTCCCGGCGCAGCTTGTACACCTTCACCATGTTGATGAGGCTGCGGACCTCCTCCTTGATGATCTCCAGACCGATGTAGCCGTCCAGCTCCGAGAGCAGGTCCTCCAGCTTCTCGGGCGGTGCCACTTCCTCCTCCGGCTCCGGGTCGGACACCTTGGCGTCAGCGGCCTTGGTTTTGGGCTGCTCGGCCTTGGGCGCGGCAGGGGCCACGGGGGCGGCAGGGGCGGCGGGAGCGCCCCAGAAGTCGCTGTTCATGCGCTTGAGTCCGTTTTCCGTCATGGTGCGGATCACGTCCAGCTGCTGCAGGATGATTTTATCTTTCTGATCCATAGTAAACTCCTTTTAGTGGGAGAGATGTACGTTTTTCATGGCCCGGAACAGCAGGCTTGCGATGAAGCCGGTCAGCGTACCGGTGATGAGGGATACCCCCAGCAGTACCGGGAGGTAGCCGATGACCGCCGTATCGCCCAGGGTGATGCAGGCGGCTGCGATCTGGCCTACGTTGTGGGCGGCGGCGCCGCCGATGGACACGCCGAAAACGCTGAGGCGGCGGCATTGCTTCAAACCGATCATCACCAGCATGGCCAATACGCCGCCCATGAGGGAGTACAGCAGCGCCGAGAAGTTGCCGGCGAAGAGGGAGGCCAGCAGGCAGCGGGCGATGAGGATGGTCAGGGCGGGGAGGGCCCCCAGCTCATACAGAGCGAAGAGGGTCACGATGTTGGCGAGGCCCAGCTTCACGCCGGGCAGGGGGATGGCCGCCGTGACGGGGAAGAGGTTCTCCATCACGCTCAGGCCCAGGGCCAGGGCCGTCAGCACGGCGCCCAGAGCGATGTCTTTGGTTTTGCTGTGCATGACGGTGTGCCTCCTTTTCTTTCGTCGCAAACGGGGTTTGCGACGAGTTTTTGCTGCTTGCTGCCCTACCCGATCACCAGATCCGGGCCGCTGCCGCTGCCCACCAGCTTGATGACCACCTGCTCGGGCAGGCACACGATGCTCTGTCCGGGATGGGTGGCCCGCCCGGTGCGCACGCAGTCCTGGGTGGGGCAGTCGCTGTGGGTGACGGCAATGCTCTCGCCGTCGCAGACGATCTGCAGGTGATACTGGCCCTCCACGGTGATCTCCCGGGGCTGACGCAGCTCCCCACGGGCGATCTCCTGGCCCTGATGGGTGATGATGTAGGTGGCCGGACCGCTGCGGCCCAGTCCGCCGTAGAACCACCATGCGCTGCCCAAGGCCAGCGCCGCCACCAGCACCACCACGATGGCGTCAAAGAAGGTGGGGCGCAGCTTAGGAGAGGACTTGGACTTCATAGGCCCCTCCTTCCTCGGTGGTCACCCGCCCGGCCAGGCCGGGGGTGTACAAAAGGCGGTGGTCGGCGGTGATGAGGATCATGTCGAACTCGGCCCGGTTGGCGGACCAGAAGCTGACAGCCCCCGCCTCGCCCATGACGTACAGGGCGGTGGAGTAAGCGTCGGCCATGGTGCCGTTACCACACACAATGGTGACGGATAAAAGGTCGCTCATGGCGGGAATGCCGGTTTTCGGGTCTAAAATGTGCTGATATACGGTGCCGTCCCCGGCGGTGAAGTACCGCTGATAGCCGCCGGAGGTGACGGCAAACTGGTTGCTGAGCTGCACCATGGCGGCGGTGGCGGCGGCGTCCATCGGATCCCGGACCGCCACATTCCAGAAGCTGCCGTCGGGCTTGGTGCCGTGGGCGTACACGTTGCCGCCCAGGCTGATCCAGCCGCCGGTCATGCCGCCGTCACGGTAGAGCCGGGCGATCACGTCGCTGGCGTAGCCCTTGGCGATGCCGCCCAGATCGATGGCGCAGCCCTGATCCAGGGTGGCGGCGGCGCCGCTGAGGCGCAGGTGGTGGCTGCCCACCAGAGGCAGCAGAGCGGCGATCTCGCCCCCGGTCAGTACCCGGGGGTTCTCGCCGTGGATGTTCCACGCCTCCACCAGCGGGGCGATGGTCACGTCGAAAACGCCGCCGGTGATGTCGGCATAGTGCAGCGCAGCATCCAGCAGCGCCGCCGTCTCGTCCGACAGCTGCGCTGTGCCGGTTTCGTTGAGGATGGATACGTCGCTGCCGGCCCGGGTGCGGGACAGGAGGGACTCCAGGCGGTTGATCTCCTGCGCCGCCTCCGTCAGCAGGGCTTCGGCATCCTCGCCCACGGCGTAGAGATCCATCACCGTGTCCATGGCGAAGATCTGCCTTGTGGCTTCCGGCTGTCTGGCACCGCAGCCGGTGAGCAGGAGCAGCAGCGCCAGCAGAAGGGGGATGTATTTGGTTTTCATGGTGCTGCACCTCCTTGATACGTAAGTTCCAAAGGCTCCCTCTGATGAGGGAGCTGGCACGGCGTCAGCCGTGACTGAGGGATTGTTGAACTGCGTTGTCGATGTACTCGCAAACACTGCGGAAATGATGGTTGACTTCGTAGGGGCGGGTCTCTGTGCCCGCCCGCAGGATATGCCATCGGGAGGGGACGGAGCCCCTCCCCTACAGGGAGAGAGGGGAGAATGAATTGCCCGCTGGGCATGAATTGGCCTTCGGCCATGAATTGCCCGCTGGGCATGAATTGCGCCTTGCGGCGCATTGTGAGGTCAGATGGCTGTCCTCACAGCTCCCGGCGGCCCTCCAGCGCACGCATCAGCGTGGCGTCGTCGGCGAATTCCAGATGTCCGCCCACGGGGATGCCGTAGGCAAGGCGGGTCACCTTCACGCCGAAGGGCTTCAGCAGGCGGGAAATGTACAGCGCCGTGGCCTCGCCCTCGGTGTTGGGGTTGGTGGCCATGATGACCTCGTCGATGCCGCCGACGGCCACCCGCTCCATCAGGGATTTGATCTCCAGATCGTCGGGGCCCACATGGTGCATGGGGGACAGGACGCCGTGGAGCACGTGGTAGCGGCCGGTGAACTCCCGGCTGCGCTCAATGGCCATCACGTCCCGGGGGTCGGCCACCACGCAGATGGTGCGCTCGTCCCGCTTGGGGCTGGCGCACACGCCGCACAGGCCGCCTGCGGTGAGATTGCGGCACACGGGGCACAGGGTCACGGTGCGCTTGGCTTCCATAATGGCGTCAGCGAACGCCTGCGCCTCCTCTAGAGGCAGGCCCAGCACATGAAAGGCCAGACGCTGGGCGGACTTGCCGCCGATGCCCGGCAGGCTTGCAAATTGCTCCACCAGTTTTTCCAGCGGTGCAGGGAAGTATTCCATAGAGTGTTCCTCCGAAATCTATGCGCCCATAGGGCGCGAATCATGCCGCAAGGCAATTCATGCAGCGACAGCTGCAATTCATGCCCGCTGGGCAAATCATTGGCTCCGCCGAGACTTACCCCCGCAGCTCCTGGATGCGTGCAGGGATGTCGGCAGCCTTATACACGGCGCTGCCGGCCACCAGCACGTTGGCGCCGCTGTGGATGCACAGGGGGGCGGTGTTGGGATCCACGCCGCCATCCACTTCCAGCTCGCAGCCGGGGTTCATGGCGTCGATGTAGCGGCGGATCTGCTGCACCTTGGGCATCATGTCGGCCATGAACTTCTGGCCGCCGAAACCGGGCTCCACGGTCATGACCAGGATCATCTCCACCTCATTGATGAAGGGCAGCACGGCGGAAGCGGGGGTCTTGGGCTTGACCACCACGCCGGCCTTCTTGCCCTTTTCGTGGATGATGCGCAGTGCCTCGTGGATGTTCTCCTCGGTGTCGGACTCCACGTGGCAGGTGACGATGTCGGCGCCTGCGTCGCAGAACTCACCCACGTAGCGCACGGGGCGGTCGATCATCAGATGCACGTCCAGCGGCAGCTCGGTGGTGGGCCGGATGGACTTGACCACGGGGATGCCGATGGTGATGTTGGGCACAAACAGGCCGTCCATCACGTCCACATGGACATAGTCGGCGGCGCTGATGCGCTCAATGTCCCGCTGCAGGTTGGCAAAGTCGGCCGAGAGGATAGAGGGGGAGATCTTGATCATGGCGAAACCTTCCTTTCTGATGTGGCGCACCGCGGCGAAGCCGTCGGCATAGGATGATGCTGAGCGGTCCGAAGCGGCGTCATCACGGCAGCCGCCTGTTCGTCCCACGGTCTGTGCCGCAGGCTCGGACGCTCTGGAGATAGGGGGTCGGCGGCTTCGGTCGCCGGCCCTCAATGGGCATAAGATAACTCATATATTATAACGCCGACCGCCCTTCTTTGCAAGGCGGAAGCGAGATTTTACCCCACGGCGGTGGGGAGAAAAGCGGTGCTTCGCTGCGGCAATCGTGACAAAACTGTGAATTTTGCGCCTTGCCCCTTTACCTTGGCGGAATTTTGGCGTAGAATAGGGCTGTCCTCAAAGGACCACCACAGATAAGGAAGGCATTCTATGGGTATCTTTCGCAAAATCGGCAATGCGCTGGCCCGCTTCATGTATGGCCGCAACGGCGCAGACCATCTGGGTCTTTTCACCGTCTGGACCGCCATTGCTCTGGATATCGTGAATATGTTCGTCAAGAACGATCTTGCCTACGGCATCATCGGCACTGTGTCCGGCGTGCTGGTGTTCTGGGCGCTGTTCCGCATGTTCTCCAAGAACCTGGCAAAGCGCCGGGCTGAGAACGCCAAGTTCCTGCAGAAGGTCTGGTGGCCCATCAAGGGCAAGTTCCACCGCATGAAGGACAAGGACCATAAATATTTCACCTGCCCCACCTGCCGCACCGTCTGCCGTGTGCCCCGGGGCAAGGGGAAGATCGTCATTACCTGCCCCAAGTGCCGCGGCCGCATCGAGGGCAAAAGCTGAGCCTTTGTTTTCCACAAGGACACTCCACCCGGGGTGTCCTTTTTGCTTGCCTGAAAACAAAACGAGCAAACTCTTTTTCTCTTCCCCCGGCCCGTGGCGCAGCATTGGCGCACGGGCCTGTGATTGTGATTGAGATTGCAATTGCCATTGCTATTGTTATTGGCATCACTTGCATGCACTTGCTGCGTTTTTGATGCATTTGCATGGCTACAGGTATCGCTCGATGATGCCCGGATCGTTGTAGGCCGCCATGCGGCCCTGTCCCACGGCGGTGCGGGGTGCGGTGCGGGGGAAGTCCCGGACCTTCTCCTCCCGGGCAGGAGGGGGCGTGGACGCAGGTGCAGCCTGCTCCCAGCGCTTGCCGGCGGCCTGCCGCCGCTTCTCCACGATCTGCTCGTAGCGCTGCGTGTCGTGATCCATGTCGGGCAGGATGGCGTTCCACGCAAAGAGGAGGAAGGGGTCGTCGCTTTGCAGCTGCTGCCCCGTTTCGCCGTAGTCCAGAATGGCGGCGAACAGCTGCCCCAGCTGCTGGTGGTTCAGCAGCCGCAGGGAGCTTCTCCAGCGGAAATACAGCATGACGCCCGGTTTCTTTTTGGCCATGAAAAACCACCTCCTATCAATAGGCGCCCGGAGCCCCTTTTTTGCACGCCAATGGGCAAATCTTTTGCAAAAAGAAGAAAAATTTTTCTGCATTTTCGGTTTGACGGCGAAAAACGGTTGCCACTGCCCAAAAATAGGACTATAATGATTTAATGAGAAAAAGTAACGGTCCATCGGCCGGATGAGAAAAGGAAGTGCTGATTGTATGAAGATCATCGACATTTTGAAGCAGGATACCCTGTCCATGTCCTTTGAGGTGTTCCCTCCCAAAACAGATGCCGCCTTTGACAGCGTCAAGTCCGCCACGGAGGAGATCGCCGCCCTGAACCCCGCCTTCATGTCCGTCACCTACGGCGCCGGCGGCGGCACCAGCGCCTACACGCTGGAGATCGCCCGCAACATCGAGGCCAAGTACGGTGTGCCCATGCTGGCCCACCTGACCTGCGTCTCCTCCACCCGTGAGATGGTCTCGGATCGCATCGCTGCCATGAAGGCTGCCGGCATCCACAACGTCATGGCCCTGCGTGGCGACCTGACGCCGGAGCTGGAGGGTGCCGACCGCAGCAACTGGCCCTACCGCTACGCCGTGGACCTGATCCGTGAGCTGGTGGAAAGCGGCGGCGACTTCTGCATCGGCGGCGCCTGCTACCCGGAGATCCATCCCGAAAGCACCAACCAGAAGGAGGACATCGCCCACATCAAGGCCAAGGTGGAGGCGGGCTGCCAGTTCCTCACCACCCAGATGTTCTTCGACAATAACCTCCTCTACAACTTCCTCTATAAGCTGCGTGAGGCGGGCGTCACCGTGCCGGTGGTGGCCGGCATCATGCCCATCACCAACGCCAATCAGGTGGAGCGTGCCATCAAGCTCTCCGGCTCCCATATGCCCCAGCGGTTCAAGAGTCTGGTGGACAAGTTCGGCACCGACGGCGCCGCCATGAAGCAGGCCGGCATCATCTACGCCACCGACCAGATCATCGACCTCTACGCCAACGGCGTCACCAATATCCACGTCTATACCATGAATAAGCCGGACGTGGCGGCCCAGATCCAGCGCAACCTCTCCGATATCTTAGGCAAATGATGACCCCCATCCGACGCTACAGCGCCCCGCTGCCCCCGGTGGACGAGGGGGAGATGCTGCGCTACGCCGCCTGCCGCACCCCGGACGAGGGGGTGCTGGCGCTGGCCCATGACGCTGCCGCCGAGGGCGAAACCGTGCTGCGCCCCGCCCTCTGCTGGCGGGAAGTGCCGCTGACGGTGACGGAAACCCGGGTGGACCTGTGCTTCACCGCCTTCGATTCTGCCAAGCTGGCCGCCGCCCTCCGGGGCTGCGACCGTGCGGTGATCTTCGCCGCCACGGTGGGTCTGGACTTAGACCGGCTCATCGCCCGCCACGGACGGCTCAGCCCCGCCCGTGGGCTCATGCTGCAGGCCCTGGGCGCCGAGCGCATCGAAGCGCTGTGCGACAGCTTCTGCGACTTTCTGGCGGCGGAGTACGCCCCCCTGACGGTGCGCCGCCGGTTTTCCCCCGGCTACGGCGACCTGCCGCTGCGCAGTCAGCGTGCCTTCTTCGACGCCTTGCAGTGCCACCGGGAGATCGGACTCTATCTCAACGAGAGCCTGCTGATGAGCCCCACCAAGTCGGTGACCGCCATCGTGGGCATCGGCCCGGGAGCGGACTGTACCCCCACCGGCTGCAAGGCCTGTGCTAAGGCGGATTGTGTGATGCGCAAGAGATGATTTGCTGCCTTTCGTAGGGGCCGGCGCTTGCCGACGGCCCGTAAACATGATTTGCGCCCTTGATGGAACAAATATTGAATTTGCGCAGTGCCCCCTACGAGGTTGCCACCTTGTCCTGTCTCCGACGGGTCACTTTCTTTCAAACAGCGAAAGAAAGTAACCAAAGAAGCGCCGCAAGGAACCGATGGTTCCTTGACCTCCTTTATCCTGCAAGAGCTGCCGACAAAGCCATGATTAAATGTTGCACTGCCTCTGCTTCTCTTTTCGCTGCCGCACCGCTCTAAAATGTAGGAGTAGGTAGTTCTACCGTCGTACCATGTGAGCGGCTGAGTGGAAAGCGCCGAAGCGCTGCCGGTGGCAGATGAAGCGAGGCGCTTTCGAGGCAGCGCCCCGATTGGCGGGCGTGTCAGCGCCCGGGAATCGGCTGGCGCAACGGAGATTGTTAGACGCTGGAGCAATTCAAAAAGAGAAGCACAGGCCAAGCCCCCCCTTTAGACAAAGGGAAAAGAGAAGGGGATAAAAACCTCCCCTGCCTAAGGGGAGGGGGGCAGATTACAATTTGAAGTGCAACACTTCGAAAAATAAAAGACAATATACAAACCATCGTGTAAAATGTAGTCACCACAACAAACACGCACACGAGGAGATCTGTATATTGTCCTACACACATTTTACACTGGAAGAAA
>JAFQFC010000048.1 GCA_017415775.1 Oscillospiraceae bacterium
CGATGGCCACACGCTGACGCTGACCGCCGGACAGGGCCTTGGGCTTGCGGTCCAGATACTGGGTGATGTCCAGGATCTCGGCAGCCTCACGCACGCGCTGGTCGATCTCATCCTTGGCGACCTTCTTCAGCTTCAGGGAGAAAGCCATGTTGTCATACACGGTCATGTGGGGATACAGAGCGTAGTTCTGGAACACCATGGCGATGTTGCGGTCCTTGGGCTCCACATCGTTCATCAGCTTGTCGCCGATCCACAGCTCGCCGTCGGAGATGTCTTCCAGACCCGCGATCATACGCAGGGTGGTGGACTTACCGCAGCCGGAAGGACCGACCAGAACGATGAACTCCTTGTCGGCGATGTGCAGATTGAACTCCTGCACGGCGACGACGCCCTGCTCGGTGACCTGCAGATTGACCTTCTTCTCTTCGGCGACTTCGCCCTTCTTGGCCTTCTTTTTCTTCTTGGTCTCAGCGTGGGGGTAGATCTTCTTCAGGTTTACCAGTTTGACTTCTGCCATAATTCTTTTGACTGTAACCGGGCCGCCTCCGCGCACCCGACTTCACGGCCGGCCATATGCCGAGTACCGCATTACGGCAGGTCTCCACACTGCCGCACCGCCAGTCGTAGCGGGTCTTTTCCTCCTTACATTTTCCCTCCGTGGGCCATAAAGTGGAGTGGCGTCACAGTGGGCGGAATAAGATGGATTAATCATACCACACCAAAAGGGGAAAAGCAACGGCGGCACACGCAAAAAAGAACCGTGAAATTCCACGATTTCACGGCCCTTTTTTCGTCATTTTACACACCCAGCTGCTCCAGAGCGGCGATTTTCAGGCTGGCGCAGAAGATGGCCATGGCCTTCTCCAGCTCCGCCACGGGCGGCAGAGAGGGAGCGATGCGGATGTTGCTGTCGTTGGGGTCGACGCCGTAGGGGAAGGTGGCGCCGGCGCCGGTCATGGTGACGCCCGCCTCCTTGCACAGCTGCAGCGTCCGCTTGGCAAGACCGGGAACGGTGTTCACCGACACGAAGTAGCCGCCCTTGGGCTTCTGCCACGTGGCGATGCCCAGCGGCTCGATCTCGGCTTCCAGCATCTCCAGCACGCAGCGGAACTTGGGATACATGATCTGGGCGTGCTGCTTCATCAGCGCCAGGGTATGTGCCTTGTCCTTGAGGTACAGTACATGGCGCAGCTGGTTGACCTTGTCGTAGGAGATCATCTGGATGTTCAGGTGCTTCTCCATATAGTCCAGATTCGCCCGGGAGGACGCCATCACGCTGATGCCGGCGCCGGGCAGGGTGATCTTGGAGGTGGAGGCGTACTCGTACACCATATCGGGATTACCGGCCTCACGGCACAGCGTCAGGATATCGTCGAAGGGCACGAAGTCGCCGTCAAACTCGTGGACGCAGTAGGCGTTGTCCCACATGACGGTAAAGTCGGGGGCGGCGGGCTGCAGCGCAGCGATGCGGCGCACCGTCTCGGCAGAGTAAACGATGCCGTCGGGGTTGGAGTACTTGGGCACGCACCACATACCACGCACGTCGCCGTCCTTCACCAGCTCCTCCACCATGTCCATATCGGGGCCGGTGGGGGTCATGGGGATGGTGATCATCTCGCAGCCGAAGCTTTCGGTGATCTTGAAATGGCGGTCATAGCCGGGGGCGGGGCACAGCCACTTCACCTTCTCCAGCTTGCTCCAGGGCTTCTCGCTGTGCAGCAGGCCATGGGTGAAGGCCTTGGCAATGGTATCGTACATCAGGGTCAAAGAGGCGCTGCCGCCGATGAAGCACTCTTCTGCCTTGCAGCCGAGAATGTCGGCAAAGAGGCGCTTGGCGGCAGGGATGCCGGTGAGCTCGCCGTAGTTACGCACATCAATGCCGTCGGACACGCACTGCTCAGGGCTATTGAGGACGGTGAGGATCCCGCTGACCAGATCCAGCTGGGCCTTGCCGGGTTTACCGCGGGCCATGTTCAGCTGCAGGCCCTCGGCCTTGCACGTTTCGTAGGCGGCCAACACGGCCTCGTATTCTGCGCGGCGCTGCGCAGCGCTCATCTGTGCATAAGTCATCATCAAGGTCTTCCTTTCCTTTTTGTTCTTTCCTATGATTATACCACGGTTTTGCGCAAAGACAATCAAATTTCCCGCAGCTCGTACAAATCCTCCCGGCGGGCGCTGAGGATGGGCAGCTGGCGGCGGATCTGGTCCACCTTGTCCATGTCCAGCTCCGTCACGGCGATCTGGGGCTGCTCGTTGATCTGCTTGACCACGGTGCCCCAGGGATCACAGACGATGGAGTGTCCCCAGGCGGTGTAGCTGGCCCCATTGTCCCGGGCGGGGGAGGTCCCCACGGTGTAGCACTGGTTGTCCACCGCACGCTGGCGGAAGAGCAGCTCCCAGTGGGCCGGGCCGGTGGTCATGTTGAAAGCGGCCGGCACCACGATGAGCTTGGCGCCCCGGAGGGCCATCAGGCGGGAGAGTTCCTGAAAGCGGAAGTCAAAGCAGATGCAAAGGCCCACGGTGCCCCAGGGGGTGTCGAAGGTGGTCACGTCCCGGCCCGCCGCCAGAGCGTCGGACTCCCGGAAGCATTGGCCGCCCTCCACCTCGATGTCGAAAAGATGGGTCTTGCGGTGGCGGGCGATGCATTGGCCCTGGGGGTCGAAAACGTAAGAGGTGTTGTACACCTTGCCGTCGCTCAGCTCGGGGATACTGCCGCCCACAAGGTAGATGCCCTTTTCTTTGGCAAGGGCGCTGAGGGCGCAGTAGGCTTCGCCGCCTTCCTCCTCTGCATAATCACGGAACAGGGCATTATCGTAGGGGCAGCAGAACATCTCCGGCAGCACCGCCATGTCGATCTGACCGGCCCAGCGGATCATGCTGCAGGCACGCTGGATGTTGGCGCTTTTGTCCGGGCCAACGGGCATCTGGATCTGTGCGATCTTCATACCTTCGCCTCCCATTCCGCTTCCTTAAAGCCTACGAGAACAAAGTCGTCACCCACCAGAATGGGCCGCTTGACCAGCATGCCGTCGCTTGCGAGCAGGGCGATCATCTCCTCCTCGGTCATACCGGGCAGCTTGTCCTTCAGCTGCAGCTCCTTGTAAAGAAGGCCGCTGGTGTTGAAGAACTTGCGCACGCTCAGGCCGGATGCGGCGATCCAGGTGCGCAGCTCTTCTGCCGTAGGATTCTGCTCCTTGATGGGGCGCAGGTCGTACTCTTTGCCTTTGGCTTCCAGCCAGGCCTTGGCCTTGCGGCAGGTGCCGCAGCGTTCATAGCAGAGAAATGTCATGGTTCAAAACTCCCTTAATACAAGATCGGTGACGCCGGGGCCCAGGCCCGTTTCGATGCGGCGCACCGGCGGGTGCTTGGCGTAGTCACGGCGGATCATGTCACGCAGCGCCGTGCCGCCGTGGTGACCGTGGATGCAGCGGATGCGGTACGTGCCTGCTTTGGCACGGCGCAATGCGGCGTCGATGGCGATGCGGGCCTGATATTCGTTTTTCCCGTGGAGGTCGATCTCCCAAATACCGGCGGTCATATGTTCACTTCCTTTTGTACTCCTTATTTTAAGGGAAAGAAATTGCGGATGCAACACTTGTGTGGTAGAATACAGAAAAAACTAAGTTTGCCCCTGTGGGGCAAGTGAAGTTGCCTTGCGGCAGTGAAGTTACTTCGTAGTGAAGTTTGCTTCGCAAATGATTTTGGCAAACTTAACTTCACTTTTGCAAAGCAAAAACTTCACTGGCCATACGCCAACTTCACTGCAAACCGTCGGTTTGCAACTTCACTCTGTATCTACGAGGTATCACCCCATGAAAATTCTCGTTCTGTCCGATTCCCACGGCAACGCGAACAACATGACACAGGCACAATGCAAAGACGCGCTGCTGCGGGGACAGGGCCGCTGCCTGCAGGCGGTGCAATCCGATCCGGCACGGTACGCCCCGGTGGTCTTGTGGGCGTGCCGCCACGAGTGCGCTTTTGACGCCCAGTGCGAGGGCAGCCGGGCGTGGTTTGTTTATCAGCTGGTCGGCTGTTACGAGGACAAAACACCCTTTTTGCAGGCAACCATGGACGCCCTCGACCACGCCAAATCCAACGGTGGCTGGCGCATTTTCTATCTGGCCGAGCTGCTGTCCCGCTTCGCCTGCGACGGCGAATCTGCCGCTGCCGACGCCCTGTGGCGCAAATACGACCGGCTATACGCCGATTTGTCGGCAAAAAAGCGGCGTCCAAACCGCTATTTTGCCGAGTTGGATGACTTCGGCAATCTGTGCGTAATTCTGGCGGACAGTCCGCGCCACATGGCGAAGATTGCCGGGGATATCGGCCGCCTTTACCGCACCCATGACTTCTACGACAGCCGGGATTTTGACTGGCTGCACGCCGACAAAGTCCATCAATACCGCAAGTCGCTGGAAAAGCACGCCGCCCGCTCCGCCGACATTGCCGCCTTTCTGGCTGTGGGGCGAATCTGTCGAGCGGAGGACGAAGCGACCCGTATGCTGCAACCCCAGCGCCGCCATCCCCAAAAGGGCATCGCCCTGTCCATCTGGCTGCGAAAAAAAGCAGACGCGGCAACGGTGCAGTCCTATGCCGACGCCTATCTCGCTCAGACCGACCCGGCGGCACGCACCGAGGCGCTCCGCGCCTTTTCCCGCTGCCCCTTCCCCGGCAACCCGGCGCCTATCCTCGCCGACGCCGACGCCCCTTGTGATGCGCTGCGGGAGGCGGCATGGGAAGCGCTGGAATACATCCGCCACCCGGCGGTCCGCGATTTTGCCATCGCCCGGATGGAGGAAAATTCCTCGCAGGCGCTGCCTATCTTCATTGCCAACTATCAGCCCCAGGATGAGCCCCGGCTCTGCCGCTTGGTGTCCGGTCTGCGGGTGGATCGCGCCTGCACCACCAACTGGCACGGCATCCATCTGGACATTCTGGGCATGGCGGACAAAGGCTTGCGCGCTCCCCTATCCCTGCTGCGCCACATTTACGAAACCACCTACTGCTCCAACTGCCGGGAATACGCCCTGCAGCAGTTGGGCAAGCGCCGTGCGCTGACCGACGAAATGCTGGCCGAGTCTCTGTGGGACAGCAACAGCGACATCCGCGCCTACGCCAAGCGTCTGCTGGCGCGGCGAAAAAAGTGAGGTACCACCCATGAAAATTCTCGTTCTGTCCGATTCTCACGGCAACATCAACAATATGGCCCGCTGCGTGGAGATGATCCAGCCCCGGCACATCCTCCATCTGGGGGACTGCCTCCGGGACGCCGAGGCCCTGCAAGAGCTGTTCCCCGAGATCCCCCTGACCTGCGTTCCCGGCAACTGCGACTGGGGCCGCACGGAGCAGGCCGAGGTTTTGTGCGAGCTGGGCGGTAAGCGCATTTTGATGATGCACGGCCACACCCGCTCTGTGAAGCACACCGTCATGAACGCCCGCTACGCCGCCATGGAGCTGGGCGCCGACATTCTTCTCTTCGGCCACACCCACCACTCCTGCGTGGACTATGACGGCACGCTCTACCTCATGAACCCCGGCAGCATCGGCGACTACCACGCCCCCACTTACGGCGTCATCACCATCGAGGGAAGCCGCACCGACTGCTCGGTGTACCGCTACTAAAGGAGGACTGACCATGTTTCACATCGGATGCCACCTCTCCCCTTCCGCCGGCTGGCTGGCCATGGGGCAGACGGCCAAAAGTATCAACGCCTCCACCTTCCAGTTTTTCACCCGCAATCCCCGGGGCAGCAAGGCCAAGGCCATCGACCCGGATGATGCAGCGGCGCTGGTGGCCTTTTTGCAGGAGAACCGCTTCGGAGCGGTGGTGGCCCACGCCCCCTACACCATCAATCCCTGCTCCAAGGACGAGCGCACCCGTGAGTTCGCTCTGCAGACCATGGCGGACGACCTGCTGCGCATGGAGCATCTGCCGGGGAACTACTACAACTTCCACCCCGGCAGCCACACCGGCCTCGGCACGGAAGCCGGCATCGCCCTCATCGCCCAGACGCTCAACACCATTTTGCAGCCCCAGCAGCGCACCGTCGTCCTCCTTGAGACGATGGCCGGCAAGGGCACGGAAGTGGGCGGCCGGTTTGAAGAGCTGCGGGCCATTCTCGACCGGGTGGAGCTTTTGGGCCACATGGGCGTGTGTCTCGATACCTGCCACGTCAGCGACGCAGGCTACGACATCGTGAACGATCTGGACGGCGTTTTGACGGAGTTTGACCGCATCATCGGTTTGGACAAGCTGAAGGCCATCCACATCAACGATTCTTTGAACCCCTTGGGCGCAAAGAAGGACCGCCACGCCAAGATCGGCGAGGGCTTCCTCGGCGTTGAAGCTTTTCAGCGTATCATCAACCACCCGGCCCTCAAAGATTTGCCCTTCGTGCTGGAAACGCCCAACGAACTGGACGGGTATGCACGGGAGATCGAATTGCTGCGGCAACTGCGGGAGGCGTGAGAAATGGAGTACATCACCGTCAACGAAAAGACCTACACCGTCGAGGCGCTGCTGGGCAGGGGGAAGGGCGGTTATTCCTATCTCGTCACCGACGGCGCGGCGGAGTATGTCTGCAAGCAGATCCACCACGAGCCCTGCGACTACTACACCTTTGGCGACAAGCTGGCCTCCGAACTGCGGGACTATGAACGCCTGCGGGAACTGGGATTGCCCCTGCCCCGGCTGCTGGACGTGGACCGCGAAGGGGAGCGGCTTTTGAAGGAGTACATTCCCGGCCCGACCGCCGAGCGGCTGTGGGACGCGGGGGCGCTGCCGCCCGGGTGGGAGGCGCGGCTGGAGGAGATGTGCGCGCTGCTCTACCCCGCAGGGCTGAACATCGACTGGTACCCCACCAACTTCATTTGGTGGAGAGAACGCCTGTGGTACATCGACTATGAGTGCAACCCCTACGACCCCCAATGGGATCTGGAGCACTGGGGCCGGCAGTACTGGCACAGCGGAACAAACGAATAAAAAGGAAGCGTGACACGCCGTCACGCTTCCTTTTTTATCGTTTCCTCTTTACCCCCCTTGCCTAAAGGGGGGGGCCGAAGGGCCGGGGGGATTTATTTCTTCTTCGCCCGTTTTTTGGCAAATTCCGCCTTTTTCTTGGCAGACATAGGGGGCTTTTTGCCGCTGTCGGCCTTCTTGCCACGGCCCTCGGTCTTACCACGCACGGGGCGCTCGTCACGGCTGCGGCGGTCATCACGGCGGGGCTTGCGCTCCTCCTTCTTCTCCTCCTCCGGGGGCTTCCAGCCTGCCGGGGGACGAATGAGGCAATGCTTGCCGTAGCCGATGAGATCGGTGCGGCCCGCCTTCTGCAAGGCTTCCAGCACCAGCGGACGCTTCTCCGGGCGGCCCCACTGCAGCAGCGCTCTTTGCAGCGCCTTATCGTGGGGGTCACGGGCCACGTACACCTCGGACATATCCCTCGGGTCGATGCCGGTATAGTACATGCAGGTGGAAATCGTACCGGGGGTGGGATAGAAGTCCTGCACCTGCTCGGGCTGGCGGGCGTTGTTCTTCAAAAACTCTGCCAGCTCCACGGCGTCATTGAGGGTGCATCCGGGGTGGGAGGACATGAGATAGGGCACCAGATACTGCTCCTTGCCGCCCTTTTCGTTGAGCCGCTTGTACTGGGCCCAGAACTTCTCGAAGACGTCGAAATGGGGCTTGCCCATATAGTCCAACACGCTTGCCACGCAATGCTCCGGGGCCACCTTCAGCTGGCCGGAAATGTGGTGATTCACCAGCTGGGAGAAGAACTCCTTATTCTTATCCTGCAGCATGTAGTCGTAGCGGATACCGCTGCGGACGAACACCTTCTTGATGCCGGGGACCTTGGCCACTTCACGCAGCAGGCGGGTATACTCGCTGTGGTCGGCATCCAGATTCTTGCAGGGCTCGGGAGCAAGACAGCTCTTGCCCTTGCACATGCCACGGCGCTTCTGCTCGGCGCAGGAGGTGTGGCGGAAGTTGGCGCTGGGGCCGCCCACATCGTGGATATAGCCCTTGAACTGGGGGTCGGCGGCCAGGATCTCCGCCTCGGCCACCACCGACTCGATGCTGCGGGAGGTGACCATGCGGCCCTGATGGAAGGCCAGGGCGCAGAAGTTGCAGCCGCCGAAGCAGCCACGGTTATGGGTGATGGAAAAGCGCACCTCCTCGATGGCAGGCACGTCCTCTTCGTACATGGGATGGACTTCCCGGACGTAGGGCAGGTCGTACAGCTTATCCAGGGCCTCCCTCGTCAGGGGGCGGGCGGGAGGATTCACCACCAGCAGCTTCCCCTCACAGGGCTGCAAAATGGCCTTGCCCCGGACGCCGTCATGCTCGTCGTACTGGATCTTGGTGGCCCGGGCGTAGTCCTCTTTACTCTCGCAGACGGCCTCGTAGGAAGGGCAGTCGATGCGGTGATACTTGCAGCCGCTGTCATCCTCTGCGATGTAGGCCGTGCCGGGAACATCGGTGATGTCGGCGGGCTTCACCTTGCGGGAAAGGCGCTTGGCGATCTCACGGGTGGCACTTTCGCCCATGCCGTAGACCAACAGGTCCGCAGGAGCGTCAAAGAGGATGCTGCGGCGCACCTTGTCGTCCCAGTAATCGTAGTGAGCGAAGCGGCGCAGGGACGCCTCCAGACCGCCGATGACGATGGGGGTATCGGGGAAAGCCTCCCGGGCACGGTTGGCGTACACGATGGTGGGCCGGTCGGGCCGGTAGCCCAGCTTGCCGCCGGGACTGTACAGATCACGGGTGCGGCGGCGCTTGGCCACGGTATAGTGGGCCACCATGCTGTCCAGATTGCCGCCGCCGATGAGCACGCCGTAGCGGGGCTTGCCCATGGCACGGAAGGCCTGACAGTCCTTCCACTCCGGCTGGGCCAGCATGGCCACACGGAAGCCGTCCGCTTCCAGACAGCGGGCGATCAGGGTGGAGCCGAAGCTGGGGTGGTCAATATAGGCGTCGGCGGTGACTACCAGAAAATCGTAGTAGTACCAGCCCCGCTGGATCATCTCCTCACGGGAGACAGGCAGAAATTCCGTTCCTCTCATCATATCTCACGATCCTCATAGCCGATGGACAGCTCCATGGCGTCATTCTCCGTTTCTTCAAACCCGTAGCGGGCAAAGTAGGCCCGCAGCTCCTGCGGCACATCCACCAGACGCAGACGTGTGCAGCCTGCGGCCCGGTAGTGCATCACCGCCTGTCCCATGGGCTGGAAGCTCTTGCCCCGGCCCCGGAACTCCGGCAGCAGACAGTAACCGTCCACGATGCCGGTGTCGCCGTCACGGCCCGCCAGATGGACAAGGCCGGCCAGCGCTGCGCCCTGATAGACGCCGATGGAAACGCCGCCCTCCGGCACGGTGCAGCCGCTTTGGCGCAGCAGCGCCAGCTCCTCCGCCGTGGGGGTGCGGTAGCCGATGCCGTCTTCAAAGCGGGCGGCACCCTGCTTTTTGCCCCGGGGGACGAACTTGGTCAGGCCCGCCGCCTCCAGATGGGAGCGGTCGTTGCCCCACACCTCCCGCAGCGCAGCGCCGTCCCACTCCAGCAGGGAGACGGAGGTATTGTCGCCCAGCACCGTCTGGTCGATGTTCTCCAGCGCCATGCCCCGCAGCGTGCCCAGCACCGCACGGATCACAAGACCGTGGCTGAACACCGCCACCGTTTTGCCCTCATTTTCCGCAGCAATGGCCTTCAGAGCGGCCATCACACGGTCACGGGCGTCACGGGCCGACTCGCCGTCTGCCACGCAGAAGCGGGAGAGGTCGGTGTGGAAAAAGTGCAGCTGCTCGCCGTCCCGCAGGCCGATCTCCTGCCACGTTTCGCCTTCCCACCAGCCCATGTGGATCTCCCGCAGCTCCTCACGCAGGAGGATGGGCAGATTTCTCGGCTCGCTGACGGCACGGGCGGTGGTGCGGGCACGGAACAGATCGCTGGAATAGACGGCGTCGATGGACACGCCGTCAAAGCGGCGGCGCAGCGCCCGGATCTGGTCGTAGCCCCGCTTGGTCACCAGACCGTCGAAGTGGCCCTGTGCCAGACGGTAAACGTTGCCCTCCGCCTCGGCGTGGCGCACCAGATAAATTCTCGTCATACGCTCCCCTCCTTACAGCACGGCAGCGACTTTCTTCATGGCCTTCACGGCAGATGCAGCCGCTTCGGCCCCATCGGCAGCAAACTGGATGGCATCATCCACCACCAGTGCGCCGTGGCCGTAGTCGTCAAAGGCGTAGGCGGCGTTGTCACAGTCGCAATGGGTCAGCACGAGAAAGAGCTTCTCCTGCTTTTTGCGCACCTCCCGGATGTCGAGAGAGTAGCCCGTCTCCATGACGCAGCCAAGACCGCGGCGGGCCATCTGATCGGCCACCGCCATGTAGAGCCGCCGGTCACCGGCCATGAGGCTCTGCACCTCGCCGCTGAGGGCGCCGGCGGTACGCAGCAGGGGAAAGACGGTCTTGCCCTCGGGTACACGGCAGCTCTCGCCGCCGCTGTAGGGGCTGACGGTGACGCCGTCGGCCTCGGGCAGGATGTCAAACCAGCCCTCCGCACGCTCGGTGCGGCAGTCGGCGATGACGTAAAAGCCGTGGCTGTGGGCGGCGGCGCAGAGATTCTGCAGCACATCCAGCCCGGCGCTGCCATAGCGCAGGTAGCTCATGGCGTCCAGATACACGGCGGGCAGCGTGCCGGCCGTCTCCTGCAGCACACGGCAGCCGTGGTAGCGCAGGGCCTCGATGACGGCAAAACGGCCCTCGCCGTACATTTCGGTAAACTGGCGCACGAGAGCGGGCTTCAATACGGTTTCATCGGCCCGCAAACCCAGGGCCACAGGGGTCTTGCAGCGGCGGATGGCCTGCTGCAGTCGTTCAACGGACATATGGCGTCCCTCCTTGTGAGGTCATAGTAATCTAAATTTATATTATAATGGAAAACACATTTTTTGACAATTGTTACTTACAGGGATTTTTCACTTTTGTCATGGGTAAACTATGGCCGTACCAGTGAAGGAGTTGATTGAAAAATGTGTCATACCGGTTCGTATCTTTGCGGTATGGGCGCCGGACTGATGGTCGGCGCCGTGGTGTGTGCGGCTCTGCTCTCCCGCCCCGATGCACGAAAGACCGCTGTGGGCCGTGGCCTGCAGCGTGTGGGTAACGCCGTGGATCAGGCGGTAGAGTCCGTCGCCGACATGATGTAACGACCCCCAGCACGGGTATCGCAGGCCGCAGGGCGGAGCGGGCAAAAGCCCCTCCGCTTTGCGGCCGAAAATTTCTGCCGATTTTTGTTAATTTATTCTTGACAAGGTGCGAATCTTTGGTATAATAGTCAATGCTGTCGCACAGCCCAAGTGAATACGGAGTAGTATCGAAGTGGTCATAACGAGCACGACTGGAAATCGTGTAGTCGCCAAAAGCGGCTCGAGGGTTCGAATCCCTCCTACTCCGCCAAACAAAAGACGCCCATCGGGCGTCTTTTTTGTTTGGCGGAGTAGGATTGGAGGGATTCGAAGTCCTGTCGTGATATGCCGGTGGCATATCACGCCGACAGCGCGCACGTTGTCGGCCACTATGATTTTTTCGCCATGCGGCGAAAAAATGCAAACGAATCCCTCCTACTCCGCCATAATTGGAAATCAGTATTGATACAATGTGTATTTGTTCTGGTTTTCAATTATTTTTTATATATTTCTGCTAATTTTTAGGATAAATAGTTAGATTTAAGGCTCTGTTGACGCTGATTATCAGTGACCGCAGAGCCTCTTCTTTATAAAATTCTAATACAATTTAACGAAAGGTCGTAGGGGTGTGCAAATCGGGGCAACACACAGAACCAATCCCTGTTCTAAAGATCAATGAATTATCTTTAAAAAGAAACATTGAGAACTTAAGCAGTTTATGTTATGATGGGAAAAAGTTTGCAATAAGGGGCATTTTTATGGCAAGAGTAAACGACAAAATGGCAGATGCCAAGAAAGCGAAGAACGACGAGTTTTATACTCTCTATGAAGATATACAAAAAGAAATCAATGCCTACCTGGAGTATGACCCCGATGTGTTTCGGGGCAAGACGGTGCTGCTGCCTTGCGACGACCCCGAATGGTCGAACTTCACAAGGTTCTTTGCACAGAACTTTGAGAACTTCGGCTTGCGGAAGCTGATTAGCACAAGCTATGCTGCCGATAGCAAGCCTGCGGAAATTCCCTATCAGTTGACTTTCTTTGAAACAGAAGCACCGCAATACGACGAAAGCAAAACCCGAAGCAACGGCAAGATTTTTGTGTTGACACGGGATAAGAACAAAACAGGGACCATAGACATTGACGATTTGGAATGGCAGTACCTTGACGGGGACGGAGATTTTCGGAGTGCCGAGGTTACGGCATTACGGGATGAAGCTGATATTATTATTACCAATCCCCCGTTTAGCCTGTTTCGTGAATTTGTATCTTGGATTGTAGAAGCAAAAAAACAGTTCCTTGTTATCGGTAATATCAACAGCATTACATACAAAGAAATATTTGCCCTTATTAAAGATAATAAGGTGTGGCTTGGCAACGGCATGGGTCGCTGGATTTCGGGTTTTATCGTACCTGAAAGCTATGAACTGTTTGGCACAGAAGCACGGATAGATGCCGACGGCAACCGTATTGTGGCAACTAACAACTGTCTGTGGCTTACCAATATTGAGCACGGCCGTCGCCATCAGCCAATGAATTTAATGACGATGGCTGATAACTTGAAATTTAGCAAGCATAAAGACATTAGGGAAAACGGTTATCCGCATTATGATAATTATGATGCTATTGATGTGCCGTATTCTGATGCAATTCCAAGTGATTATACTGGTGTTATGGGTGTGCCCGTAACTTTCCTTGACAAATACAATCCCGACCAATTTGAAATCCTTGGAATTACAGACCGTCAAAACACATCGGGTCTAAGAACAAAGAAATATACACAGGAGGATTCTCCAAAGTTTAATGACCTAAATGCTCGAAGTGTTATTCGGTTGCCCGACGGCACTTATAAGCAAGTTTATGCCCGTATTCTGATTAAAAAGAAGGTGTAACGATGGATACCAAACTTCGCATTGATATAACCGTAGAGGAAATCTGTAAAGGCTTTGTTTATAACGAATTTGAGGGCAAGGGTCTGTTCGGTCTGTCTGGCAAGTTAGTTATTCAGCCAGAGTACCAAAGAAACTACATTTATGCCGACGGCAAAAAGGATGTAGCGGTTATTGACTCTCTGCTGAAAGGCTATCCCTTAGGTCTGATTTACTTTAACAAGGTATCTGCAGATAAATTTGAAGTCCTTGACGGTCAGCAAAGAATTACCAGTATTGGTAGATTTCTGACAGGCAAGTTTGCTATCAAAGACGGCAGCGGCATACCCCGTTATTTCAGCGGCCTGCCCGATGACCAAAAGAAGAAAATTCTTGAAACAAAACTTACAATCTATGAGTGCGAAGGCACAGAAACAGAGATTAAAGAGTGGTTCAAGACAATCAATATTGTGGGTGTTCCTCTGAATGACCAAGAACGGGCGAATGCTGTCCATTCGGGACCGTTCGTAACTTTGGCAAAAGCAGAGTTCAGTAACAGCCAAAATGCCAATATCCAAAAATGGAGTGCTTACATATCGGGTAATGTGCTGCGACAGGATTATTTGCGGACGGCATTGGAATGGGTCAGCCACGGAAATGTGGATGCTTACATGAGCCAACACCGCTACGATACCAACATTAACGAATTGAAAACTTATTTCAATTCCGTCATTGATTGGGTTTCTTCTGTCTTTATGGATGTTGACAGTACCATGTGTGGTCTGAACTGGGGCGAGCTCTACGAAAAGTACCATCATAATGCCTATGACCCCCAAGCGGTGTCTGCTCTCGTTCAAGAACTGCTTGCGGATTTCTATGTTAAAGACAACAAGGGGATCTATGAATACATCTTGGGTGGCTGCACTGATAAGAAACTGTTAAACGTCCGCATCTTTGACGAGCCGACCAAAAAGAGTGTTTACACCACTCAAACCGCTGCCGCCAAAGAACAGGGAGTTTCCAACTGTCCTTTGTGTGCTATGGGTGGCGACAGCAACCGCACCCGTATCTGGAAGCAGCACGAAATGGATGCCGACCATGTAACAGCTTGGAGCAATGGCGGTGCAACCGACATAAGCAACTGCCAAATGCTCTGCAAAACACACAACCGAGCAAAGGGCAATAGATAGTTGTGAAGCCAACTTTTTAACGATTTCCTATACTTTTTAAAAAAGTCACCAATGGTGTACCTTTGGTATCAAGATGGGTCGCTTATTTCAAAAAAGAAGTAACTTTTGGTAGGCAAAAGTTACTTCTTTTTTTATCCAAGCCGCAGGCTTGGCATATCATCACGACGCAGTCGTGGATATCATCAAGGGCGGCAAGCCGCCCTTGTATCTCATCACGCGCCAGCGTGCATTTCCTGCGGCTTGATGATATACAGCCATACGGGCTGATGATATACCGCAACAAGTTGCGGATGATATACACGGCTTTCGCCGTGATTTATGTGAGGGTTCGAATTCATACGTAAACTGCCGAAAATATCTTTTTCGTAGCCCATAGACAAAGCAAAGCACACCGAAAGGTGTGCTTTGCTTTGGTAGAACAAAAGTAGGAGGGATTCGAAGTGCGTAGGGCGTCAGCCCGCAGCTATCCCTCCTGCGCCGTCCGCTCCTTCGTATCGCCCATTCTTTACGCTCTCTTAACTCCCCTTTTCGCCAAAATCTGCCAGCCGCCGTTGTAATTCTCCGCAGGATATGATAACATGAAGAAAATTTCGTGCAATCAAAGGGGGATGACCTATGGGCGTCATCGGAACATTGCTGCTCACCACGGCGCTGGCCGGTGTGGTGGGTACCGGTCTGGGCGGCCTGATCGGTGCACTGCTGCAAAAGGACTCCAACCGTGTGGTGAGTCTTCTTTTGAGCTTTGCCGGCGGCGTGATGCTCAGCGTGGTGTGCTTCGACCTGATCGTGGAGAGCATCGAGACTGACGCCGGCTTAGGCACGGTGATCTTTTCCGTGGCGCTGGGCGTGGCGGTGATCTACCTTCTCAACTGGCTCATCGACCGCAAGACCAACCCGGAAGTGCCCCACATCGACGCCAACCACCCCAAGACCGCCGACGATCTGGACGAGCTGATCCACGCCGACCACTGGCAGCAGCACCACGAACGCAAGGACAGTAAATTCGGCCTTTTCATCGCCGGTATCGTGATGGCCTGCGCCATCGCCCTGCACAACGTGCCTGAGGGCATGACCATCGGCGCTTCCTACGCCAGCAACGACGGCGTGATGGGCAGCGCAGCGCTGGTGCTGGCGGTGCTGATCGGTCTGCACAATATCCCCGAGGGCATGGCCGTGTCCGTGCCCCTCATCAGCGGCGGCATGGGCCGCATCAAGGCCGTGTGCCTCACCGCCGCCACCGGCATCCCCACCATGATCGGCGCTCTGCTGGGCTACCTGCTGGGCGAGATCGGCCCGCTGGGTCTGGCCCTGAGCCTGGGCTTTGCCAGCGGCGCCATGCTGTACGTGGTGTTCGGCGAGATTTTGCCTCAGGCCTTCATCATGTACCGCAGCAAGCTGCCCGCCTTCAGCGCCATCGCCGGCATGCTGCTGGGCCTGTACATCATCTTTGCGTAAGCCAAACGCTCACTCTTTCACGGAGTGAGCGTTTTTCGTTGCTCCATCGGCGCAATCGTAGTATACTATGGAAAAACCATCCGGGAGGTTCTCTGCCATGCCCACCACCCACCTCTATCTCATCCGCCACGGACAGTCCGAGGCCAACCTGCGGGACTGCTTCCTCGGCCACGGCGACCTGCCCCTGACGGCGCTGGGCCATCAGCAGGCCCAGCTGACGGCCGGGTATCTGGACACCATCCACGCCGACGCCATCTACGCCAGCGATCTGCGCCGGGCCTACGACACCGCCCAGCACACGGCGCAGCGGCGGAACATGACAGTCACCGCTGACCGACGGCTGCGGGAGGTCAACGCCGGGGAATGGGATTTCCGTCCCTTCACCGAGCTGGTGCAGGCGTACCCGGAAGCATACGACCTGTGGCAGCACAACATCGGCCTTGCCCGCTGCGTCGGCGGCGAGAGTGTGGTGGAGCTGCAAAGCCGCATCGTGGCCGCCGTCACAGATCTTGCGCAGCGGCACGAGGGACAGACCATCTTCCTCTTCCTCCACGCCACCCCCATCCGGGTGCTGCGGGCCTTCTGCGAGGGGCTGCCGCCGGAGGGCATCCAGTCCGTACCGTGGGCCAGCAACGCCAGCGTCAGCCATGTCGTGTGGGACGGCGAAAAGCTGACCATGTCAGCGTACAGCATTGACCACTTCATGGGGGAGCTGGTAACGGCTCTGCCCGACAGCGTATAAAGGAGGCTTCCCCATGCGTTATCCCCACACCATCACCGTCCACGCCGGGCGCACCGGCAGCCACCTGCAGGGCATCGCCGTGGATCCCCGGGAGGGGCATCTGTACCTCAGCTTCACCACGTGCCTTCTGAAAACCGACTTCACCGGCCGGATCCTCGGCAGCGTGGAGGGCTTGGTGGGCCACTTGGGCTGCATTGCGTGGAACGGCCGTGAGCGGCGGATCTACGCCTCGCTGGAGTTCAAGCAGGACGCCATCGGCAGCGGTATTTTCCGCAACCTGGGCATCAGCGGCGAGGACATCCACGACGGGTTCTACATGGCCCGCTTCGACGCCGACCGCATCACCCGCCCCCACATGGACGCCAAGAGCGACGGCGTGATGGACGCCGTGTTCCTGCGACAGGTCTATGACGATTACACCGCACCCGGCCACCGCCACGGCTGCAGCGGCATCGACGGCTGCACCTTCACCGATGAGCGCACGCTGTACGTGGCCTACGGCATCTATGACGACGTAAGCCGCCGTGACAACGACCACCAGATCCTGCTGCGCTGCGACGTGTCCGACTGGGACAGCTATGCCCGGCCGCTGGACCAGTACGCCATGCACATCTCCGGCCCGGAGACGGTGGAAAAGTGCTTCGTCTACACCGGAAACACCGAGTACGGCATCCAGAATCTGGAGTATGACGCCGAACAAAACGCCCTGCTGTCGGCGGTCTATCCCGGAAGAAAGAAGGAATTTCCCAACTATTCCCTCTTTTTCATCGATGCTCTGCGCCGGGAGGGGGCGCAGATGTTCCTCACCGATTTCGCCGGCCACGACGACCACCGCTTCTGCGGCAGCCATTTCCCCTACGGCTCCACCGGCCTTTGCTGCCTGGGCGGCGGGCTGTATTACATCGGCCACGACCTCTGCGACGGCGCCGAGCGGAGCGCACGGGTGGAGCTGTGGCGGCTCAACACCGAAGAGCTGACCTTTGACAAGGTGGAGTGAGAGATGGAATATTCGAAGAGAAAGCCCCTGCGGCTGCCCCAATATGATTATGCCGCACCCGGCGGGTATTTCGTCACCATCTGCACCGAAGGGCGACGAAAACTCCTCTCAAACATCGTAGGGGAGGGCCTCTGCGCCCTCCCGGAAGCAGACCTGACACCCATCGGCACAGAGGTGGAGAAGGCCATTCTCCACATGGAGACGGCTTACGAATCGGTGTCTGTCGACAGCTATGTCATCATGCCCAATCATGTGCATTTGGTGCTGATGCTCCATCCGGCGGGAGGGCACGGAGGCCCTCCCCTACATCAAATCATCGGGCGGTTCAAATCCTATACCACCCATCTCTATGGCGGTCAATTATGGCAGCGCTCCTTCCACGACCACGTGATCCGCAGCGAGGAGGATTTGCGCACCGTCCGGGAATACATCGCCCACAATCCTGCCCGGTGGCGGGAGGACGAACTATATACCCCCGAATAAGCGCAAAAACGCACCCTTGCGGGTGCATTT
This sequence comes from Oscillospiraceae bacterium, assembly GCA_017415775.1. Taxonomy (GTDB): domain Bacteria; phylum Bacillota; class Clostridia; order Oscillospirales; family Oscillospiraceae; genus Vescimonas. The sequence goes on from JAFQFC010000048.1 coordinate 17,952, forward strand.
TTCCCTGCCCCAAAAGGCACTGCCTTTTGGGGCAACTCTTTGCAGCTTGCTGCGCGCACTCGCTGCGCTCGCACACTGGCAAGCTGAGCAGTGTTTTTTCCCCCGCACATGTCGGTGAAAAAAACGATTTCATCCCTTTTCGCCTTGCGGCGAAACTCTGCGAGGCCACATGAAAACGCACCCTTGCGGGTTCGTTTTCCTTATTCTTCAAACCTGATCCCGTCCTGATGGTCCAGCACGAACTGGGTGAACACGGCGATGCCCGTTTCGAAGCAGCCCTCGTCGGGGTTGAACTTGTCGTTATGGACGCCGGGGCCGTGGCCCACGCCCAGACGGAACATGGCGCAGGGCTTTTTGCGGCTGAGGAAGGCGAAGTCCTCACCGCCCATGGAGCGGTACTGCTCCCGGACATTGTCCTCACCCAGCACCGATGCAGCGGACCGGGCCAGCGCCTTCGTCATGGTCGGGTGGTTGATGACGTAAGGCAGCAGCTTGGTGACGGTGACCTTGGTCTCGCCGCCGCACATTTGGGCGGTGCCTTCGCAGATCTCACGGATGCGCCGCTCCATAAAGTCCGTCAGCTCGTCGCTGTGGGTGCGGGTGGTGAGGAACATTTTCACGTAGTCGCAGACGATATTATTGGTATTGCCGCCGTGGAACGAGCCCACGTTCAGCACCGCCGCCGCCCGGGAATCGATCTCACGGGCCAGCATCAGCTCCATAGCCGTCCAAGCCTGCACGCCCATGCGGATGGCGTCCACACCCTTTTGCTGGGAGTGGGCATGGGCCGTCTGGCCGAAGAATTCGATCTCGATGCCCATGGAGTTGGCGTTGATGCCGCCTTCCCGGATGGCGATGGCACCCACCGGCAGCGTGCTGTCCACGTGGCAGGCCACGGCGCAGTCGATGTTCTCCATCAGGCCGTCCTCCACCATCAGCCGTGCGCCGGCGGTGAGATATTCCTCCGCCGGGGTGAAGATCAGCTTCACGCAGCAGCGCAGCTGGTCACGCATGTCGTTGAGCTTGCGGCCCACGGCCAGCAGCTGGGCGGTGTGGACATCGTGGCCGCAGGCGTGCATCTGACCCTCGATCAGAGAGGAGAAGGGCAGGCCCGTGGCCTCGGTGATGGGCAGGGCATCCATGTCGGCCCGGATGCCGATGGTGAAGGGCTTGCCCTCGTTGATGGTGGCCACGATGCCGCTGCGGCCGAATTCTTCCGTATAGGGGATGCCCATGGCCTCCAGCTCCCGGCGCACGAGGGCCAGGGTGCGGGGCAGGTCGAAGCCGATCTCCGGGTATTGGTGCAGCTCACGGCGCAGGGGAACAGCATAAGCAGCGTAATCAAACATGGTCATTTTCTCCTTTTTCCCAGTAGTTTTCGATGGGAATATTGTTTTCCCGTGAGAATTTCGTCAGCGCCCGACGGTAGCCGTCGGTGTCCATCAGGTAGCCCATGCCGTGGCCCGCTCCGGGGACGGAGAAGAAATACTTGGGTCCACGGCAGGCCTCATAGCAGCGGCGTGTCATGTCCCACGGCACGAAGCGGTCGTCCTCGCCGTGGATGAAAAAGACGGGCAGGGTGCAGCGGCCCATGGCGGCGATGGCGCTGTCCGCCTCCGGGTCGAACCGGCCGTAAAGCCGGGCGCCCAGCTTCACGAAGGGCCAGAAAATTTTGGGCGGCAGGTGCATGCCCCGCATGACCCGGCACATGATCTCCCTGGCGGAGGTGAAGCCGCAGTCGGCGATGACGCCCACCACCTGGGTTGGCAGGGGGCGGCCGGCGGCCATCATCACGGTGGAAGCGCCCATGGAGATGCCGGTGAGGATGATCTTCACATCCTCGCCCTGATCGCGGATCAGCCAGTCCACCCACGCAGCGCAGTCCCGGCTTTCGTTGATGCCGAAGGAGATGACCCGGCCCTCGCTGCGGGAGGCGGTGCGCTGGTCCACCAGCAGCACGCTGCGGCCCAGAGAGAAGCAGCGCTGCACGCCGCCGCTGAGGTCACGCTCCGCCGTGCCCCGGTAGCCGTGGAACATCAGCTCCACCGGTGCGCCGGGGGCAAACTCGAAGAAGCTGGCCCACAGCTTGAGGCCGTCGTGGGAGGTGATGGTCACATGGCGCTGGGGCAGGGCACGCTTTTCCAGCGCCCACTGCCGCATCCGGTCATGGTAGGGCACATAGATGCTGCCCGAGGGCAGATGCACCTCCCCCTCGTCGGTGAGATGGCGGCGAGGCGGCACATGGAAGGCCATGGAAAAGCAGATCCAGCTGACCAGCAGCACGAGGACTGCGGCAGCGGCCAAAAGATACAAAGCGATCACGGACACAATACTCCTGTGGAAAATTTTTCTCTATTATACCCCCGTTTTCCTGCCGTTGCAAGGTTGCCAAGGGGCATTGTTCGTGTTATATTGAAGCCGAAGCAAGCCCCATCTTTTCCAAACGAGGTGTTATTATGGAAAAAGTGATCCTCATCTCCATCGACGGTATGCGGCCCGACGGCTTCCTCGCCTGCGGCAATCCCTACAACGAAGAGCTGCAGCGCATCAGCGCCCACTCTCTCAGCGCCCGGACGGTGTGGCCCTCCGTCACGCTGCCCTGCCACCTGTCGCTGTTCCACAGCGTGCCGCCCCAGCGCCACGGCATCCTGACCAACACCTTCGTGCCCTTCGCACGGCCGCTGCCCGGCCTTTTTGAGGTGGTGCAGCAAAACTACATGACGAGCGCCATGTTCTACGGCTGGGAGCCCCTGCGGGATGTGTCCCGCCCCTCCTCCCTGCGCTGGGCCGACTACATCCATTCCGACAGCGACCCGGACACCGACGTGCAGTTCACCGACCGCTGCCTGTGGCGCATCCGCCGGGACAAGCCCGACTTCGTGTTCCTCTATCTGGTGCAGACCGACCATTTCGGCCACGACTGCGGCTGGATGAGCAAGGAGTATCTCCACGCCATCGACGTGGCGCTGGACTGCGCCAAGCGTGTCATCGAGGAGTGCGGCGACGAGTATTCCATCATCATCACCGCCGACCACGGCGGCCACGACCGTGACCACGGCGAGGACATCCCCGAGGATATGACCATCCCTCAGTTCTACATCGGTAAGCGCTTCACCCCCGGCAGGCAGCTGGAGGATCTGTCCATTCTGGACACCGCCCCCACCATTGCCGACCTGATGGGCCTGCGCTGTCCCCCCGAGTGGGAAGGCAAGTCCCGGGCGGAGTGAAAGAGTCGATATACATCCCTTGCAAGACCGCCCAAACGGCGGTCTTGTTGTTTTTTGTACTGACGATGGCCCCCGCAAGATTGCTACCTTGTCCTGTCTCCGACGGGTCACTTTCTTTCAAACAGCGAAAGAAAGTAACCAAAGAAGCGCCGCAAGGAACCTAAGGTTCCTTGACCTCCTCGCGCGGCTTTGATAAGAAAAACGACCAACTTTTCAGCCACGCAAATTGGAAACGCATCTTTCCGGGGTGGAAATGTTGGACTGTCTTAAGCTCCTCTTTTCGCTGCCGCACCACTCAAAAATGTAGAAGCAGGCAGTTCTACCGTCGTACCATGTGAGCGGCTGAGCGAGTTAGAAGTAAGTCAATTCCTGTCTTTGCCCCGAAGTTCCCGCATTCCGATTCGCAATGTAAAAAGCTGTGTTCTTAGACAGGTTTAGCCGCGCAAAGGAAGTTTTGAAACCATTGGTTTCAAAGGGCGTTTTTGGTGACTTTTGTCGCTCTTGACAAAAGTTACCCTGCGGAGCAATGGACACGCTATCAGCCTCGCAGGGATTAATTCCATATAATCATCCCTCCGCCGCTTGCCTTTTTCCCCGCCCGCCAGCACCGCCGCTGTCAGGCAGCTTTGTCTTTTTCCCAAAACTTTCTTTCTCCCCATGCAAAATTTTCCCCCCTTCAAGCGTTATACAGATGAAAGGCGGTGAGCCAACCTGAAAACCCGTGAGATTGCCGATATAGAGCAGGCCGTGGAGCGCTACGGGCCTGCGCTGCAGCGTCTGGCCTATGTCTATCTGAAAAACATCCACGATGCCGAGGACGCAGTTCAGGATGTGTTTCTGGCCTACCTGCGCTCCACCGCTGTTTTCTCCGCAGAGGAGCAGCGCCGTGCCTGGCTGATGACCGTCACCGCCAACCGCTGCCGCAGCCTCCTGCGCAGCCCCCGGCGGCAAACGGAACCCCTCAGTGAAGAGTTGGCCTGTTTGCCCGCCGAGGAGAGCGATCTCCTGCGGGCGGTATTGGCGCTGGAGGAAAAATACCGCCTGCCCATCCACTTATATTACTATGAGGGCTACTCCATCGCCGAGATTGCCGCATTGCTGCACCGCAGCGCCGCTACCGTGGGCAGCCAACTGGCCCGAGGGCGGGAAAAACTGAGAAAAATGCTGGAGGAGGAATGAAACATGCGTGAGACATACCAAAAAGCCATGGATCATCTGGAATTCGCCCCCCTTTCCGCACAAAATATACTTGCCTGCCACCGGCAGTCCCGCCGGGGAGGTCGTTTTTTGTCAGCGGCGGCTGTGGCCGCCTGCACCTGCCTCCTGACGCTGGCCACCGTCTTTGCCGTCAGCCCTCAGTTCCGCTCCGATGTGCTGTCACTGCTGCGTGTGGGCAGCACGGCGGCTGACGCAACACAGTCGAACTACACCACCACCGTCACGACACTGAACACCGACATCACCTATTCCTACCTGACCCTGCCGCAGGGCAGCGACGGTGCCGACATACAGGACGGCGTTCTCTTCGACGGGCAGCACTTTTGGGCCGTAACACAGGACAACCGGCTGCAGCAGCTGCCCGGCAGCGTGGTGGACCGTGAGATTACATGGGACAGTTGGTCCGTCGCCCTCCACTTCGCCTGGGGCTGCGACGGCGAAAAGCTCTATGTACGGCAGCTGTCAGACAGCTGGCCACGTTGGACCGTGGACGCCGATCCGCAAGACCTGTATGCGGTGCGGCTGCACCTTATCTGGGAAAAGGACACCTCCTATGACATGGTATCCTACACCGAACTGCGGCTGGATCTGCAGGACTTCACCCTGACCCACATCGCCGATCGAACGGAGACACGATGGACTGAGGTTCCGTCCGTCGTGGCGGACATCGAGCAGCGGCTGGGTCTGCTGCTGCGCAGCAGCAACATGGTAAGCGACCACGAGCAGGTCTACTTTTACCACCGGCCGGTGGTGCTGTGGTATAACGAAACCACCGGCACTGTGCGCCACATCGAAGCTCCGGAGTGGGGTGAAGGCACCTGCATAAGCGGCACCGTCTATTGGCTGGGCAGCAGGAGCGGCACCGTCTACCGCTGGAACGGTCGGACATGGGACGGCGCCATCACCGGCATGCACCAAATCTCCCATTGCCGCACCGCTGCAGGATTGGTGGTCACCGGCGTAACGAACAACGACGCACCGGCCGTGGCCGATGTGATGCGCCGCCAGCTTTACGAGCTGCCCAAGGAGCTGGGCGCTCCCACCCACGTATTCCGCCGCAGTGAGGACGCTCCGCTGGTGCTGGTGTGGGAGGACCTCTCCCGTGTTCGTCAGCTGGCGGTGCTGGACGTGGCGGACGGCCAACTGAAGCTGCTGGAACGGCAAAACATCGGCGGGATGACCCAACTGCGGGGCATGCTGGACGATCACCGCTTCGCCGTGGTCAGCAACCGCACCACCGGCAATGTGACCGTGGAGATCTACGATTTTTCCTGACGCTACTCTTCCTACCTTTCATAGCTTTGGCAGCCGCCGGAGGGTCATCCTTCGGCGGCTGTCAAGCATTCGTCCCCTCCGCCGCTTGCCTTTTTCCCCGCCGGGTGGTATGATGGGGGCAACGATTTCCGGGCGAAAGGAGGTGAGCATCATGTGGAAAAACATCCGGCTCTACCGCTGCGTGGCGGCGGCGCTGGGCAGCGTGATTTTGGCCTTCGGGTTGTACCATGTCCACTCCTTCGCCGGTGTGACGGAGGGCGGCATGCTGGGTATGACGCTGCTGCTCGACCACTGGCTGCACCTCTCCCCCGCCGTCACCGGCTTTGTGCTCAACGCCGTGTGCTTCCTCTTCGGCTGGCGGGTACTGGGCCGGGAGTTCGTGGTCTACTCCGTCATCGCCACCGCCGCCTTCTCCGGCAGCTACGCTCTGGTGGAGCAGATGGAGCCCCTGTGGCCCCAGCTGTACCACCTGCCCCTGTGGGCCGCCGTGGTGGGCGCCGCCTTCGTGGGCGTGGGCGCCGGCATCAGCGTGTGGGCCGGCGGTGCCAGCGGCGGCGACGACGCTCTGGCCATGGCGGTGAGCCACCTGACCAAGCGGCCCATCGAGCAGATCTACCTTATCACCGATCTGGTGGTGCTGGCCCTGTCCCTGACCTACATCCCCCTCAGCCGCATCGCATGGTCGGTGCTGACGGTGGTGCTGTCGGGACAGATCGTGGGCCTGATCCAGCGCATCCCCCACCCGAAAAAGAAGTAATATATTCACCTTTTTACGCATTATCTTACGCTACGCCTGCAACACTGCGCAGGGAAATCTGCACATTGTGCAACTTTTGCCCGTTGCTTGCACCCTGCGGTGCGATGGATTACAATAGAGAAAAACCGCTGCAAGGAGACGATACCATGAACATTCAGGAGCTGCTGCATTCCTTCCCCTGCACCTGCGGACGGGAGCACCGCTGTGACATACAGCGGGTGGAGATCGGCCACGGGGCTGTGTCCGCTCTGACGGCTCTGTGCCGGGATGCCAAGACCGTGCTGGTCATCAGCGACGAAAACACCTTTGCTGCCGCCGGCGCACAGACCATGGCGGCGCTGGAGGGCAAGGAGATTTTGTCCGTCACCTACAGCGGTGAGACGCTGTTGGTACCCAACGAGGCTGCCGTGGCGGCCATGGAGCCGTATCTGGGCCGTGCCGACGCCCTGGTGGCCATCGGCGCCGGCGTGATGCAGGATCTGGGCAAATATGGCGCATCCATGGCCAAAATTCCCTGCCACGTGGTGGCCACCGCACCCTCCATGGACGGCTACGCCTCCACCGGTGCGGCCATGATCATGGGCGGCATGAAGGTGACCTACCCGGTCAGCGTGCCCACCTCTATTCTGGCCGACACCGCCGTGCTGCAAAACGCCCCCATGGAGCTGATCCGGGCCGGTTACGGCGACATCGTGGGCAAGTTCTCCGCCCTGAACGACTGGAAGCTGAGCCATCTGGTGAAGGGCGAATACTTCTGCCAGAAGGTCTACGACCTGATGGACGATGCGCTGCAAAAGACCTTGTCTCTGGCCCAGGGCCTTGTCCGCCGTGACGCCGAGGCCGTGGAGGCGCTGATGGAAGCGCTGGTGGTGGCGGGCATCGCCATGGCCTTTGCCGGTTCCTCCCGCCCCGCCTCCGGCAGCGAGCATCATCTGTCCCACTTCTTTGAAAACATCGGCATCCTGCAAAAGGAGCCCTACTTCCCCCACGGCATCGACGTGGCTTACTCCACCGTCATCACCGCCCAGATCCGCCGGCAGCTGCTTGCCGCCCCCTTCCCCCGCAGGGCTGTGCCCTTTGACCGGGCCGACTGGGAGGCCAACATGGCACGCATCTACACCACCTCCGCCCCCGGCTACATCGCATTGCAGGACAAGGTGGGCCACTACGCCACGGACCGCATGGACGCCTATCTCGGCAAGGAGGAGGCCATCCGCAGCGTGCTGGCGGAAGTCCCCGCCCCGGAGGAGATCGACCAAATGCTCCGTGCCGTGGGTCTGGAGATGGAGGAGTTCTATGAGCTTTACAGCGAGGAGAAGCTCCACGACGCACGCCTCTACGCCAAGGACCTGAAGGACCGCTACAGCGTGCTGTGGATGTACTGGGACCTGCTGCGGTAAAACGGCAAATCAGAAAAAAGACTTCTTCCTGCGGGAAGAAGTCTTTTTATTTCGTAGGGGACGGCCTTCAGGACGTCCCGCATGGCGCTCGGCGAATCGCCGCCCCTACAACGCTCTGTTCGCAGATTTCGCAGAGCAAGAACGCCCCCTCATCCGTCAGCTTCGCTGCCGCCTTCTCCCGCAAAGCGGAAGAAAAACTTTGTTTTGGGAAAACTTTCCTTGCAAAGCGGGTACACTTTATATATAATATTTTGCGGCCTTGAAAAAAAGAAAAAATTTTTCAAAAAAAGTGGGAACCTTTTTCCCCCGGCCTCCGTCTAAATACCCGGACGCACCCGAGAGGGGCGGCCGCAATTGACATCAACAACAAAAATTATAAAAATAAAGGAGTAACAACAACATGAAGAAGTTTCTGTCTCTGATCCTGTGCGCCATGATGGTGCTGACCCTGGTGGCCTGCGGCTCCAAGGATGGCGGCAACGCCGGCAGCAAGGAAGGCGACACCATGGACCTGACCGCTATGGTCGACAAGCTGTACGAGGGCATCGCCGCTGAGAATATGCCCATGGTCATGACCCAGGAAGTCCCCGCCGACGCTTTTGAGGGCGTGTTCTTCATCCCCGCCGTGGAGGGTGCCGAGGGCGTCATGTCCGAGCCCATGATGAGCTCCGTTGCCTGGTCCGTGTGCCTGCTGCGTGTGGCTGAGGGTACCGACGTGGAGGCCACCCGTGCCGCCATCGAGCAGAATGTCAACCCCGCCAAGTGGCTGTGCGTCGAGGCTAAGAACGTGGACGTCATCGCCAACGGCAACACCATCCTGCTGGCTATGACCGGCGAGGGTAATGAGGCCACCCACAAGACCATCGTTGACAACTTCAACGCTCTGTGGGCCTAATCCTTACGCAAATCTTTAACGCAACATTAACCAGAAAAACCCCCGATTCCCGGGGGTTTTTCTCCTAAAACGGAGGAAACCACTATGCTGTTTTCCAGTATCAGCTTTCTCTATCTCTTTTTGCCGGTGCTGCTGGTGTACTATGTGGTACCCAAGTCCTGGCGCAACCATGTGCTGCTGATCGCCAGCCTGCTGTTCTACTTCGTGGGCGAGCCGGTATATGTGACGCTGCTGATCTTTTCCAGCCTGTCCGACTTCTTCCACAGCCTGTATATTGAAAAGCACCGTGGCACGAAAAAGGCGAAGATCGCCCTCACCTCGTCCATCGCCATCAACTTGGGCATGCTGGGCTTTTTCAAGTACACCGATTTCCTCATCGGTGCGGTGAACGGTCTCTTGGGCACGGCCATCCCCCTGACGGGCATCGAGCTGCCCATCGGCATCAGCTTCTTCACCTTCCAGACCATGAGCTACACCATCGACGTGTACCGTGGCGACGCCAAGGCGGAGCGGAATCTGGCCACCATGGCCACCTTCGTGTGCCTGTTCCCCCAGCTGGTGGCAGGCCCCATCGTCCGCTATCTGGATGTGGATCGGGAGCTGCACCAGCGCTCCATCACCCTTGACAGTCTCTACAGCGGCGCTGTGCGCTTTGCCGTGGGTCTTGGCAAGAAGGTGCTGATCGCCAACGCCATGGGCAGTCTGTGCGCCGACTACCGGGCCGTCACCGAAGGCTCGGTGGCCTTTGCCTGGGTCTACGCCGCCGCCTTTGCCCTGCAGATCTATTTCGACTTTGCCGGTTACAGCGACATGGCCATCGGCCTTGGCCGCATGCTGGGCTTCCATTTCCCGGAGAACTTCGACTATCCCTTCATCTCCTCCACCATTTCCGAGTTCTGGCGCCGCTGGCACATGACCCTGGGCGGCTGGTTCCGTGACTATCTGTATATCCCCCTGGGCGGCAACCGTGTATCCAAGGGCCGCTGGATCTTCAACACCGCCGTGGTCTGGGCCGCCACCGGCCTGTGGCACGGCGCTGCGTGGAACTTCCTGTGGTGGGGCGTGTACTTCGGCGTGCTGCTGGTGTGCGAAAAGCTGGTGTGGGGCGGCTTGCTGAAAAAGCTCAACGGCTTCTGGCGCCGTGTGTACGTGCTGCCCCTGCTGCTGGTGAGCTTCGCCATCTTCAACGCCGCCAACATGCAGCAGCTGACGGGCGACCTGAAGAACATGATCGGCCTTGGCGGCCTCGATCTGTGGAGCTTCGAAACGGGCTACTACCTGCGCAGCTACGCCGTGCTGCTGCTTGCCGCCGTGGTGGGCGCCACGCCTCTCCCCAAGCGTCTGTGGCAGCGCTTCGCCGCCACGAAGGCAGGACAGGCCGTGTCCGTGGTGGCCGAGCCCCTCTTCATCCTTGCCATGCTGCTCATCGGCACCGCCTATCTGGTGGACGGCAGCTTCAACCCCTTCCTCTATTTCCGGTTCTAAAGGAGGTCACCTATGGAAAAACTGAAAAAGTATCTGGTGGTGGCCGCCATGGCCTTGACGCTGGTGGGCATTTTCGCCGCTCATATCCTCCTGCCTGACGGCGAGTTCTCCTCTGCCGAGCGGCGCAAGCTGGCCCAGCTGCCGGAGCTGACCATGGAGGACGTGTTCAGCGGCGACTACTTCGACGATCTGGAGGAGTATCTCCTGGACCAGTTCCCCCTGCGTGACGGCTTCCGCCGACTGAAAGCCAATTTCCAGTACAAGGTATTGGGGCTGCAGGACAACAATGACCTCTACTACGCCGACGGTCACCTCAGCAAGCTGGACTATCCCCTCAAGCCCACGCAGGCCCAGCTGGCCATCGACAAGTTCAACGCCATCATCGCAGGCCACCCCCAGATGAACAAGGCCTACTACTCCCTCATCCCCGACAAGAATTATTTTCTGGCCGAGGCCAACGGCTACCCCGCCATGGACTATGCGGCTCTGCTGCAGCAGGCCGAGGGCATCCACGCAGAGTATATCGACATCTTCCCCTGCCTGACCATCGATGACTACTACGCCACCGACAGCCATTGGCGGCAGGAGAAGATCGGGAAGGTAGCCCAAAAGCTGGCCCACGCCATGACGGGCATCATCGACGATGTGTCCGACTACACCGCCGAGAGCCGTGACGGTTTCCGGGGTGTGTACCACGGCCAGTCGGCGCTCAGCCTGCCCGGTGAGACCATGACCATCCTGCGCAGCGACGTGACGGACGCTGCCAAGGTCTTCAGCGTGGAGCAGAACAAGGAGATCGGCGTTTACAACTGGGACGACTTCAACAACCTGGACCCCTACGATGTGTATCTCTCCGGCGCCGAGGCCCTGCTGACCATCGAGAACCCGCTGCAGAGCAACGGACGGCACCTGATTTTGTTCCGTGACAGCTTCGGCAGCAGCATCACGCCCCTGCTGATGGAGTACTACAGCCGCATCACGGTGGTGGATATCCGCTACATGGCCAGCAGCCTGCTGGATGAGTATGTGGACTTCACCGACGCCGACGTGCTGTTCCTCTACTGCACGTCTATGTTCAACGCCGGTGCAACGCTGAAATAAACGAAAAACAACCTCTCTGCCGCTGGCAGAGGGGTTGTTTTTTGCGGCATTTCAAGCAAAGCGCAGGGGCAATACTCCCCCTATTTATATCATACAAAAGAAAACAAAAACGGGACAACTTTTGCTGTAGAATTTTCAGAAATTTTTTTGTGCAGTCCGTAGAAATTCGCAAATAAGCGCTAAATTGATCGTTTTTGCCTTTCTTTATGTTTTCCATGTGCTATAATGCATTTTAGAGGAAGGCTGCCGGCGATTTTACATACACATCATGGTTCCGTCGCATCCATTGAGAAGATTTTGGAGGTAGTCGCATGAAGAAAAAAGCAGTTTTGCTGCTGTCTCTGGCAGCGCTGGTCCTACTGGTCGGTCTGTGCTTTCAGGCCGGTTTATTCACCCGCGAAAACCTGCAGCCGTATTGCCTGTATTGGGACGGCCAGCTTTACCGCAGCTATGACAGAAAGCCGGGCGATGCGCTCCCCGAGTCGGCGGTGATCGGTACGCTTACCTCCAAATGTGCCGGTTCGAAACTGCCTAAGAAGCACGGACAGTCCAACTGCCACCCGGAAGGTACCCTCGTGGCACGGGACGGAAAGGACATCGCTGTTTTGGACAGCGACGGAGAATGGCATCTGTTCCGTATCTGGGAGGTTGAGCTGCCGTGAAAAAGCATATGGCGCTGTGTCTTGCCGCTCCGACGCCGACGTGCTGTTCCTCTACTGCACCTCCATGTTCAACGCCGGTGCTACGCTGAAATAAACGAAAAACAACCTCTCTGCCGCTGGCAGAGGGGTTGTTTTTTTGTAGCAGCGGACCGTCGGGGACGCCGGTCCCTACATCTTAATTCTTAATTGTTAATTGTTAATTATCAATTGTCGTACAGCTTGCCGTCATATACCAGCAGGGCGGTGCCGCCGTCGTGGAGATCAAAGGTCAGCCAGTACACCGTGCGGCGCAGGCGGTTGGCCACCTTCTGCAGCTGGGTGTCCAGATCCTTCTCGTGGAACTCCTCCATGGTCACCAGCGCCCAGAGGTTGCTGTGCCGTCCGTAGCCACGGACCACCGCATTGACAAGGCCGCTGTCGGAGGATTCCTGGAACCGGCCGTCCACAGGCATATAGGCGCCCTCCTCGCAGGCGGGGATGGCCAGGGCATTGGCCGCCACAGCCTCATATTCCAGCAGCTCGTCGGGGAAGGCGAAGTAGAACCCGGCGTGCATGGCCGACTGGATGTCGGGGATATACTCCTCGCCGGTGGCGTCCAGATTGTACCACTTGCCGTCCAGCCGTGCGCAGTTCCACGTATGGCCCACCTCGTCCTCGGGGGAATAGTCCTTCTCCACGTTCTCGATGCCTGCCAGACGCAGCAGCAGCGCCAGAGAGTTGGCGTAGCCGTCGCAGTGGGTCTCGCCCTTGATGAGTCCGTCGTAGAGGTAGGAATAGACCGCCTCGCCGTCATCGTACTCGGTGTAGGTCACCTTGTCGGCCAGATGCCGGTAGAGGACCTCCGCCTTCTCCAGCTCGCTGAGCTTGGGGTCCAGACCCTCCACCACACGCTTGGCCTCGGCCATGGCCTCCATCTTGGGCTGCCACCACTTGGGGGCGAAGTTATCCACCGTCAGGTAGTAGCCCTCCATCTGGGCGGTACGGGTGAAGATGCCCAGCACCTCCACATCATAATAGGTGGTGAAGTCGCCCACCTCGTAGCGCAGGTTCTGCTCCAGCAGGGGCGAATCGTAGGCGAGGCAGGCCAAAATCTCCTCCAGCCGCTCATGGTCCGGCACCAGACGGCTGTCCACCAGCACGTTGGTCTGGCTATGCTCCATGGCGTACTCCATCATTCGGTACACCGCCTGCTCCTCCCCGGTGAGGGTGTCGTAGTGCAGGCTGCTGCGGCAGGTGTGGTACGTGGTTTCCAGCGCCGCCGCTTCCTCTACCGTCAGGATGGTCTCCTCACTGTCGTCAAACAGTGCGCCCACGGAATAGGCCAAACGGGGCGTGGCTTCCGCCTCGGCCACCGCCTTGTTGCCCCACAGCAGGTCCACCAGACCGTACCGGGGCAGCACCACCGCCACCACCAGCAGCACGGCGATCAGCACCGGCAATCCTCTTCGCTTCATGGCACATTCCTCCCTTTTTCTCTCTTTTTCCCCATTTTACCCCATTTCACCCCCGGGAGCAACCCCGCTTTTCTGCGGAAATTTTTACCGCTTTGATATTTCTGTTACCAATTTGTAATTTTTATCTTCCCTTTTCCGTAAACTTGTGGTAAGATAACTGTCGGCAACACATTCCCAAAAAGCGAGGTTTCCCATGATCAGAAAACGAATCTGTCTGCTGCTGGCCTGCAGCGCCCTGTGGGGCTGTCTGGTGGTGGCCCACGCAGCGGACGTTGACACCGCCGCCTACGACCGGGCCGCCGAGATCCTCAGCGAAAACGGCATAGCGCCCACGGCGGAAACGGCCCTGACCCAGGGCCGGGGCATGGCCGCCGCCGAAGAGCTGGGTCTGCTGGCCGAGGGCGAGCCGGTGATGCTGTCCCAGCTGGGCGCTCTGGCGCTGGTGGAGCAGCAGGCCCGGCAGCAGGCCGCCGCCGACGCCGCCCATGAAGAGCTGCTGCGCAGCGCCTATCTGGCACTGTACGACGGCGTGGTGCTGGAGCGCAGCACCACCCTGCGCAGCGCACCCCACAGCGACGCATCTGCGCTGCGGACCCTTGCCGCCGGCAAGGCCGCACAGCTCAGGGACATCACCGAGGGCGGCTGGTACAAGATCACCTTCGCCGGCACCACCGGCTATGTCAGCGCCGACGACTGCCGGGGCGTGGATTACGACGACTACAAAAACACCCCCGCCGCCCGGGATCTGACGGCAGAGCTGCTGGCCCACGCCCGCACGTGGCTGGGCACCCCCTACGTCTACGGCGGCGCTTCCAAAAGCGGCACCGACTGCTCCGGCTTCACCATGCGGTGCTTCGCCGCCGTGGGCTGCTCCCTCAGCCACGGCGCACGCAGCCAATACGCCGCCGCCAAGCCCGTCACCGTGGCCCAGCGGAAAGCCGGCGATCTGGTGTTCTTCACCGGCCCCGGCCAGAGCGGCATCACCCACGTGGGCATCTATCTGGGCAGCGGCCGGTTCATCCACGCCAGCACCAGCCGGGGCGTCACCATCGACAACATTGACGGCCCCTACTTCTCCCGGTATTACGTGGGCGCCGGACGCATCCTGCCGTAGCAGACATCTTTTCACCCCTCCCCCCTTCGGAGGGGTTTTCTCTTTTATGCCGCATAAGTGAATATTTATTCGGATATGCATGCCGGATCACTGTGCATTTCAGCAAATCACCCCCACTTTACCCTGCATCGAATCGACACTTTCACCAAAAACGCAAAATCGCTTGAAATTTTATGCAAAAAGGACTTGACTTTTATGCACACATGGGCTATGATTTGAATCGTTCCAAGGGAACACCCAAAACCGTCTGTACCCTTCGAGGAAGGTAAGGATATAGAGCCAAAGATTTTGGAAAAAGATTGATGAAAAATTTTGATGAAAGAGGTAAATTACCATGAAGAAGATCATTGCTATGATGCTGGCCCTGCTGATGGCCATGACCCTGATCGCCTGCGGCGAAAAGGCCCCTGTTGATGATGAAGGCGAAGCCGGCAACGAGAAGACCACCCTGGTGATGGGCACTTCCGCTGACTACGCTCCCTACGAGTTCATGTATCCCGATGCCAACGGCAACATGATCTACGGCGGTATCGATATCTCCGTGGCTCAGGCCATCGCCGACAGCATGGAGATGGAGCTGGAAGTCCAGAACATGAACTTCGACTTCCTGCTGAACAACCTGCAGCAGGGCAAGTGCGACATGGTCCTGGCTGCCATCGAGGCTACCCCCGATCGTCTGGAGTCTGCTGACTTCTCCGATCCCTACTACACCGACCTGCCCAAGATGATCGTCGTTCCCGCCGATCAGGCTGCTGCTTACAAGACCCTGAAGGACTTCGGCGGCAAGCTGGTGGGTGCCCAGACCGCTACCACCAACGTGGACATCGTCACTAACGACATGGAAGGTGCTCAGCTGAACAGCCAGACCACCGTGACCGATATGTTCAACATGCTGGCCAACGGCAAGCTGGACGCCGTGGTGGTTGACGGCGCCATCGCTATGCAGTACGTCGAGAACAACAAGACTCTGGCCATCGCTGACGCTTCCGGCGAGCTGGGTGAGGCTCTGCCTTACTGCGTGGCCGTTGCCAAGGGCGATCCTCAGGGTCTGCTGGAAGGCATCAACGCCGCCATCGCTGACATGGTCGCCAACAAGAAGGTCGAGCAGTTCATCGCCGATGCCGACAAGCTGGCTGACGTGGCCGTGGAAGTCGCCGGTGAATAACTGACGAAACAACTCCCCCCTCAAAAAATAAATGCACGCGGACGTGTGGGGCGTCAGCCCCGCACGCCCGCGCGTCTGCGCCTTAAGCAGACAAGAGGGCACAGCCGCCTGCGTCCTCTTGCCTGCTTAAGAGCTGAAAACAACGAAAACCATCAAAAAGAAAGGACGAATTTCATGTCTGCATTGTGGGATCAGATCCTCCTGTGGGTGGACAAAACCTTTGTCAATCCCCCTCCTCACGGCTTTTTCAACTTCCATTTCCTGCCTAAATACGGCAGTCTTTTCGTAGAAGGCGTAGAGTGCACGCTGCTGCTGGCTGTGGTATCCGTACTGCTGGCCATCGTACCGGCTCTGCTGCTGGCGCTGATGCGTCTGAGCAAGAACCGTCTCATCAAGGGCATCTCCGGCGCTTACATCACCGTGTTCCGCTCCACCCCCCTGCTGGTCCAGCTGATGATCATCAACTTCGGCCTGTTTTCCAGCTTCAATCCCCGTTACAACCTGTTCGGCTTCATCCCCATGGTGTACTTCGTGCCCTGCGTGGTGGCGCTGGCCCTCAACAGCTCCGCCTACGTGGCTGAGATCTTCCGTGCCGGTATTCTGGCCGTGGACGCCGGCCAGATGGAGGCCGCCCGCTCTCTGGGTCTGAGCAAGTGGCAGGGCATGTACATGGTGGTGCTGCCTCAGGCCATCAAGAACGTGCTGCCCGCCCTCGCCAACGAGATCATCACCATGGTGAAGGAGTCCTCCATCTGCATGGTGCTGGGTATCTGCGACCTGATGTTTGCCGCCAAGTCCACCGCCGGCTCCACCTGGATCTCCACCGCACCTTACGTACTGGTAGCCGTGATCTACTTTGCCATCAACTTCCCCGCCGGCAAGGCCGTGGAAGCCGTCGAAAGGAGAATGCGCCGTGGCGACATCCGATAAGCTGATCCAGGTCAAGGACCTGCAGAAATACTACAACAAGGGCGCACTGCACGCCCTGGACGGCGTCACCGTGGACATCAACCGTGGCGACGTGATGGTCGTGGTGGGCCCCTCCGGCTCCGGTAAGTCCACCTTCCTCCGCAGCCTCAACCTGCTGGAAGTACCCACCGGCGGCCAGATCATCTTCGACGGCGTGGACATCACCGACAAGAAGGTGGACATCGACAAGCACCGCCAGCGTATGGGCATGGTGTTCCAGCATTTCAACCTGTTCCCCCACAAGACCGTGCTGGACAACATGACCATGGCCCCCATCAAGGTCAAGGGCATGAAGAAGGCCGAGGCCGAGGAAAAGGCCCTGCACCTCCTGGAGCGTGTGGGTCTGGGCGACCGTGCCAAGGCCTATCCCGTGCAGCTCTCCGGC
>JAFQFC010000049.1 GCA_017415775.1 Oscillospiraceae bacterium
CCGGCGGCCAGAAGCAGCGTGTGGCCATCGTCCGTGCGCTGATGATGGAGCCCGACGTGATGCTCTTTGACGAGCCCACCTCCGCCCTCGACCCCGAAATGGTGGGCGAGGTGCTGGAAGTTATGAAGGAACTGGCCCGTGGCGGCATGACCATGGTGGTGGTGACCCACGAGATGGGCTTTGCGCACGAGGTGGGCAACCGTGTCCTCTTCATGGCCGACGGTCAGATCCTGGAGGAAGGCACCCCCGAAGAGGTGTTCAATAATCCTAAGTGCGACCGTTTGAAGGACTTCCTGTCCAAGGTGCTGTAAAACAACAAAATACGCAAAATAGGACGTTTCCCTTAGGAAACGTCCTTCTTTTCATTCATTTTCCTGTGCCAGCAGCTGTCTTGCCCTGGCGTCGCCCAGCTCAGCGCACTTTTTACGGATCTCCAAAGCGCCCTGCTTGTCCTTGCGTTCCCGCTCAAAGCTGTAATGCAGGGCGGCACGGCAGTGGCCGTACTTGGCAGCCATGCTGTACCACTGGCGGGCCTTTGCCACACCTGCGGCACCATACTTCTCTTGACAGTAGGTCCGCCCCAGCGCATAGGTGCAGCAGGCATTCTTCAGCTCCATCGACATACCCTTCATGTACCAGCTCCGGGCCTTCTCCACATCCTCGTCCACGCCGTGGCCGATGCGGTACAGCTCACCCATCATGTACATGGCGTCGCCGTAACCCCGCTCTGCCGCCAGCTCCAGCCAGTACAGGGCCCCCTCGTGGTCGTATGCATCCAGACCGAAGCCGGTGAGGCAGTTGATGCCGGCCCAGTACATGCATTCGCCGGGACTCACGCCCTGCGGCAGCTGGCCGTCGGGATTGTCACGTTCCCACTGGGCGGCACGCTCTCTCCATTTGGCCGCCTCTTCGGCGCTGCGGCGCACGCCGTCGCCCTTGAGGTACAGCCGCTCCAGATACAGCATGGCGCCCAGCTCGCCGCCCTTGGCCCGCTGCTGCAGGTCGGACACATTCCACTCGCCGAGACGCTCCCACCGTGCGTCGAATTCCAGCCAGGCCTGCTTTGCCTCCTCGTCGTAGGTGGTCTGTGCTTCATACATCCAGTAGCACAGCCGTGCATGGTCCCAGGACACGTGGTTCTGGGTACGGTGCATCTGGGACAGGGCGCAGATGGCCTCTGCGTGGCCCTTGTCGGCAGCACGGTGCATCCACAGATAGGCAAGGGTCATATCCTCCCACGTGCCGATGCCCAGCAGGTAACAGCGGGCCAGGGCATACTGACCGTCGGCGCAGAATTTCTGGGCGCTCTTGCGGTACCAGTCCACAGCCTTCGCCTCGTCCTTCTCCACGCCGGCGCCCAGCTCGTACATCAGGCCCAGCTCGTGCATGGCCTCACGGCTGCCCTCGCCGGCTGCCGCCGCAAAGGCCATGGCGGCCTTGCCGCCGTCGGGCACTTCGCCGTTGTCGCCGTAGCGGTACATCATGCCGATCTTATACATGGCCTGCTCGTCACCGGCGTCGTAGGCCTTGCGATACCACTGCTCCGCCGCCTCCAGCTCGTCACGGTCGACACAGACGTCGCCGGCACCGATCATGGCCTCGGTCACACCCTGCTCCGCCGCCTTTTCCAGCCAGTACAGGGCCTTGTCGCTGTCCTCTGTCAGCCCGCAGCCGCCGTAGCTGTAGAGCTCGCCCAGCAGGGTCTGGGCCGGGACATAGCCCCCCTCGGCGGCCTTGGTGAACCATGCGGCGCAGGCCTCCCATTCCAGCAGGATGGAGTCGGCGTCGTAGCAGATCTTGGCCGCCAGATAGGCGCTCTCGGCGTCGCCCAGCTCCGCAGCCTGCAGGAAATACTCCACGGCACTGTCGTAATGCTGGGCGTCCAGCTCCTCCTGACCCAGCGCACGCAGCTCCCGGGCCGTCAGGGCGGCCTTGGCAGGCTTGGCGGCAGGGGCCGCAGGGGCGGCTTTCTTCTTAAATGCATCAAACAGTCCCATCGTCATGCTCCTTTTGCATTATTTCTCACTTTTATTTCACTTTTTCCCATTCTTCCGCCAGACGGACGCCGGCCATGGCGTCGTGGCCGTAGCCGTCGGCGCCGATGGAAGCGGCGTACTCCCGGGTCAGCACGGCGCCGCCCACCATCACCTTGGCCCAGGGCGCCTTCTCACGCAGCAGGGCGATGGTCTCGGCCATGGCCGGGACGGTGGTGGTCATGAGGGCGCTGAGGCCCACCATGGGGGCGTGGAGCTTCACCGCCGCCTCGCAGATCTCTGCGGGGCTCACGTCACGGCCCAGATCGGTGACGGCGAAGCCGTAGTTTTCCAGCAGCAGCTTCAGGATGTTCTTGCCGATGTCATGGATATCGCCCTGCACCGTGGCCAGCACGATGGCGCTGCGGCGGGGCGCTGCGTCCACGGTCATGGCGGCCTTGATCTTCTCAAAGGCGGCGGAGGCAGCCTCGGCGCTCATGAGAAGCTGGGGCAGGTACACCCGCTTGGCCTCGAAGCCACGGCCCACCTCGTCCAGGGCCGGAATGATCTCCTGCTGCACGATGGCAAGGCCCTCGGTGTCCCGCAGCAGCACCTCCGTGGCGGCGGCGGCTTCCCGGCTGAGGCCACGGGTGACGGCACGCTGCAGGGCGCTGCCGCTCTCGGCGGTCACAGGGGCGGAAATGTTCTCTTTTTTCGTGGGTTCTTCGGTGTAGGACGACATAAAGGCCATATAATCGGCGCAATTTTCGTCCAGACCGTGGAGGGCACGGTGGGCGTGGTAGGTCTTCATCATATCCCCCGAATCCGGGTTCATGATGGCGGCGCTGAGGCCACGCTCCAGCGCTGCGGCGAAAAAGGCGGCGTTGACGGCAGCCCGGGCCGGCAGGCCGAAGCTGACGTTGGACACGCCCAGCGAGGTGCGCACGTCCAGCACCTGCTCGATATGCTCCAGCGCCGCAAGGGTCACTTTTGCGGCCATGGGCTCGGCGCTGACGGTCATGGCAAGTGTATCGAAAAGGATATCTTTTTGGGAAATTCCGTAGTTTTCCGCCGTTTTCAGGATCTTTTCTGCAATAGCGATGCGGCCTGCGGCGTCGGCGGAGATACCGCTCTCGTCCAGGGTCAGGGCCACCACTACGCCGCCGTACTTTTTGGCCAGCGGGAACACGGCGGCCATACTGTCGGCCTTGCCGTTGACGGAATTGATGAGTGCCTTGCCGTTGTAGCGGCGCAGGGCCGCCTCCATGGCGGCGATATTGGTGGTGTCGATCTGCAGGGGCAGGTCGATGACGGCCTGCAGCTCCGTCACGGCACGGCGCAGCACGCTGACCTCGTCGATCTCCGGCAGGCCCACGTTCACGTCCAGCACGTGTGCGCCCTTCTCCTGCTGGCGCAGGCCCTCGCCCAAGAGGTAATCCATGTCTCCGCTTCGCAGGGCCTCCTTCAGCCGCTTCTTGCCGGTGGGGTTGATGCGCTCGCCGATGAGGATGGGGTCGGCAGCGAAGGTGACGGCGTGGGTGTAGGAGCTGACCACCGTCAGGCCCTTGTCGGTGACGGGGGTGGGCTGCTTGTCCGCCACAGCGGCGGACAGGGCGGCGATATAGTCCGGGGTGGTGCCGCAGCAGCCGCCGCAGATGTTGACGCCTGCGTCTACCAGAGCGGCCACCTCACGGGCAAACTCGGCGGGGGCCACATCATAGACGGTCTTGCCGTCCACGCTGCGGGGCAGGCCCGCATTGGGCTTGAGGAGCACCGGCACGCTGGCCACGGCCAGCAGGCGCTCCATGACAGAGCGCAGCTGCTTGGGGCCGAGGGAGCAGTTGGCGCCGATGGCGTCAGCCCCCATGCCCTCCAGCAGGGCGCACATGGCCTCGGGGGAGGCGCCGGTCATCAGCTTGCCGTCCTCGCCGTAGGCGTTGGACACGAACACCGGCAGCGACGAGTTCTCCTTGGCCGCCAGCAGGGCGGCCTTGGTCTCGTAGCTGTCGTTCATGGTCTCGATAAAGATCAGGTCAGCGCCGTACTTCACGCCAAGGCGCACCACCTGTGCAAAAATCGCCACGGCGTCCTCGAAGTCCAGATCGCCGTAGGGCTTGAGAAGCCGCCCGGTGGGGCCGATGTCCAGGGCCACGAACTTGGGCTGCCGGCCCACGCTCTGCTCGGCGGCGGTGCGGGCGTTGGCGATGGCGGCGGCGATGATGGCTTCCAGTTCGGCGTCGTCGAATTTCAGAGAGTTGGCACCGAAGGTGTTGGTGTTGATCACGTTGGTGCCGGCGTCGAAGTAAGCCTGCTGCACCGCCACGATCTCCTCCGGGTGGGTGATGTTCCACCGCTCGGGATGCTCACCGGGCTGCAAGCCCCGGGCCTGCAGCAGCGAGCCCATACCGCCATCCAGCAGCAGAATGTGGTTTTGCAGGTAGTCTAAAACTTTCATATGGATCACCTCATATTGGTGGTTTTGATTCGCTCCTCTGTACCCCCCTTGCCTAAAAGGGGGGTGGCTGCGAAGCAGCCGGGGGGATTTACTGCCGGTTCACGCAGGCACTTCGAAATCCGGGTGAAATACCCCTCCACCGCTGACGCGGTCCCCGGCAGATTGTCAAGCAAGTGCAACAGTAGTTTGGAAAAATTCGGCAGGAGACATCCAGCCGAGACACTTTCTGGGACGATGATTGATGAGATCTTCCACAACACGAAGATTCTCATGA
>JAFQFC010000008.1 GCA_017415775.1 Oscillospiraceae bacterium
AAACACGCCCGTGGAAACCAATGGTTTCCACCCTTCCTTGCGCGGCTATTCCCCTCTAATGACGGTGCATGTTTACATCGCGAACCGGAATGCGGTAACTTCGGGGCAAAGACAGGAATTGACTTTCCTCTAACTCGCTTGGCCGCTCACATGGTACGACGGTAGAATTGCCTGCTCCTACATTTCAGAGCGGTGCGGCAGCGAAAAGAGAAGCAGAGACAGTGCAACATTTCATCCTGTTTTTGTCGGCAACTCTTGCAGGATCAAGGGGGTCAAGGGACCATGGGTCCCTTGCGGCGCTTCTTTCCCACCTTTCTTTCGCTGGTGAAAGAAAGGTGGCCGTCGGAGACTGGACAAGGTGACAGCATAGTAGGGAGCTGGTAAGCGCCACGCTGACACTCGTCTCCGATTACAAAAACGTCCGCATGTCCCGGCTCAGCTGCTCCTCGATGGCCACCAGCGTGCGGCACAGGGCACGGGCCGGCACCTCTGCGCCACGGTAGCGGTTGAGGTAGCGGTGCAGGCTCTGGACGCCCATGTCGCAGCCCTCCAGCAGCACCCGGGCGCAGGCGGCGTCGGACTTGTCCAGCCCCAGTTTGGTTTTCGTCATCACGGAGGACATCTTCCGGGCCATCGGATTGGGGTCCTTCTCCCGGCCGCCGTACTCCTCCAGCAGCAGCTGGATCTCCCGGCCCACCGACTGGTGCTGGGCCCGGGTGGTGTTGAGGATGGCACGCAGCTCCGAGTGCTGCACATGCTCCCACACGTCGTCCAACGACGCCAGCGCCATCTTCACGCCGGCGTCGCACTCTTTCAAAATGGAAATCGACTCTTTCGTTGACATGGTTGTTGCTCCTTTCAAAATGCCTGGGGCCGCTGCTGCAGCGCAATGTCGGAAGCCGCACGGTGCAGCTCCGGCAGGGTGTGGATGGTGCGCTCACGCAGCGCCGTCTGTGTCTCCGGGGAGAGGGAATAGAAAAAGGTATACGCCGCCGCATTGCGGTTGAGAAGATCGGTCAAAGGATCGGACATAGCATTTTGCGCATCATTTCCGGTTGCCCCAAGGGGGCGAGGAAATGGCGCATCAAACTTTTTTTGCATAGCAAAAAAACACCTCCGGGCATAGTCTGCCCGGAGGTGCTGTAGTTATGCTTGAAATGTGCCGCAGGCGCAAATCATGACGCAAGTCAATTCATGATGCGAACGCATCCATTCATGGCGCAACAGCGCCAATTCATCACGCTTTATTTTTCGGCGTGCCGAGGTCGGCACGCCCTACGCAGCCTTTTTGTAGGGCAGGCCGACTCGGCCTGCCGCAGCAGTCTTTCAAAAACCAAAAAAGCGGCAAATGCCGCTTTTTTGAAACAATTTACTTCTGATACTCAAACTCCAGATCGTACATGGAAACGAAGTGGCCGTCCTCGATGCCCATGGCCTCCAGCTGATCGAAAAGACCGCTCTGGCGCAGCATCTTGTCGAAATACATGCGGCTTTCGTAGTCGGAGAAATTGATGTTGGCCATGAGCCGCTGCAGCCACGGGCCCTCCACCAGCCACGTATCGTCCTCCCGGGTGATGCTGAGAGGCTCGCTGGTGTCGATCTGGGGCGGACGGGGTACATACTCCGGTTCGTAGACGATGACGGGGGGCAGGTCTGCCAGCATGGCGCCGATGCGCTGCACCAGCTGACGGGTACCCTGATGGGTGGCGGCGGACATCTCCATGAAGGTGTAGCCCAGGGCCTCCACATGGGCACGGAAGGCCTCCAGCTGCTCAGGATCCTCCAGCAGGTCGGTCTTGTTGGCCACCACGATCTGAGGACGAGCCGCTAAATCAGCGCTGTACTGCTGCAGCTCTGCGTTGATGGTGTCAAAGTCCTCGATGGGGTCCCGGCCCTCGCTGCCGGACACGTCCACCAGATGCACCAGCAATCGGCAGCGGTCGATGTGGCGCAGGAAGTCGTGGCCCAGGCCTGCGCCCTCGCTGGCGCCCTCGATGATGCCGGGGATATCGGCCATGACGAAGCTGACGCCCTCATCCACGTACACCACGCCCAGGTTGGGATAGAGGGTGGTGAAGTGGTAGTTGGCGATCTTGGGATGGGCCTTGCTGACCACGCTCAGGAGGGTGGACTTACCCACGTTGGGGAAACCCACCAGACCCACGTCGGCCAGCAGCTTCAGCTCCAGAAACACGTCCAGACTCTCGCCGGGCAGGCCTGCCTTGGCGAAGCGGGGCACCTGACGGGTGGGGGTGGCGAAATGCTGGTTGCCCCAGCCGCCCTTGCCGCCCTTGCACAGCACGTAAGGCTCGCTGCCCGACATATCCTTGATGATCTCGCCGGTCTCGGCGTGGCGCACCAGCGTGCCACGGGGCACCTTGATGATGAGGCTCTGGCCGTCCTTGCCGGTGCGGCGGGCGCCCTGCCCGTCCATGCCGTTGGTGGCCACGTACTTGCGCTTATAGCGGAAGTCCATCAGGGTGGACATATTGTCATCCACCTGCAAAATGATGCTGCCGCCGTTGCCGCCGTCGCCGCCGTCGGGGCCGCCGGCCGCAATATACTTTTCCCGGTGGAACGACACCGCGCCGTTGCCGCCGTTGCCGGCACGCACGGTGATCCGGGCCTTGTCGATGAATCCGTTTGCCATCTATGAAGATCCTCCTTGGTGAGAAATGGGCATAGTAAACCAGTTTGTCCTATTTTAGCCGAAAAACATGCCTTTCGTCAAGAGGAAGCCGCCTGTCGGGAGGAAAAATCCCCCCTTTTCACCCCCAGCTTCATGGATTCTTAAGCCAAGCTTCAACTTCTCTTGATATTTTTCTTGTCGAACGGAGACAAAAGTGGTATAATGTGTTGAATATTTCATTCGACCTAAAGAGGGAATCGCTATGAAAGAAAAGAAAAAACAGCCCTGGGTACGCAAGCGCCACAAGGTGATCACCGCCCTGCTGCGTCCCCTGATCGGCACCTATACCAAATGGAAATACGGCGTTAAGGTGGAGCCGTTCCGTGAGGAGAACGGCCGGCAGTATCTGGTGATGATGAACCACCAGACCGCCTTCGACCAGTTCTTCGTCTCCATGGCCTTCCGTCAGCCCATCTACTACATCGCCAGCGAGCATCTGTTCTCTCTGGGCTGGCTGAGCCGCCTGCTGGAGTGGGCCGTGGCCCCCATCCCCATCAAGAAGCAGACCACCGACCTGAAAGCCACCCGCACCTGCATGCAGGTGGCCAAGGAGGGCGGCACCATTGCGCTGGCTCCGGAGGGCAACCGTACCTACTCCGGCCGCACCTGCTACTTCAACCCCGCCATCGTGAAGATGGTGAAGATGCTGAAGCTGCCGGTGGCCATTTTCCGCATCGAAGGCGGCTACGGCATCCAGCCCCGCTGGAGCGATGTGGTGCGCAAGGGCAGGATGCGGGCCTATGTCAAGTGCGTCATCGAGCCGGAAGAAGTCAAGGCCATGAGCAATGAAGAGCTCCACGCTCTGCTGAGCCGGGAGCTGTGGGTGGACGAGGCCAATACCGACCACGAATACCACTCCCCCCATCTGGCCGAGTATCTGGAGCGTGCCATGTACGTCTGCCCCCACTGCGGCCTCAGCGAGTTTGAGAGTCACGGCGATGTCATCGCCTGCAAGCGCTGCGAGATGCAGATCCGCTACCGCAGCGACACCGCTCTGGAAGGCGTGAACTGCGACTTCCCCTTCCCCCACGTAGCCCAGTGGTATGACTACCAGTGCGACTTCGTCCGCAAGCTGGACCTGACAGCCCACACGCAGGCCC
This sequence comes from Oscillospiraceae bacterium, assembly GCA_017415775.1. Taxonomy (GTDB): domain Bacteria; phylum Bacillota; class Clostridia; order Oscillospirales; family Oscillospiraceae; genus Vescimonas. Next base: position 3,790 of record JAFQFC010000008.1, read on the forward strand.
CTCTCTACTGCGACACGGTAAAGATGTGGGAGGTCATCCCCTACCAGCACAAGGTCCTGGCGGCGGAGTCTGCGGCGCTGCGGCTCTACGGCGACCGCATGGAGGTGGGCAGCGAGACCGCCCCCCTCTTCGTCTTCCCCTTTGCTGACACCGACATGGTGACGGTGCTGGGCAAGAACAAGCTGAACGTCTACTTTGGCGACAAGCTGTATCAGATCAGCGGCAGCCAGCGTTTCAACGCCCTGCGTCATGTGAATATTTTCCACCATTATCTCAACTGTAAGGAAGGAGCCGAACATGGAGAATTTTTGGGACTATAGTGTATGGGGCTGGTTCAACGTACTGGCCGTTCTGCTGATGAGCCTGCTGGCCGCCAAGGCGCTGAAAAAAGTGGTGCCCATCCTCAACGCCTCCCTGATCCCCACCTCGGTGCTGGGCGGCGGCATCCTGCTGATCGTGGCAGGCGTGTATAAGCTGATCACCGGCAACGTGATGTTCGACGAGCCCTTCTTCGGCGCCAGCGGCACCACCACGCTGGAGATCATCACCTACCACTGTCTGGCCCTGGGCTTCGTGGCCTCCACGCTGAAGGCCGGCGGCGGCAAGATGGGTAAAAAGCGGGCCGGCGAGATCTTAAACACCGGCGTCACCACCGTGTCCACGTACCTGCTGCAGGCGGTGGTGGGCTTCGGCATCACCATGATCGTGGCTGCCGTCATCGACGGCTTCTTCCCCGCCGCCGGCATCCTGCTGCCCTTCGGCTTCGGTCAGGGTACCGGTCAGGCCATGAACTACGGCAACATCTATGAGCTGGAATACGGCTTTGTGGGCGGCAAGAGCTTCGGCCTCACCATCGCAGCCCTGGGCTTCCTCAGCGCCAGCCTGGGCGGCGTGGCCCACCTGTATTACCTGAAGAAGAAGGGCCACATCCTCGACCGTGGCCGGGGCGACAGCGCTCTGGACATGGGCGAGATCCAGGCCGAGGGCGAGATCCCCATGCAGGAGAGCATGGACAAGATCACCGTGCAGCTGGCCTTCATCGCTCTGGCCTACTTCATCGCCCAGCTGATGATCATCGGCCTTGCCCAGCTGATCCCCGGCATGAAGTCGGTGATCTACGGCTTCAACTTCCTGCTGGGCGTGGCGGCTGCCGCCATCGTCAAGGCGGTGCTGAACTTCCTCAACCGCAAGGGCTTCGTCCGCCGCAAGCACACCAACGACTTCCTCATGACCCGCTGCAGCAACTTCTTCTACGACCTGATGGTGGTGGCCGGCGTGGCAGCCATCCGTCTGGGCATTCTGGAAAGCTACTGGGGCGTCATGCTGATCCTGGGCGTGGCAGGTCTGATCGTCACCTACATCTACAATCTGACTGTGGCCAAGCGCCTGTTCCCCGAATATCCTCAGGAGCAGTTTTTGATGATGTACGGCATGCTCACCGGCACCGCCAGCACCGGCGTCATCCTGCTGCGTGAGATCGACGGCGACTTCAAGACCCCCGCCGCCGACAACATGGTGTACCAGAACCTGCCGGCCATTGCGCTGGGCTTCCCCATGATGCTGCTGGCCACCCTGGCGCCCAAGAAGCCGGCCCTCACCATGGTGATCCTGGTGGTGTTCTTCCTGGCCCTGCAGGTGGTGCTGTTCCGCAGCTATCTCTTCAAGCGGAAGAAAAAGTAAGGAAATACGACAAAAGAGAGTGCAGAATGGTTCTGCACTCTCTTTTTTGTATCCTTTCCTCTGTACCCCCCTTGCCTAAAGGGGGGTGATTTTGCCAAGGGCAAAATCGGGGGGATTTACCTCGCCTTATTCGTTGCCGGGGAACTTGGGGATGGAGTCGAAGCCACGCTGCAGCTCCTCCTCGGTGGGCACGTAGTCGGTCATCAGCCCATCGTTGAACTTACCGTAGGACATCATGTCGAAGTAGCCGGTGCCGGTGAGACCGAAGACGATGGTCTTGGTCTCGCCCGTCTCCTTGCACTTGATGGCCTCGTCCATGGCCACCTTGATGGCGTGGCTGGACTCGGGAGCGGGCAGGATGCCCTCGCACCTGGCGAACTCCTGTGCGGCGGCAAACACGTCGGTCTGGGCCACAGAGCGGGCCTCCATCAGGCCGTCGGCGTACAGCTGGGACACGATGGCGCTCATGCCGTGATAGCGCAGGCCGCCGGAATGGGTGGCGGCGGGGATGAAGCCGTTGCCCAGGGTGTACATCTTCTGCAGGGGGCAGATGGCGCCGGTGTCGCAGTAGTCGTAGCGGTACACGCCACGGGTCAGGCTGGGGCAGGAAGCGGGCTCCACAGCGATGAGCTGATAGTTAGCCTCGCCCCGCAGCATCTCGCCGGCGAAGGGAGCGATGAGGCCGCCCAGATTGGAGCCGCCGCCGGCGCAGCCGATGATCATGTCGGGCTTGATGTCGTACTTGCGCAGCGCCGTCTGGGTCTCCAGGCCGATGACGGTCTGGTGCAGCAGCACCTGAGAGAGGACGCTGCCCAGCACGTAGCGGTAGCCCTCACGGGTGGTGGCGGCCTCCACGGCCTCGCTGATGGCGCAGCCCAGAGAGCCGGAGGTGCCGGGGAACTGCTCCAGGATCTTGCGGCCCACGGCGGTGGTGTCGGAGGGAGAGGGCGTCACGTGGGCGCCGTAGGTGCGCATCACCTCACGGCGGAAGGGCTTTTGCTCATAGGAGCACTTGACCATGAACACCTCGCAGTCCAGGCCCAGATAGGCGCAGGCCATGGAAAGGGCCGTGCCCCACTGACCGGCGCCGGTCTCGGTGGTGACGCCCTTGAGGCCCTGCAGCTTTGCATAGTAGGCCTGTGCGATGGCGCTGTTGAGCTTGTGGGAGCCGGAGGTGTTGTTGCCCTCGAACTTGTAGTAGATGTGGGCGGGGGTGCCCAGCTTTTCTTCCAGACAGTAGGCACGGACCAGCGGCGAGGGACGATACATCCGGTAGAAGCTGCGGATCTCCTCGGGGATCTCGAACCAGGCGGTGTCCTCGTCCATCTCCTGCCGTGCCAGCTCCTCGCAGAACACCTCGCTCAGCTTTTCCAGCGTGATGGGCTGCATGGTCTCGCCGTCCAGCAGAGGGGCGGGCTTGTTTTTCATATCGGCACGGACATTGTACCATGCCCGGGGCATCTCGTCCTCGCTGAGGTAGATTTTATAAGGGATCTTTTTCTCTTCCATGGTCGTTACTCCTTTACAATTCGAATCGAAAAACAGCGTATTTCCTTCACTTTTTCACGAAAACCGCCATCGAAAATCCAAGTGTGTCATAGAATTCTCCTCTTTGCTTTACCTCCCCTGCCTAAGGGGAGGGGGACCGCGCCAGCGGTGGAGGGATACGTATCTTGTGCGCATATCGACCGCTTGCGGTGGAGGGATACGAAAATGCAGAATGCAAAATGAAAAATTTATGAAAAAACCGCGTCGCGGTTTTCTTCCTTAACTTCTGAC
>JAFQFC010000050.1 GCA_017415775.1 Oscillospiraceae bacterium
AATAGCAATAAAACAAATAAACGCGGCGCTCCTTTGAGCGCCGCTTGGGGGACATTTCTTTAGTTGACACGGATGATGCAGGTCAGGGTCTGGCCATCCACCGTGGCGATGACCTTGGTCTTGCCGTTTCGCAGGCCCTTGACGTTACCCTTGCTGTCCACGGAGGCGATGGAGCTGTTCTCCATAGACCACTGGATGGTGGAATCGGTGCCGTCCACCATCATGGGAGCTACGCCGCCCACCTTGATGCTGATGTCATTCTTCGTGCCGTAGATAGACTGCAGCACCAGCTTCTTAGGTGCGGGATTGACGGTGACCACGCAGGCGGCGGAGGTAGCGCCCTCAGCGCTGGCGGTGATGGTGGCGCTGCCCACGGACACGGCGGTGACCTTACCGGCGGCGTCCACCGTGGCCACAGCCTCGTCGCTGCTGTGGAAGGTGATGCCCTCGGCACCGGCGGCGGTCAGCTGTTCGCTCTTACCGGCCTCCAGCACCAGATTGCTCTTGTCCAGCGTGACGGTAGCGGTGGGCTGGGTGGGATCATCCTCGCCCTCATTGCCCTCGTCCTTACCGGGCTGATCGTCGCCCTGCACGGGCTGGTCGATACCGGGCTTGTCCTCGTCGCCGTCAAACCACTTGGCGATATCGGTGCCCAGGAAGGTGTAGACCAGATAACCGGCCAGCAGCAGGACCACCACCAGCATGGCGGGGCCCAGAATACTGGGGGCCTTGGGCTTCTGCACCCGGCGGCCGGGGTTGCGGGGCTTGCGGCCGCCGTTGAACTCCTCGTCTTCCAGGCAGAAGGGACACTCTTTATAGCTGTCGGAGAACATCTCTCCGCATTTATTGCACTTGATCAGGCTCATTGCGTTCTTCCTTTCCCGCCCTCTGCGGAGCGGCTCATGATAAAAGCCGCCGCAGCGGCAGATTTCCTCTGGGTACATGATACCTTTTTTCTCTTCAACCGTCAACTGTAATTCTCGGAAATTCATCCTTTTTTTACAAGTTTCGCCCCTACGGCTTGCTTTTCCCGCCGCAGCTTCCTATAATAGAAGCAACTGTTATTGCATGGAGGGACATGGCTATGAACACCATCTTCATCGGCATCGCCGGCGGCACCGGCTCCGGTAAAACCACCCTGACCGAGCATCTGGCCCACCGCTTCGGCGCCGAGATCAGCGTGGTCCATCACGACAACTACTATAAGCGGCAGGACGTGCCCTTCGAGATCCGCTGCCTGCAGAACTACGACCATCCCGACGCTTTCGACACCGACCTGATGGTGGAACATCTGAAGATGCTGAAGGCCGGGCAGAGCATCGAATGTCCCGTCTACTCCTATTCCGACCACAACCGCACCGACGAAACGGTGACCATCCACCCCACCAAGGTGGTGCTGGTGGAGGGCATCCTCATCTTCGCCGACAAGGCCCTGCGGGACCTGCTGGACATCAAGATCTTCGTGGAGACCGACGCCGACGTGCGCATCCTGCGCCGGGCACTGCGGGACGTGGAGGAGCGTGGCCGCTCCATGCAGTCGGTGGTGCAGCAGTATCTCACCACCGTCAAGCCCATGCACGAGCAGTTCGTGGAGCCCAGCCGGAAGTTTGCCGACATCGTGGTGCTGGAGGGCGGCCACAATCTGGTGGCCCTGGACATGATCATCCAGCGCATCGCCGGCCACATTGCCGACAATTGAGATGAAAAAAGCGCTTCGCATCGCCGCAGCCGTGGTGTGTCTCGGTCTTGCTGCCTTTTTCCTGCTGCCGCTGACAATCGGCACGGTCCACATCGGTATGCTCTACCCCGCCGCCTTGCTGCTGCTGGCGGCGCTGGGGCTGCTGTTCCCTGCCGCCGTGGGCCGGCTCTTCACCGGGAAGCTGCGCCCCTTCGCCATCGCTTTTTCCGCCGTGCTGGGTGCGGCGGTGGCGTGCATCCTGGCGGTGTGCCTGCTCATCGGCGCCGCCGCAAACAATGCTCCCGCCGCAGATGAGGACGTCACCGTGGTGGTGCTGGGCTGTCAGGTCCGGGGCGACCGCTCCGGCGTCATGCTGCGCTCCCGCATCGAGACGGCCTACGAATATCTGGCCGCCCACCCCGACGCCCTGTGCGTTGCCACCGGCGGCAAGGGCAGCGGCGAGAACATCGCCGAAGGCGAGTGCATCCGCCGGGAGCTGGTGGAGCTGGGCATCGCCAACGAGCGCATTTTCGTGGAGGACCAATCCGTCAACACCGCCGAGAACATGGCCTTCTCCGCCCGGATCATCGCAGAAAACGGCCTCTGCCCCACCATTTTGGTGGCTTCGGACAACTTCCACCAGCTGCGTGCCTCTATTTTCGCAGAGCGTGTGGGGCTGGACGCCCGTGCCCTGGGCTGCGAAAGCCCCTGGTATCTGGCCGCCGGCTACTGGGCCCGGGAAGTGATGGCCCTGGCCGCAGCCTACATCCGAGGATATTAAAAATAGCAAAAAACCACCGGAAAGCAGGACTTTCCGGTGGTTTTTTGATCCGATTTTCAGAATTTCAGCACCACGCCCACCACGGCGCTCAAAGCGATGAACACGATGGGGTGGAGCTTTTTGGTGGCCTTGCACCAGCGGGTCAGCACCAGCAGCACCGCCGCCAGCACCACGTAGCGCCAGTCGATGGCGGTCACCAGATCCGCCACAGCGGCGATCTCGCCGGTGACGAAGGTGGCCAGCACCACGGTGACGCCGGCGGAGGCCACCATGGCGGTGGAGGCGGGGCGCAGACCGTAGAAAGCGGCGCTGACGTACTTGCTCTCCCGGAAAGCCTTGAGGAAGGCGGCCACGATCATGATGACGATCAAAGACGGGGTCACCAAACCCAGAGAGGCCAGTACCGCACCGGGCACGCCGGCGCTGGTATAGCCCACGTAGGTGGCCATGTTGACGCCGATGGGGCCGGGGGTGGACTCGGACACGGCGATCATATCCGCCAGCTGGGCGGCGGTGAACCAGCCGGTACGCTCGGCCATGTCATAGAGGAAGGGCAGGGTGGCCATGCCGCCGCCCACGGCGAAGAGGCCCGTGCGGAAGAATTCCAGAAACAGCTGCAGATAAACACTCATGCCTTCTTACCTCCCAGCACCTTGATGACAATACCGGCCACGGCGGCGAACAGCACGTACACCACCGGGGATAGATCCAGCAGCAGCGAGCAGACCAGCACCACGGCGAAGATGCCGAAGGCCCACTTGTCCTTCACGGCGCTCTTCCACAGCTTCACCACCGCATTGAAGATCAGCACGCACACGCACACACGGATGCCGCCGAAGGCATGCTGCACCCACATCAGATGGGAAAAGGCGTCGATGACACCGGCCAGCAGGGTGATGATGACGATGGAGGGAAACACCACGCCCAGAGTGGCCATGATGCCGCCCCAGAAACCGGCCTGCTTCTGGCCGATGAAGGTGGCCGTGTTGACGGCAATGATGCCGGGGGTACACTGGCCGATGGCGAAGTAGTCCGTCAGCTCCTCATCGCTGGCCCAGCCCTTGCCTTCCACCACTTCCCGCTGCAAGATCGGCAGCATGGCGTAACCGCCGCCGAACGTCATCACGCCCACCTTGGCAAACGTGATGAACAATTCCCATAACATCCGCATGGTTCTTCCTCCTTATACATATCCGTACAGGCCCCGCACCGACACCTCGCCGGCACGGACCGTTGCTTCTTCTCCGTCTGCATACCGCACACGCAGGCCGTAGCCCTCGTCCACGTCCAGGGCCGTGGCGGGACGTGCTGCGCCGTCATGCAAAATCTGCACTTCCCGGCCCACCGTCAGGCAGCGGCGGCGGTATTCCGCCAGCCACAGCGTGGGCCGCTCCAGTGCCTCGGTACGCAGAAGATCCAGCTGCGCCATCAGCGCCGCCGCCAATGCGGCACGGCTGACAGGTGTTTTCGTCACCATTTCCAGCGAAGCGGCCATGTCACGCACCTCGCCGTCGAAATCTTCGCTCCGGTGGCTGACGTTGATGCCGATGCCCAGCACCACCGCCGTTTCGCCGCCCAGCATCACCGATTCGCACAGGATGCCGCCCAGCTTCCGCCCGTCATACACCAGATCGTTGGGCCACTTGATCCGGGGCGTCAGGCCGCACACCTGCGCCACCGCACGCACCGCCGCCACAGCGCCCAGCGCCGGGACGGTCATCAGCGCGGCGGCGTCGCACGGGGGACGCCACAGGACGGAGAGGTACAGCCCCACCCCCGGGCGGGACTGGAAGCTGCGGCCCAGCCGGCCCCGGCCCGCCGTCTGCTCGCCCGCAATGGCTACAGCGCCGTCGGGCATCCCCTCCGGCGCCCAGCGCTTGCATACCAGGTTGGTGGAATCCACGCAGGCAAAGACCTGCCAGTTCTCCCGCTCTGCCGCCCCACAGGCAGCGATCTCGTCACGGTAGCCCACGGATGTCACCTCCCCAAATTTGACCAAGATATACTGTACCACAAAGCCGCCGCCTTGTAAACATGACCGGGTCGGCAAAAATTTTTTCAACCTCCCAGCCCCTGCCCCTCTTGTTTTTTCGCTCCGGCCATTTTATAATGGGAGCAACGCTGAAGGAGGTGTGGGAGATGCTGCATGTCGCTATTTGCAAAACCGCAGGCACGGCTCTCTCTGTCTCTATGGGCGTTATTGTTTTTTGACCGGCTGTAGTGCCGGTTTCTTTTTTTGCCCATGCACCACGAGAAACAAAAAAGAGAAAGAGAGGAACCCCCATGAAACACAATCTCGGCCAGGAGGCCATCTACGACGCCCGCACATTGGGCGCACCCCGCATGCTGATCCTGGGTTTGCAGCACCTGTTTGCCATGTTCGGCGCCACCGTTCTGGTGCCCATTCTGGTATCCGGCTACGGCCTGCCCCTGTCCATCCAGACCACGCTGCTGATGGCCGGTCTCGGCACCCTGATCTTCCATATCTGCACCAAGTTCAAAGTTCCCGCATTTCTGGGTTCCTCCTTCGCCTTCCTGGGCGGTTTTGAGGCAGTGGCCAAGCTGGACGCCGGCAAATACGCCGGTATGACCGGCGAGGAAAAGCTGCCCTATGCCCTGGGCGGCATCGTGGTGGCCGGCGCTCTGTATCTGGTGCTGGCACTCCTGTTTAAGCTGGTGGGCGCCAAGAAGGTCATGCGCTTCTTCCCCCCCATCGTCACCGGTCCCATCATCATCCTCATTGGTCTGAACCTGTCCGGCTCTGCCGTCAGCAACGCCTCCACCAACTGGCCTCTGGCACTGGTGGCCATCGCCATCATCATCGTGGCCAACATCTTCGGCAAGGGCATGATCAAGATCATCCCCATCCTGCTGGGTGTGGTGGGCGCTTACATCGTGGCCCTGCTCTTCAACCAGGTGGACTTCACCGCCGTCAGCGAGGCGCAGTTCGTGGGCCTGCAGAAGATCGTCATCGCCAAGTTTGACATTACCTCCATCTTCATCATGGCCCCCATCGCCATCGCCGCCATGATGGAGCACATCGGCGACGTGTCCGCCATCTCCTCCACCACCGGCAAAAACTTCATCGAAGATCCCGGCCTGCACCGCACCCTGCTGGGTGACGGCCTGGCCACCTCCATTTCCGCCATGTTCGGCGGCCCCGCCAACACCACCTACGGCGAGAACACCGGCGTGCTGGCCCTGAGCAAGGTCTATGACCCCCGCGTGGTGCGTCTGGCTGCCTATTTTGCCATCCTGCTGAGCTTCTCCCCCAAGTTTGACGCACTGGTCAACTCCATCCCCACAGCCATCGTGGGCGGCGTCAGCTTTATCCTGTACGGTATGATCTCCGCCGTGGGTGTGCGCAACATCGTGGAAAACCGCGTGGACCTGACCCAGTCCCGCAACCTGATCATCGCCGCCGTCATCTTCGTGTGCGGCCTGGGCTTCAGCTCCGTCGGCGGTATCAGCTTCACTTTGGGCAGCGCCACCGTCACCCTGTCCGGCCTCGCCATCGCCGCCATCGCCGGTGTGGCCCTCAACGCCATCCTGCCCGGCAACGACTACGAGTTCGGTGCCAGCGTGGCAGGCGACAAGTCCGCCGATCTGGGCTCCTACTAAGCGATATCGAGTTGGCGCAAGCCAACAGATCGAATGGCAAAGCCATATATCGACAAAAAACGTCCCGATTCTGTGGAGAATCGGGACGTTTTCTTTCGTTATTCTTTCTCCTCGCCGATATGCTCCATGGCATAGTCGATGCACTGGTTGATAAACTCGCTGCGGCTCATGTCATACTCAGCAGCTCGCTGATCGATCTGGGCCAGTTTTTCCATGCTGACACGGATGGTGATGGGCTCTTTCTTGTACTGTTTGGGAATAAATGCAGGCATATCATCTCACCTCTTGCACTATTGTATGCGATATGATATGCTGCTTATAGAATCGTTAAGCGAATACAAATACGAATACCAACTTTCAAGAAGGAGGCCGCACCATGTACCGAACGATGTATTACACCCTCTTCAACGCCGTGACCGATGCGCTCAACGCCATGGAGCAGCAAAATTACGGGCAGGCCCGTGCTCTGTTGGTGGCTGCGCAGCAGCAAAGCGAGGAGATCTTCATGGACAGCGACGAAGACGAGGACTGATAAAAAAGTATCCCCGGCAAAGACCTCTCACCGCATCAAAACCTCCCTCTGACGAGGGAGGTGGGCAGATTACAATTTGAAGTGCAGCACTTCGAAAAATAAAAGACAATATACAAACCATCGTGTAAAATGTAGTCACCACAACAAACACGCACACGAGGAGATCTGTATATTGTCCTACACACATTTTACACTGGAAGAAAGAAAATATCTACAGCAACTTTTATC
>JAFQFC010000051.1 GCA_017415775.1 Oscillospiraceae bacterium
CCAGGGGCATCAGCTCCTCGGTCTCGCGGCAGGCATAGCCGAACATCATGCCCTGGTCGCCGGCGCCGTTGTCCAGCTCTTCCTCGCCGGAAGCCTTGGCCTCAAAGCTCTTGTCCACGCCCATGGCGATGTCGGTGGACTGCTTGTCGATGGTGGTGATGACGCCGCAGGAATCGCAGTCGAAGCCGTACTTGGCACGGTCGTAGCCGATCTCACGGACGGTCTCACGGACGATGGCGGGGATGTCGATCTGGGCGGAGGTGGTGATCTCGCCCATCACGCACACCAGGCCGGTGGTGACGGTGGTCTCGCAGGCCACACGGCCCATGGGGTCCTGGGCGTAGATGGCGTCCAGCACAGCGTCGCTGATCTGGTCGCAGATCTTATCGGGATGACCCTCGGTGACGGATTCGGAAGTAAACAGTCTTCTTGCCATGATAAAAATGCTCCTTTTCATTTGTTTTCGGTATTTCTCGCAACAACAAAGTGGAGCATGATCTCAAAAGAAAAATGCACGCCCCGCCACTCGACGGATCGTGCATAAAAGCGCTCCTCATCTGTCGAAGTCAGCAAACTCGTCGGATTTGGCACCTTGCCCGGCAGGCAGGTTGCCGTGGTTTCATCGGGCCGTTCCCTCAACCACTCTTGATAAGGTATGAAGTTTTGGAGAATTACCGCAAAATATAATATCACGGATTTTCCGTTTGTCAAGGGGAAAATGTTGGAAATGGGCGGTTTTTTGCAAAAAAAGGCACCCCGCAGCGGCGGGATGCCTCATTTTCGTTTAACCCATGCGGATGGCGTTGAGACGGCGGTAATGCTCGCAGGTTTGCAGCAGCTGCTCGTGGCTGCCATGAGCCACGATCTGACCGTCGTCCAGCAGCAGGATCTCGTCGTACAGGCCGATGTTCTTGCCGGAGAAATTGTGGGACACGAACATCACCGTGGCGTCCAGCGACAGGGCCAGGCGCTCGATCTCGTAGGCCGACTCGATGTCCAGCGTGGAGATGACCTCGTCGAAGATCACCACCTCCGGGCGGGAGAGCAGGGCGCGGGCGATCTCGATCTTGCGCCGCTCGCCGCTGGAGATATTGGCGCCGGCGTCACGGATGCGGTGGTCCAGATCCAGCTCCAGATGGGCGGCCTGCACCGCCTGCTGCAGCTCCTCCTCGGAATAATCACGGTAGAGGGTGATGTTGCTGCGCACCGTATCGGAGATGACGGAGCAGTTTTCGTTGAGATAGGACACATGGCCCGCCAAGCGGCGGTTACTCAGGTCGCTGAGATTCTTCTCGCCGAGAAACACATCGCCGGTATAGCTGGTGACACGGCGCTTGAGCAGCTTGAAAAGGGTACTCTTACCGGCGCCGTTTTTGCCCACGATCAGGTACTTTTTGCCCTTTTCGAAGGTAAAGCTCACGTTGCGGAAGATATCCTTATTGCCAAAGCGCAGCGACACGTTCTCAAAGCGGATATCGCCGCTGAGGCAGCCGTCCTCCTGCCGCTCACGGGCCACCTCGGCCCGGGCACGCCGGTGCAGCCGCTCGAACTTCTCCACCACGGCCTTCACCGACAGCATGGAGTTGACGGCGTTGAGCACGCTTTGCAGCGGCACGCCGATGTTGCCCACGAAGAGGTAGGCGGTGTACACCATACCCACCGTCAGGTTGCCCCGGATGACCTCGGCAATGCCCAGACCCACCACGGTGAAGTCCATCAGCCAGACAAGGCCGGTGCTGAAGGCGTTGGCGTACTGCAGCTCGGAATCGGCCACAAACTTGGTGTGCTCCGTCTCCTCGTTGGACTGCTCAAACTGCTTTTGGAACTGGCTCTCCACCGAGTAGTTGCGGATGGTGGGGAAGGCGGCGAAAAACTCCTTGAGGAGCTGGGTAAAGGCGGCGAAGCGGTCCACGAAGGCCCGGTTCTTCCGGTTGGTGGTCCGGGACTCGATGAGCACCACCGCCACGGCCAGTGCGCCGGTGGCCACCACCGTCAGGGCCAGGAAGCGGTTGATGAACAGCAGGGCCAGACCGGTGGTCAGGATGTTGAACACCGACTCCAGCACGTTGAGGAACTCCGAGACGTAGCGCTCGTCGATGATGGTGACATCGTTGGTCAGGTTGGCCAGATACTCGCCGTTGTCGAACTGCTCATAGTAGGACAGGTCCACATTCATAATGGACTGGAAGGCGTCCTTCTTCAGCTCCCGGCGGATGGTGGTGGTGATGAGCACCTTCAGCTGCAGCACCCAGTAGCGCAGGATGTTGCGGGGGATCCAGACGGCGAAGATCAGCACGAAGCTGCGGATCACGCCCTCGAAATCCATGGCGTAGGCATAGTCGAACAGCTGACCTGCCCACAGGCCCGTGAACACGGTGGTGATGGGCGACAGGATCAGCAGCACCACCAGAATGGCCATTTTCACCTTCTGGCGCAGAATATAGCGCAGCATTTTCATCTCACTCCGCCTCCCATCTGCCCAGCAGCAGCACCATCTCCGACTCCACCACCCGCAGCTTCAGGTCACCGCGGCTGTTGGACTCGATACTGACGAAGGAGGTGAAGCCGTTGTCAGCCGTCACCGTGCCGGAATAGCCGTTTTTCCACGCAAAGGTGCCGTGCAAAGGTGCGTCACCGTTGCGGAAGGTGCAGGTGAAGTCGTCCCCTTCCACCGTCACGAGGAACTGCTCTTCCTCGCTGTAGGGATAGAGGGTCTTGTTCTTGAAGTGCTGCAGCGCGATCCAAGTGCCCTGCACGTCTTCGGTGTAATCCGTTTCAAAGGTTTTGAAGTTGTAGATCAGGATGCTCAGCACGCTGCCTACGCAAAGAAGATACACAGCCAGCATAATGGCGGTGCGTTTCAATCCTTCCTTGATCATACTTCCCGCAGCTGCTTACTCGGCAGTCTCCAGCACGTAGACGAAGTTGGTCTCCTGAATCATGAAGTTGATGCAGTCGGGATGGTCACCGGAGCGGGAGAACTCGGCGGTCCAGAACTGCTCGGTCTCGCCCATCTTGAAGTACACGTCGGCCTGATTGGCGGAAGTCCACTCCAGAGTGGCAACGCCGGAGAAGGAGCCGTCCTTGGCGTCCACGGTGAAGTTCTGGGCGTCGGAGAAGGACCACTGATAGTAACCGTCATCGGGGAAGAAGCCGCTGTCGCCGTTCTTCTCGTTGAAGTACCAGTGATAGGTGATAAAGTCGTTGCCGCCCAGAGTCTTGCTGAAGTCCTCGCCGCCGTTGCCGCCGGAGCAGGCAGTCAGGGTCAGCATCATCAGGGCCACCAGCAGGGCAGCCAGGATCTTGGTCATCTTTTTCATGGTTGATTTTCCTCTCTTGTTCGTTTTTTTATTTCTCTCCCCCGGCGTCGGAATCGCTCAGCCATGCGGCCATGCGCCGTTCCATCCGTCGGCAGTAAGATTCGGTCAAAAAGCTGCGCTGCAGCCGGTCGAAGGCATCGCCCTCCCGGCGGCGGAACTCCGCCACACGGCCCTCAAAGTCCCGGCTCTCTGCCGGGAACAGGGCGGCGGCACACCGGCGCAGCCGCTGCGGTGTGGTCAGGATATTGCAAAAGCCCACCGTCTCCTCAGCCAGTCCCGGCATGGTGACGGAGGCGCTGTCATACAGGGCCGACAGCTCCGCCTGCCCCTCCGGGCCGAACACCAGGCCGAAGCTCTGCATGTTCCGGTCCTTCTGCCACAGCAGGCAGTCCAGCAGCACCATGCCGCAAAAGGCGGCGGCCACGTCGTACCGTCCGTCACAGGAGGCCACGCCGTAGACGAACCGCAGCAGCTTTCGCAGCGCCGCATCGTCATCGATCACGCTCAGCCGATGGTCGGGGAAGGGCTCCGCCTTGGGGGCGGCGGCGTAGAGGGCCGCAGCTTCCACCGCCCAGCAGGGCAGCGGCGTCAGGCTCGTCAGCCAGCCGTTCTTGTTCTCCTCGGCGGTGACGTAGGCGCTGTGTCCGGTGGTCACGTCCAGCGAAAAGCTGCCCAGCTTGGTGCCGTCCTCGTCCAGCACCAGCCACGTGTCGGCCATGTTCACGCCCAGTCGGCTGCCCAGATAGGCCACCCAGACCTCCAGCTCTTCCATGTCCCGGTCGGTGTTGGCGCAGTTTTTGAAGTAGCCGCAGCCGATGCCCTCGGCCTCAGCGTACCACGGCGCATTGACGCCGTTGGCGGTGGGATGCCGCAGCGTCAGCACCGTCGGCTGCTGCGTCAAAGTACCGTCGGCCGTGGGGCGGCACAGCACACATTTTCTTGCCTGTTCCATCCCACTTCTCCTCCTTCGCAGGCGGCAGAGACACACATGCCGCCAAAACAGCGGCTATTATTCTATGCCTTCTTTCCCCCCATTGTCAACAGAAAAAGCCGTAAAGTTTACGCCTTTTTCCCTAATTTCGCTCACTACTACGCAAAAGAAAACGCCCCCGCCGAAGGGGCGGGAGCGTGGGGTTTCTCACTCCTCCGTGAAATGCACGTGGGAGAAGATGTGGTCCTGACAGTAGCAGTGGTAGCCGGCGCACTTGCTGCAGTAGCGGAAGGTCATATCCGGGTAGTCGGTGTCGGTCTTGCCGCAGACGCAGCACTTGTGGTGGTAGCCCTTTTGCTGTTGCTGCTGCTTGACGGCCTTCTTGAACTGCACCGTCTGGCGGCTGTGGCGGTACTGGAAGCGGTCGGCCTGATACTTCACCTCCGGCCAGATGAACACGGCGAAATTCAGCAGGGCCACGATGGGCAGCACCACGCCGAACACGTTGCCGTAAGCGATGGAGCGCACCACGTCCAGCACGAAGATAGCGATGTCCAGCCATGCCAGCCACTTCATCTTGACAGGCAGGACGAAGAACAGCAGCACCTGCACATCGGGGAACAGGGCAGCAAAGGCCAGGAACAGCGACAGGTTCACATAGTACGTACCGGCGATGGTGGCGCCGTGAATGCCGGTGATGAGGCTGGCGATGGTGACGCCCAGCAGGGTCAGCACCACGCCGCCGATGTAGTACAGGTTGAACCGGGCGGTACCCCAGCGCTGCTCCAGCGTAGAGCCGATCCAGTAGTAAAAGTACAGGCTGATGACAAGGAAGATGGGCCGGGAGTCGTTGGGGACGAAGATAAAGGTCACCAGACGCCACAGCTCAAAGCGCTTGATGCCCTCCAGATTGAAGGCGAGGAAGCTGACGGCCTCGTAACCGGCAAACATCTGCAGCAGATAGACGATGACGGTGCCGATGACGATGACACGCATCAAGTTGGGGATGCCGAACCGGGGATGCATAGCGCAGAACCGGTCCACCGCCTGATAAAGCTTTTTCAAGGGGATGTCCTCCTCGTATGATCGTTTTTTTCCATTATACCCCAAGTACGGGGAAAAGTCATGACCGAATTTTGAATATTTTCCTCTTTACCCCCCTTGCCTAAAGGGGGGTGGTTGAGCGAATGCGAAACCGGGGGGATTTACTATCGGGTCACGCAGACACTTCAAAAACCGGGTGAAATACCCCTCCACCGCTGTCGCGGTCCCCCTCCCCTTAGGCAGGGGAGGTCTTGATTTGTACCCCCCTTGCCTAACGGGGGGTGGCATTTGCAGCGCAAATGCCGGGGGGATTTACTGCCAGTTCACGCAGGCACTCCCCTTCACAGCCTCATCAATGTACGCACAGACGCCTTCAAAATTCTCCCAAATGGCGTTGTTGGGAATGCGAAGAACGGTCAAACCACGCTGTTCGATCCGCTCGGTTCGTATCTGATCACGCAGCAGGCCGTCTTTTTCATAGTGCTGAGAGCCGTCCAGTTCGATCACCAACCGTGCCTCGTGGCAGTAGAAATCCACGATGTAGTTGTCAATTACCTTCTGGCGCAGAAACCGCAGCGGATAAGTGCGAAGGAACTGATACCACAGCTGCTTTTCCTCTTGGGTCATATTCTTCCGCAGCTCTCTGGCCCGTTGGGTCAGAGCCGGGTTATGCTTTCGATCCATGGTGAATCCCCCCGTCTTTTGGCTTCGCCAAAATCCACCCCCCTTTAGGCAAGGGGGGATATAATTGTTAATTATTAATTCTTACTCCCGCACAATGGGATGCAAATCCTCCTCCGTCAGGCCCAGGGCATCGGCCACGGTGGCGGCATGGAGGATCACGTTCTGGGCGGACATCCAATGGCAGTCGGTGCCGAAGATGAAGCGGCAGCCCCGGTCTTTGGCGATGCGGAACATGCGCATATGGGGCTGCAGCAGGATCTCATCGGTGCGCTCGGCGTGGTAGCCCACGAGACACTTGATGTTGATCTCCACGGCGATGCCCTTCTTTGCCGTCAGGTCGAAGATGCGCTTATACTCGTCGTCGGTGATGGCCTCGATGGGCAGCTCGTGGCCGTAGGGGCACAGCACGGCGTGGAAGGGGTGGGCCATGGCGGTGAAATACCGGCTCACCTCGCTTTTGAGCATGTCCTCATAGGCCTGCAGCATGAACTCGGCGTGACGGCGGGGCGGATCGTAAAAAGCCTTGGGCATGGTGTTGCCCGTGTGGCTGGAAGAGGCAATGACGAAGTCGAACTGCTCGGCTGCCGCCATGGAGAGGGCGGTGGACCGGGCGGCGTAGTCATATTCCGCCTCGCAGCCGTGGAGGATCCGCACGCCACGGCCACGGCAGGCCTCGACGGCGCTGCGCAGCTGCAGCACGTGGTCCACGTTCTGCCGTCCCCCCTGCTGATACCACGCCGGCATGCCGGGACAGGCGTCGTCCCACACATGGTCGGTAAAGCCCAGGGTGGTCAGGCCCAGCGCACCGGCCTGGGCGACGTAGTTTTCCACCGTGGCCTCGTCCTTGCCGCAGAAGGACAGATAGCTGTGCATGTGCAGATCGTGGGTGATGTTCATCTGTGTCGTCTCCTTGTTTCATGCGCCAACCGGGCGCAAATCATGCCCAAAAGGGCAATTCATGGCCGCAAGGCCAATTCATGCGGCACAAGCCGCAATTCATCTGCATTCCCGATGAGCGGGCGGGTATTACCCGCCCCTACGGGTTCTATCGATAGATCGGCGTAGGGGCGGATATCATCCGCCCGCCTCATTCTTAACGGTTAATTGTTCACTGTCCGTCCGCAGGTGCTGCAGGGGTTGGGCGTACAGGGCCCGCCGCAGGTGCCAAGATCGTTGATGCGTCCGGAGCGGAGCTTCTCCCCCACCCGCAGCACGGCCTGCACCATGTCGCTGAGGGTCACGGCGCTGTCCAGCCCCAGCACGGCGTAGTTGGCGCAGGTCATGGCCAGCGGCACCGAGGCGATGTTGCGGATGAAGCAGGGGATCTGGGGATAGCCGCCGATGGGGTCGCAGACCTGACCGATCAGCACCTGCATGGCCAGCACGGCGGCACGCTCCGCCGCCGCCGGGTCATCCGAAAGCATGGAGGCCAGCGCACCGGCAGCCATGGAGGCCGCCACGCCCACCTCCGCCTGACAGCCCAGAGCGCCGTGGTAGTGGGTGGGATAGTAGAAAACGCCCAGCAGTCCCGCCGTCAGCAGGGCCCGGACTTCGTCCTCCCTCGTCTTGCCCAGCGCCGCTGCGCCGTGGCGGATGGCGGCGGGCAGGATACCGGCAGCGCCGCCGGTGGGCATACAGACGATGACGCCGTGGGCGTTGCCGTGTTCCATGACGGACAGGGCGTCCAGTCCGCCGCTGTGGGCCGTTCCCAGCGGAAAGAGGGTGGTTTGGTCCGATTTTTGCCGCAATTTCGCCGCCATGGGAACGGTGACGCCGTCAAAAGGACGGCCTGCGTAGCCGTGGTCGATGGCCGCATAGGCAGTGTCCATCGTCTGCTGCGCCATCTGCCACACCTGCCCCTCCGTCAGGCCGGTGAGGCAGCACTCGTAGTCCAGCGCCGCCTGCCACAGGGGGATCGCCCGCTCCCGGCAATAGTCCAGCAGTGCCACGCTGTCGGTAAAGGGCGGCACGGCGTCCACCGTAGCCAGCGGATAGACGGAGGGCACGGTACGAGGCTCCGCCCAGCAGGGCAGGTCCAGCAGTTCCTGCCGCCGCCCGGTGAGGGCGCAGGCACAGCCGTTGATCTCCCGGATCAGGATCTCGCCGCCGCCCAGCGTGATGCCGGTGAAGGTCACCGTCTCCTCCTCCGAGGTGAGGGTAAAGACGCCCATCTCCGTGGGGATGGGGTCGATGCGGTCGGTGAAGAAAAATTCGTAGGCAAGGCCCGCCGCTGCCGCCGCCTCGTAGACGGTTCCCAGATCCTCGCCCAGCAGGTCCCGGCCCAGCACACCGGCAAGGCAGGCCTTGTCGCTGTCCATGGGGAAAAAGGTGTCCGCAAAGCCGCCCCTGCGGCTCATCTCCACCGTCAGGCGCACCGGCTCGCCCCGCAGCAGCGCCCGGCCCAGCCGCCCAAGGCGGTAGACCCCGGCGGTGTTGGAGCTGGACGGCCCTTGGGTGGCCGGCGCCAGCACATCGTTAAAGATCGAGGGATAAAACACAGCTTCCATGGTCCACGCTCCCTGCCCCCGGCACAGCGGGGCCTTGTTTTTTTCTACTGTACCACACACGGCCCGCCGGGGCAAGCGCCCGCGCGGAACTTTGGGCACTTCGCTTTCTGTATCTTCTGCCTGCAGGCGGGGCAGGCCTTCTTTGGAAGCCTTGAAAAAAAGAAAGAAAAAAATTTTCCTCCCTATGCCCATGGTGCCTGTTTGGCACAGGGGCATGCAATTGCAATTGATATTGCGATTGTTATTGTAATTGATATTGTACTTGCTTTTAAGTTTAGTTAAGCTAAGTTATGGTAAGTTAAGCTATGTTAAGTTATGTTATGTTGGCATTGTTTGCATCAAGGGCGATGCACTCTTTTACAAATGCATCGCCTCATCAAAGATATTGTCCCGGGCGGCGTGTCCGCTCACTTCTCAGCAGGTCTTCCCTGCTTCGTGCGGCCTTCTCCTGCCGCTCCTGCTCCCAGCGTTTCTCCGCTGCCTCCTTGCGTTTCTGCACAATGTCGGCATAGCGCTCAGCATCACCATCCATGCGGTTTTGCAGCAGCGCCCATGCCATGCGCAGCAGCTTCTCTTCCTCTTTCAGATACTCCGGGGCACGGCCTGTGTCGGCGTAGACCCGCATGTCCAATATCAGCCGCTTGAAGGTCTCACCGTCCAGTTCCCGCATCATGTCCACCCATTCAAAATACATCATAAATCCTTTTCGTTTTGCCATTGCGCAAACCTCCCTTCACTTATAGCCTCCCGGGAGGTGTTTTTTGCCCATAAACAGGCAACAAAATGAAAAAAGAGGAAAATTTTTCTTCCCGCCGGCAAAAAAAGAACTATCTTTTGCATTTCATCGCACCCCAAAGGCTCCCTCTGATGAGGGAGCTGTCAGCGAAGCTGACTGAGGGAGAGATACGTGACGCTTACGTTCTCCCTACTATGTCGCTGCTCTGTCCTGTCTTCGACGAGTAACTTTCTTTCACCAGCGAAGCCCGACTCGCTGCGCTCGCATGTGTGCGCTCTGTCAGCCAAAAATCCATCGCCTGCGGCTCGTATTTTTGGGACAGAAGCGGAAAAGTCACCAAAGAAGCGCCGCAAGGAACCGATGGTTCCTTGACCAGCTACGTGCTACGCACTCGCACGCACTCCACCAGCCAAAAATCCATCGCCGTCGGCTCGTATTTTTGGGGTGTCGTGGGTCCTTTATCCTGCAAGAGTTACAGCGAAAGACAGGACGAAATGTTGCATTGACTTCCCTCTAACCCGCTCAGCCGCTTACCCTTGTCAAAATGTAGCAGATATTGCTTCTAAGGTTTCCTTTTGTGGCCTGTAACCGCTTGCCTGAAAGCACTTTTGCAAAAAAAGAACCGGGAGCAGCCATGCTCCCGGCGCTTGGTCTTCTTTTTTCACAGCATGATGGGGCTTGCACGCCAGTCGCTGCCGCAGGTGCTCTGCCCCAGATCGGGACGGCACAGGGCATAGAGATCGGTGTGCGCCGCCTCGGCGGTGAAGAGCTGCTCTGCCGCCTCGCCCAACGCCGCCACGTCCGCCGCCTTGGTCAGCACCGGTGCGCCGCCGTCACGCATCCGCCGCAGCAGCTGCCGCCCGATGGCATTGGCCGCCAGCACCCGCAGGTACGGCACGTCGTCGGGCGTCTCCTGCATGTCCAGCCAGGCCGCCAGCAGCATCCGCCGCAGACGGGCGTGGGGATAGCGCTTGGTCTTGGCCGCCTCCAGCAGCTGCTCCACCGTGGCGGTGGTGCGCACGGCACGGTAAAACCGGCGGTACAATCCCTCGCTGCCGCCGTCGTAGGGGGCGAAGTCCTCCTCGCTCATCTGCCGCAGCTTTCCAAGCATGGCCCGCTCACAGCTTTGCAGCGTGGCCGGGGCACGGCCTGCCGCCAGCTCCCGGCGCAGCACCTGGGCGGCCGCTTCCGGCATCAGGGCCAGGGCTTCCTCCGTCTCACCGCTCAGCAGCAGGCCACGGATATGGCTGGCTGAGGCGATGCCGTCCACGGTGGCTCCGTCGTGGTCTGCCCCCAGACGGGGGACGGTCAGCACCTGCATGGCTGCGCCGATGCGGTGCATGGCACGGCAATACTCGATGCCCAGATTATTATTGGGCCGGTCCAGCACCGCCGCCATCTCCTCCCCTGCCAGCTGCGCCACCGCCCTGCGGCGGCACACGGCAAAGCTGTCGCCGGAGGGCAGCAGGGCACGGAGAGTCTCGGCGTAGGCTTCGCTGTCCAGCACCGCCGCCGCCCTTTGCACCGCCGCTGCGTCGCCGCACTCGCTGCCGAAAGCCAGATCGGTGACAAGGCCGGTCTTGTGCAGCAGCGTCACGCCGCCCAGGGCGAACTTTTCCGCCGTATTGGCACTCCACGGTGCAGGCAGCTCCAGCACCAGATCGGCGCCGCAGCGCACCGCCATCTCGGCACGGGCGAACTTGTCGGCCACCGCCGCCTCGCCACGCTGGACGAAGTTGCTGCTCATGGCGCAGACGATGGCGTCCATGCCCTGACGGCGCACCTCCTCCATCATCCACTGATGGCCCTTGTGGAGGGGATTGTATTCACAGATGATACCGGCGGTACGCATGACGTCCCCTCCTTTGCAGTAATCACGGTTATTGTAGCACCGTGCGGCGGATTTGGCAAGGTGTGCGTGGACCGATGAATCCCCCCGTCTTTTGGCTTACGCCAAAATCCACCCCCCTTTAGGCAAGGGGGGCAGGACGCCCCGCAGCCGCCCTGCGGGGCATATCGAACGGCGTCAGTCGTATATCGATTGTTCCGAAAGGAACAAATATCGAGTCGGCAGCGCCGACATATCGATAAAACGAGAGAAAGCTTTGTCGATATGCGCTTTGCGCTCGATATGTGCTGCGCACTCGATATATCCGCTTTGCGGATTCGATATGGCTCTGCAATGCAGAGCCGAGCCAATCACCCCCTTGCACCCTCGCCGCCCATGCTGTATAATGTGGAAAACTGTTTATTTAGGAGGAAGCTCCCATGACCATCGGCCTTGTTTACGCCATGACTCTCGAGATCGAGAGCCTGCTGACCAACGAAAATGCCCAGCCCCTGCAGACGGTGGCCGGCGTACCCTTCTACCGCATCCGTGACAATGTGATCGCCTGCGCCGGCGGCGTGGGCAAGGTGAATGCCGCCATGGCCACCCAGCTGATGATCAGCCTCTATCAGCCGGACCTGATCCTCAACGCCGGTGTGGCCGGCTGCTTCGACCATGCCGGGATCGGCGATCTGGTGCTGGCCGAATCCTTCATGCAGCACGACTTCGACACCTCCAACATCGGTGACGAGGAGTGCTTCGTGTCCACCGTCAACTGCACCTACTTCCCCACTTCCGACTTCGACAAGGCAAAGGCCGCCATGGACAAGGTGGGCCTGCCCTACCGCACCGGCCTGGTGGCCACCGGCGACTGGTTCGGCGTGGACTGCGACCGCTCCCGCCGCATTGCCGAGAAGTTCGGACCTCTGCTGTGCGAGATGGAGGGCTGCGCCATCGCTCAGGTATGTATGCGCAACGGTGTGAAGTTCATGTCCCTCAAGTCCGTGTCCGACTGCCTCTTTGAGCATCACGACTTCTACTTCAACTTCCCCACCGCCATGAAGGACCTGAACCGTGTGGTGGTCAAGTTCATCGACGCACTGGAGGGTTAAGGATGGAACGCATTGCCAGCTTCAGCGTGGACCACGACGTACTGGTGCCGGGCCTCTACCTCTCCCGCCGGGACGGCAGCGTGGTGACCTACGATCTGCGGTTCAAAAAGCCCAACACCGGCGACCTTCTCACCAACGCCGAGATGCACTCGGTGGAGCACATCATCGCCACCGCATTGCGCAACAGCGAGGACAAGGATGCCGTCATCTACTTCGGCCCCATGGGCTGCCAGACCGGCTTTTACTTCCTCTTCGACGGCGACAGGCTCACCGACGAGCAGGCCATCAACATGGTGAAGTCCGCCTTCGCCCTGGGCGCTGCCTGGGGCGGCCCCATGCCCGGCAAGAGCGCCCCGGAGTGCGGCAACTACATCAATCTCGACACCGCCCTCGCCCGGAAGGAATGCACCTTCTATCTGGACGTGATCCGGGACTGGACTGTGGAAAAGTTGGTGTATCCCACGAAGTAACTAAGTTTGCCCTTGCGGGCAAGTGAAGTTTGCTGCGCAAGTGGTGTTGGCAAACTTAACTTCACTTGGACAAAAGGTCCATACTTCACTGCGAGCACGGCGAGCAACTTCACTTTTGCGTCAGCAAAAACTTCACAATAAAACACAAAAGGACGCCGCAAAGGCGTCCTTTTTTCATGCAGCCGTTACGACTGCCCGTTCCTATACTTTTCCAGCTTTTTCTTTTCCCGGCGTGCTTCCCACAGGTCCATCAGCCGGAAGTCCAGAAACAGAATGCCAAACACCACCACGAACACGATCACGTGGCTCAGCCAGAGGGGCATATCCGGCCACAGGCCGAAGGGACGCCGCTCATCGCCCACGAGGATCCGGTAACCCACAAAGAGCGCACTGACCAGAAAAGCCTTGATACCCGATTTTTCCATCTCCGTCCCTCCTTTGTTTTGTTACTGATATTATAAAAGACGGGCTGCGGCATTGTCAACATTTTTGTTGCGGGATTTTCCGTATAGTTCGTGGTATTGAGAACTTTTCGGGCGGGTAATACCCGCCCCTACGCCTTCTGCCGAAAGACCCTGTAGGGGCGGCGATCCGCCGCCCGCCATGCGGCGCATCATCCGATGGGCCGTCGGGGACGCCGGCCCCTACGAACAGGCCCTGTAGGGCGTGCCGCCCCGGCACGCCGTAATTCTTCCTTTTTAATTCTTAATTCCCACTCCCCCCGCAAATTTTCTCAAAAAAAGATAGAATTTTGGTTGACAAACCCCCACCTCGCTGTTATAATCGAAAGGCCGCTTTGAATGGGTATCAAGATCCGATCCCACGGATCGGGCGCCCCCGACAGCGAGACCGTAATAAAGGAAAGGCAGGTGCAACAAAGAATGCAGGCTATTATCGTGACCGGTGGTAAGCAGTACAACGTCGTTGAGGGCGATGTTCTGTTCATCGAGAAGCTGGACGTCGAGGCTGGTGAGGCCGTGGTCTTCGACCAGGTGCTGGCTATCGTCGACGGTGAGAACACCAAGTTCGGCACTCCCGTGGTGGAGGGCGCCAAGGTGGAAGCTACCGTGGTGAAGAACGGCAAGGGCAAGAAGATCCGTATCTTCAAGTACAACCCCAAGAAGGGTTATCACAAGCGTCAGGGTCATCGTCAGCCCTACACCAAGGTCGAGATCAACAAGATCTCTTTCTAAGGCAGTATGACGACGATCACCTTCCTCACTGAGGAAAGCCGCATCATTGGATTTGATGCGATGGGCCACAGCGGCTACAGTGAAGCGGGCAGCGACATCGTCTGCGCCGCCATCACCAGCGCCGTCCGTCTGGTTGACGCAACCGTCAACACCGTGATGGGTCTGTGCGCCTCGGTGAAAGTCAACGAGGCCGACGCCTCTATCTCCTTCCGTCTCCCCGGCGGACTGGCCCCCACGGCCGAGTCCACCTGTCAGAATCTGCTGACGGGACTGATGGTGTATCTGGCAGAGCTTCACGACGAGTATCCCGACAACATCGAAGTAATGGAGGCGTAACGCTTCCTTCCCTTCATCATCTTATAGAAAGGATGTACTGAAATATGCTGAACATTGGTCTGCAGCTTTTCGCCCACAAAAAAGGTATGGGCTCCACCAAGAACGGCCGTGATTCCGAGTCCAAGCGTCTGGGCCCCAAGCGTGCCGACGGTCAGTTCGTTCTGGCCGGCAACATCCTGGTGCGTCAGCGCGGCACTCACATCCACCCCGGTAAGAACGTTGGCATCGGCACCGATGACACCCTGTTCGCCAAGGCCGACGGCGTGGTGCGTTTCGAGCGTCTGGGCAAGGATCGTAAGCAGGTTTCTGTTTACCCCGCCGAGTAATCAAAACTCATAACAACGACTCCCCTGACCCTTCCGGTCGGGGGAGCCTTTTTTATGGGAGGCTCTTTTCCCTTCCAACCGCCGTTTTTTCAACACACTGTCGCAGAAACTGCGGCAAAAAATTTTATCCATTTTTCCCCAGTGCCTTGCATCAAAAGGGGAATTATGCTATAATTTCGAAGGTTATAGATAAGGTATTTTCCACACGAATACGAGCAATAAGGAGAACGGATAT
Source organism: Oscillospiraceae bacterium (assembly GCA_017415775.1). GTDB lineage: Bacteria > Bacillota > Clostridia > Oscillospirales > Oscillospiraceae > Vescimonas. The sequence goes on from JAFQFC010000051.1 coordinate 14,723, forward strand.
GGGCAAGCATCTTCTCAAACTCAGCGACCTGCATACCGATGAAATCATTGCCATTCTCGACAGAGCCCAGATGTTCTGTCAGGGGATCGATATTCCCAATTTCAGCGATAAAATTGCCTGCAATTTGTTTTTTGAACCGTCGACTCGCACCCAGTACAGCTTCAATGTGGCTGAAGAGAAACTGGGTATGCGGGTCATTTCTTTTAATCCGGCCGCTTCCTCCCTCAACAAGAGCGAGAGCTTCTACGACACCGTGAAAACCTTCGACTCCTTCGGCGTGGACGCCATCGTCATCCGCCACAAGGTCAACGAATACTATAACGAGCTGCTGGGCCACATCGACGCTGCCATCCTCAACGGCGGCGACGGCACCGGCAACCATCCCACCCAGTCCCTGCTGGACCTGCTGACCATCCGGCAGGAGTTCGGCTCCTTCGCCGGCCTCAAGTGCGTCATCGCCGGCGACATCGTCCACTCCCGTGTGGCCCACACCAACTACGAGGTGATGCGCCGTCTGGGCATGGAGGTGGTCACCGCCGGCCCCGCCGAGTTCCTGGAGGACAGTCTGGAAAGCGAGGACTTTGACCACGCCGTCAAGACCGCCGACATCGTGATGATGCTGCGCATCCAGCGGGAGCGCCACGCCGCCTCCATGAGCATGTCCGGCGAGGAGTTCCACCGGGCCTACGGCCTCACCGTGGAGCGGGAAAAGACCATGAAGGACCGGGCCATCATCATGCACCCCGCCCCCGTCAACCGTGACGTGGAGCTGGCCGACTGCCTGATGGAGTGTGACCGTGCCCGCATCTTCAAGCAGATGCAAAACGGCGTGTTCGTCCGCATGGCCGTGCTGGAACGGGCGGTGAAGAGATGAGCATCTTACTGAAAAACGGCAGCGTTCTGGTAGGTGAAACCTTCCAAAACGTGGACGTTCTCATCGAAAACGACACCATCGCCGCCATCGGCGCAGACTTGAGCTGCGAAGGCGAGATCATCGACTGCACCGGCAAAACGGTGCTGCCGGGTCTGGTGGATCTCCATGTCCACCTGCGGGAGCCGGGCTTCACCTACAAAGAGACGGTACAGAGCGGCACCGCTGCGGCCGCCGCCGGCGGCTACACCACCGTGTGTCCCATGCCCAACCTGAACCCCGTCCCCGACAGCCTGCCCCATCTGCAGCTGCAGCTGGAGGCCATCGACCGTGACGCCTGCATCCGGGTGCTGCCCTTCGGCGCCATCACCGTGGGCGAAAAGGGACAGGCCCTCTCCGACATCCCACGTCTGGCCCCCCACTGCGTCGGCTTTTCCGACGACGGCAAGGGCGTGCAGGCAGGCGCTATGATGCGTGAAGCCATGACGCTGGTGAAGGCGGCGGGCAGCTTCATCTCCGCCCACTGCGAGGATGAGAGCCTCCTCGAAGGCGGCAGCATCCACAAGGGCGAGTACGCCGCCCTCCACTCTATGCGTGGCATCTCCTCTGCCAGCGAGTATGTGCCCATCCAGCGGGACATCGAGTTGGCCGCCGAGACCGGCGTGCAGTACCATGTGTGCCACATCTCGGCCCGTGAATCCATCGAGGCGGTGCGCCGGGGCAAGGCCCGGGGCGTGAACGTCACCTGCGAGGTGACGCCCCACCACATCGCCCTCACCGACATGGACATCACCGAAAACGACGGACGGTTCAAGATGAATCCCCCCCTGCGCAGCGCCGAGGACCGTCAGGCCATCTGGGCAGGCCTGCAGGACGGCACCATCGACTGCATCGCCACCGACCACGCCCCTCACTCCGCCGAGGAGAAGGGCCGGGGTCTGGAGGGCAGCGCCTTCGGCACCGTGGGCAGCGAGACGGCCTTCGCCGTGTGCTACACCCATCTGGTGAAAACCGGGGTGCTGACGCTGCAGCAGCTGGCCAGACTGATGAGCAGCGCTCCCGCCGCCATCATCGGACGCAGGGCGGAGATCGCCGTGGGCGAGGCCGCCGACATCGCCGTGTTCACGCTGGACGAGAAGTTCACCGTGGACCCCAGCAACTTTGTATCCAAGGGAAAGAGCTCTCCCTTTACCGGCATGGAGCTCTGGGGCGTCACCGAGCTGACGGTGTGCGCCGGAAATATCGTGTACAGGAGGAAGTAAAGGTGAACAAGAAACTTGTGTTTGAAAACGGACGCTCCTTCATCGGCCACGGCTTCGGCGCCGATGTAGAGACGGTCCGGGAAGTGGTGTTCGACACCCAGGTGGTGGGCTATCAGGAGATCCTGTCCGACCCCTCCTACTGCGACCAGCTGGTGTGCATGACCTATCCCATCATCGGCACCTACGGTCTGGCCGACGAGGACTACGAGGCCAAGGCCATGACCATCGGCGGCTTCATCGTCAAGGAGTATAACGACTCCCCCTCCAACTTCCGCTACACCAAGACCCTCTCTCAGGAGATGGAGGAAAACGGCATCCCCGGCATCGCCGGCGTGGATACCCGTGCCATCACCGCCATGCTGCGTGACGAGGGCACCATGCGTGCCATCCTGACGGGCGCCGACATCTGTGACGAGGAGGCCCTGCGCCGTCTCCACGCCGCCCCCGCCGTGAAAAACGAGGTGGAGCGTGTCAGCTGCAAGCGTGTGTGGTACAGCCGTACCCCCAACCACAAATACAACGTGGTGGCCGTGGACTGCGGCATTAAGAACAGCATCGTCCGCAGCCTGAACCAGTGCGGCTGCAACGTCATCATCGTGCCTCACACCACCGACGTGGCTCAGGTGCTGGCCATGCGGCCCGACGGCGTGGTCATCTCCAACGGCCCCGGCGATCCCCACGAGGTCCAGTGCGTGGTGGAGCTGATCCGTGCCCTGCGTGGCAAGGTGCCCCTCTTCGGCATCGATCTGGGCTGCGAGCTGACGGCCCTCGCCTGCGGCGGTCAGGTGCAGGCCATGAAGGCCGGCCACCGCGGCAGCAACCATCCCATCCGCAACGAGAAGAGCGGCAAGATCGAGTTCGCTCTGCAGAACCACGCCTTCGCCGTCTGCGCCGAGAGCCTCCCCGGCACCGGCCTCACCGTGACCCACACCAACCTGCTGGACGGCACGGTGGAGGGCATCGCCGACGAGAGCACCATGGTGCTGGCGGTGCAGCATCATCCCGGCACCGTGTCCGGCGCACGGGGCGTGAGCTATCTCTACGAGGAATTTGTGGACCTGATGAAGGATTTCATGGCAAAGAGAGGTGCCGAACATGCCTAAGAGAACTGATTTGAAGAAAATTCTGGTCATCGGCTCCGGCCCCATCGTCATCGGTCAGGCCGCCGAGTTCGACTATTCCGGCACCCAGGCGTGCCTGGCCCTGAAGGAACAGGGCTACGAGGTCATTCTGGTGAACTCCAACCCCGCCACCATCATGACCGACACCAACATCGCCCACAAGGTGTACATGGAGCCTCTGACGCTGGAGTACATCGCCAAGATCATCCGCATGGAGCGTCCCGACGCCCTGCTGCCCACTCTGGGCGGCCAGACGGGCCTGAACATGGCCATGCAGCTGGCCAAGAAGGGCGTGCTGCGTGAGTGCTCCTGCGAGCTGCTGGGTACCTCCTTCGACTCCATCGAGCAGGCCGAGGACCGTGAGCTGTTCCGTGACCTGTGCGAGGCCATCGGCGAGCCTGTCATCCAGTCCGTCATCGCCCACAGCGTCGAGGAGATCAAGGCAGCCGCCGAAGAGATCGGCTACCCCGTGGTACTGCGTCCCGCCTTTACTCTGGGCGGCACCGGCGGCGGCTTTGCCGACGACGAGACGGAGCTGCTGGAGCTGGCCGAGAACGCCCTGCGCCTGTCCCCCGTGTCTCAGGTGTTGGTGGAAAAGTCCGTCAAGGGCTACAAGGAGATCGAGTTTGAGGTCATGCGTGACCGTAACGGCACCGCCATCGCCATCTGCTCCATGGAGAACATCGACCCCGTGGGCATCCACACCGGCGACTCCATGGTGGTGGCGCCTGCCCAGACCCTGACCCGCAAGGAGTACGCCATGCTCCACGACGCTGCCCTGCGGCTCATCACCGCATTGAAGATCGAGGGCGGCTGCAACGTCCAGTTCGCTCTGGACCCCTATTCCTTCAACTACTACGTCATCGAAGTGAACCCCCGTGTGTCCCGCTCCTCGGCTCTTGCCTCCAAGGCCAGCGGCTACCCCATCGCACGGGTCAGCGCTCTGGTGGCTCTGGGCTTCCACCTCGACGAGATCCAGCTGGCTACCACCTGCGCCGCTTTTGAGCCCTCCATCGACTACGTGGTGGCCAAGGTGGCCCGCTTCCCCTTCGACAAGTTCTCCAGTGCCAGCAAGCTTTTGTCCACCCAGATGAAGGCCACCGGCGAAGTCATGGCCGTGGGCCGCACCATGGAGGAGAGCCTCCTGAAGGCCATCCGTGGTCTGGAGCAGGGCGTCGTCCACCTGCATATGCCCAAGTTTGACGACATGACCGAGGCCGAGCTGATGGACGCCATCCGCCACGCCACCGACGAGCGCATCTACGCCATTGCCGAGCTGCTGCGCCGCGGCCTCGATCCCATGATCATCGCCAGCGCCACCAAGATCGACTACTTCTTCATCGACAAGATCCGCAACATCGTCCGCTACGAGCAGGTGCTGCGTGACAACGTGGGCGACCTCAGCGTGCTGCGCCGTGCCAAGGAGCTGGGCATCTCCGACCGCTATATCGCCAGGCTCTGGAACAGCGACGAGCTGGCCCTCTTCCGCCTGCGCCGTGACAACGGCATCCTGCCCGGCTACAAGATGATCGACAGCTGCGGCGCCGAGTTCAAGGCCTACGTCCCCTACTTCTACTCCTCCTACGAGGCGGAGAACGAGTCCGTGGTCACCGACCGTAAGAAGGTGATCGTGCTGGGCGCCGGCCCCATCCGTATCGGTCAGGGCGTGGAGTTCGACTTCTCCACCGTCCACGCCATCTGGGCCATCAAGGAAGCCGGCTACGAGGCCATCATCATCAACAATAACCCCGAAACCGTCTCCACCGACTACACCATCTCCGACAAGCTGTACTTCGAGCCTCTGACCATCGAGGACGTGATGAACGTCATCGAGCTGGAGAAGCCCTGGGGCGTCATCGTCACCCTGGGCGGCCAGACGGCCATCAATCTGGCCGAGCGTCTGGAGAAGCTGGGCGTGCCCATCATCGGCACCTCCGTGGCCGCCATCGAGCGGGCCGAGAACCGTGACAGCTTTGAAAAGCTGATGGAAGATCTGGCCATTCCCCAGCCTGTGGGTCAGGCCGTCACCAACGTGGAGGACGGCGTGAAGGTGGCCGAGAAGATCGGCTATCCCGTGCTGGTGCGCCCCTCCTACGTGCTGGGCGGCCGTGCCATGCAGATCGTCAACCGTGAAAGCGAGCTGCGCCTGTACTTCAAGGAAGCCATCGTGGCCAGTGAGGAGACTCCCGTGCTGGTGGATAAGTACATCTCCGGTAAGGAGCTGGAGATCGACGGCATCTGCGACGGCAAGGACGTCTACATCCCCGGCATCATGGAGCACGTGGAGCGCACCGGCGTCCACAGCGGCGACTCCATCTCCGTCTACCCCACCTTCTCCGTCAGCGAAAAGGTGAAGAACACCATCATCGACTACTCCAACCGTCTGGGCGTGGGCATCGGCATCGAAGGCCCCTTCAACATCCAGTTCATCGTGGATAAGGACGAGAACGTGTACGTCATCGAGGTGAACCCCCGTTCCAGCCGTACCGTGCCCTTCATCTCCAAGGTCACCGGCGTGAAGATGGCCAACATCGCCACCCGTGTGGCGCTGGGCCAGAGCCTGCAGGAGCAGGGCCTGGGCACCGGCGTTGCCCCCGAGAAGCAGAACCGCTGGTACGTGAAGGCCCCCGTCTTCTCCTTCTCCAAGATCGCCGGCGTGGATACCTACCTCTCCCCCGAAATGAAGTCCACCGGCGAGGCCATCGGCTACGACAGCACCCTGACCCGTGCCCTGTACAAGGCCCTGAAGGCCTCGGGCAACCGTGTGGAAAACTACGGCACCATCTTCGCCACCATCGCCAACGAGGATAAGGAGGCCGCCCTGCCCCTCATCCGCCGGTTCTACAATCTGGGCTTCAACATCGAGGCCACCGCCGGCACCGCCGCCTTCCTGAAGGAGAACGGCATCCGCACCCGTGTCATGGGCAAGATCTCGGAGGGCGCCACCGACATTCTGGAAGCCCTGAAGCAGGGCCACATCACCTATGTCCTCAACACCCAGTCCCACAACAACGGCACCATGAACGACGGCATTATGATCCGCCGTGCCGCCGTGGAAAACAACGTCACCATCTTCACCTCCCTGGACACCGTGGCGGTGCTGCTGGACGTGCTGGAAGAGATCACCGTGGGCGTGTCCACCATCGACTCCTGAGGGAAGCGCCATGACGAAAGGAATTTACATCGTCCTGAGCAACTGCCAGCTGGCCCGGGACACCTGGGAAATGGTACTGGGCGGCGACACCTCCGCCCTCACCAACCCCGGCCAGTTCATCAACATCGCCATTGAGGGCCTGTATCTGCGCCGCCCCATCAGCGTGTGCTGCTATGATCCCGGCACCATCACCATCATCTACAAGGTGGTGGGCAAGGGTACGAGGAAGCTCTCCGCCATGACGCCCGGCGACACGCTGGACGTGATCGTGGGCCTGGGCAACGGCTTCGACGTGGCAAAGGCCCACGGCCGCAAGATCGCCGTCATCGGCGGCGGCGTGGGCGTGCCTCCCATGTACGACACGGCCCGGCGTCTCGCCGCACAGGGCGAGGATGTGACCGCTATCCTCGGTTTTGCCACGAAAGACGTGTCTTTCTACATCGAAAAGTTTGAAGCGCTGGGCGTCAGGCTGATGATCACCACCGACGACGGCTCCATGGGCCAAAAGGGCTTCGTCACCGACGCATTGCGTGAGAGCGGCTGCGACTATGTGATGGCCTGCGGCCCCACCCCCATGCTCAAGGGCGTGCACCGCAGCGGCATCGAAGGCCAGCTCAGCTTTGAAGAGCGGATGGGCTGCGGCTTCGGCGCCTGCATGGGCTGCACCTGCCAGACGCTGGTGGGTCCCAAGCGTGTGTGCCTGGACGGCCCCGTATTTTCTACCTCGGAGGTGAGCTTCGAATGAACCGACTGGAAACCTACTTAAGCGGCATCAAGCTCAAAAACCCCGTGATCCCCGCCAGCGGCACCTTCGGCTTCGGTCAGGAGATGGCCCGGTTCTACGACCTGAACGTGCTGGGCGGCATCAGCCTGAAGGGTACCACCGGCGAGGAGCGGTTCGGTAACCCCACGCCCCGCATCGCCGAGTGCCGTGAGGGCCTGCTCAACGCCGTGGGCCTGCAGAATCCCGGCGTGGACGCCGTGGTGGCCCATGAGCTGCCTGCGGTGCGTAAGATCTATGACGGCGTGCTGCTGGCCAACATCTCCGGCTTCAGCGTGGAGGAATATGTGGCGGTGGCCCGGAAGTTCGACGCCGCCGACGAGATCGACATTCTGGAGATCAACATCAGCTGCCCCAACGTCCGCCACGGCGGCATGGCCTTCGGCACCGATCCCGGTGCGGCACAGGAAGTCACCGCCGCCGTCAAGGCCGTGACGAAAAAGCCGGTGTACATGAAGCTCTCCCCCAACGTCACCGACATTGCCGCCATCGCCCGTGCCTGTGAAGCAGGCGGCGCCGACGGCATCACCCTCATCAACACCCTGCTGGGCATGGTCATCGATCCCCGCACTGGCCGGCCCATCGTCTCCACCAAAATGTCCGGCTTCTCCGGCCCCGCCATTAAGCCAGTGGCGCTGCGGATGGTCTATCAGGCCGCCGCTGCCGTGAACATCCCCATCATCGGCGTGGGCGGCATTTCCACCGCCGACGACGTGCTGGAGTTCATGTCCGCCGGTGCCAGCGCCGTGCAGGTGGGCGCACAGAATCTGGTGGATCCCTTCGCCTGCCCCAGGATCATCAACGAGCTGCCCCGGAAACTGGATGAGTACGGTATCGGCAGCCTGCAAGAAATTATCGGAAGGAGTCACAAACTATGAATCGTGATGTGATCATCGCCTGCGACTTTAAGGATAAGGCCGACACCCTGGCATTTCTGGACCAGTTCCGGGAGGAAAAGCCCTTTGTGAAGATCGGCATGGAGCTCTTCTACGGCGAAGGCCCCGACATCGTCCGGGCCATCAAGGACCGTGGCCACAAGATCTTTCTGGATCTGAAGCTCCACGACATTCCCAACACCGTCCACAAGGCCATGAAGAATCTGGCCCGTCTGGGCGTGGACATGACCAACGTCCATGCCGCCGGCACCATCGACATGATGCGCGCCGCTCAGGAGGGTCTGGGCGAGGACGCTCTGCTGATCGCCGTGACCCAGCTGACCTCCACCACCGAGGAGCGCATGCAGCGTGAGCTCCTCATCAGCGCACCCATCGCGGGCACCGTGGCCCACTATGCCCGCAACGCCAAGGAAGCTGGCCTGCGTGGCGTGGTCTGCTCCCCGCTGGAAGCCGCTCTCGTGAAGGACACCTGCGGCCGTGACTTCATCACCGTCACCCCCGGTATCCGCTTCGCCGACGGCGATGTGGGTGACCAGAAGCGCATCATGACCCCCGCTCTGGCCCGTGAGACCGGCACCGAGTTCATCGTGGTGGGCCGCCCCATTACCCAGGCCATCGATCCCGTGGCCGCTTACCGCCGTGTCTGCAAAGACTTCCTCGGCTAAGAACAAAGAAGGAGAACGATTATGGAAAAGAAAGTTGCAAAGCTCCTGATGGACATTCAGGCCGTGTTCCTGCGTCCCAACGAGCCCTTCACCTGGGCCAGCGGCATTAAGTCCCCCATCTACTGCGACAACCGCCTGACCCTGTCCTATCCCCGTGTCCGTGACGTCATCGAGCAGGGCCTGGCCGACATCGTGAAGGCCAAGTACCCCGATTGTGAGGTCATCGCCGGCACCTCCACCGCCGGCATCGCCCACGGCGCTCTGGTGGCCAATATTCTGGACCTGCCCATGGCCTATGTCCGTGCCAGCGCCAAGGATCACGGCCGCAACAATAAGATCGAAGGCCGCATCGAAAAGGGCGCCAAGGTGGTGGTCATCGAGGACCTGATCTCCACCGGCGGCAGCGCCATCGACGTGGTGAACGTGCTGCGTGAGTACGGCGCCGAGGTGCTGGGCATCGTGTCCATCTTCACCTACGGCCTTAAGAAGGGCATCGACCGTCTGGCCGAGGCCAACGTGGAGAACACGTCCCTGTCCAACTACAACGCCCTCATCGCCATGGCCGCCGAGACCGGCTACATCGCCCAGAGTGATATTGTCAAGCTGGAAGCCTTCCAGAAGAACCCCTCCGACGAGAGCTGGCAGAGCCTGTAAAAATAACTGCCCCAAAAGGCAACAAAAGACCGGAAACGTACAGTTTCCGGTCTTTTTTCGTTACCTTTCTTGCCTAAAGGGCGGTGGCTCCGCATCTTTAGGCAGGGTCTGCCGAGGCCATTACCGCTGGCCGAGGCTGGCACGGCGCAGGCTGTGACGGTGGAATTGTCCTCCTCGCTTACGCTGAAGAAAGTCATTGCGGAGTCGATGGCGTGTCCTGCCTCCGGCGGCATACTTTTTTCACGAGCAAAGCTACGTGCTGCGCACTCGCATGCATTCCACCAGCCAAAAATCCATCGCCTGCGGCTCGTATTTTTGGGGTGTC
>JAFQFC010000052.1 GCA_017415775.1 Oscillospiraceae bacterium
CTCGGGTTGCTCCAGCTACACTAAAACGAAACCTGGCGTTGATTAACGCCAGGCCCCGCAAAGTATTAAATTGGTCTTCTGCCGCTGATTTGTGGGAACTCGAACTCAATCAGTGTTGCACTTAGTTTGACAATTCACTTTTTTCAAAGAAAAGCGTCCCCGCCGCATTGCGGCAGAGACGCTTTGTGTGTCAGATCAATGGCCCTGAGGATGATAGGTGGGAACGATGGCTGCCACGATGTCCTTGATATTGTCGGACTCCTGCTCGCAGGCGGTGCGCAGCTCTTCCAGCTGCCGGGCAAACAGCTCGTCGTCCATTTCGATGGGGCGGCCGATGTGGATCAGCTGGTTGTCGGTGCTCTTCAGTCCTTCCTCCTTCATCAGCAGCTCTTCAAACAGTTTTTCGCCGGGACGGAGGCCGGTATAGACGATCTTGATGTCCACATCCGGCTCGTAACCGGACAGACGGATCAGGTTGCGGGCCATGTCGGCAATGCGGACGGGCTGGCCCATGTCCAGAATGAAGATCTCGCCGCCGTGGGCGTAGTAACCGGCCTGCAGCACCAGGGACACTGCCTCGGGAATGGTCATGAAGTAGCGGATGATATCGGGGTGCGTCACCGTGACGGGGCCGCCTTCGGCGATCTGCTTTTTGAAGAGGGGGATCACGCTGCCGTTGCTGCCCAGTACGTTGCCGAAGCGAACGGCTACGAAATCGGTTTCGCTGCGGCGGTTCATCATCTGCACCACCATCTCGCACAGGCGCTTGGAGGCGCCCATGATGTTGGTGGGGTTGACGGCCTTGTCGGTGGAGATCAGCACGAACTTTTTCACGCCGCACTTGGCAGCGGCTGCAGCGGTTTTATAAGTACCCAGAACGTTGTTCTTGATGGCCTCGTTGGGGCTGTCCTCCATCAGCGGCACATGCTTATGAGCCGCAGCGTGGAACACGATGTCGGGCCGATAGGTGGCCATCACGTCGTTGATGCGGGCGGTGTTGCGGACGGAGCCCACCAGTGCTACCAGATCCAGTTCCGGCAGAGTGCGCTTGAGCTCCATCTGAATATCGTAGAGGTTGTTTTCATAAACATCAAAAATGATGAGCTGACGGGGATTGCTCATGGCGATCTGGCGGCACAGCTCGCTGCCGATACTGCCGCCGCCGCCGGTGACCATGACCACTTTGCCGCCGATGTAGTTGTAGATCTCATCCAGATTGACACGGATGGGATCACGGCCCAGCAGGTCCTGCACCTCTACGTCCTTCAGCTGGCTGACGCTGACTTCTTCATTGACCAGCTGAGAGATGGTGGGGATCACCTGCAGTCTGCACTTGGTGGTGCTGCAGATGTTCAGGATCTCCTTGCGGGCTTCGGGAGTAGCGGTAGCGATGGCGTAAACAATGCGGTCTACCTCATATTTCTTGGCAGCGGCAGGAATGTCGTGACGATTGCCCACAACCCGCACGCCTTCCAGGAACATATGGAGCTTACCGGGGTTATCATCCACCAGACAGACGACCCGGGCATTCAGGTTCGGATTGGAGGAAAACTCCCGCATCAGAGACTGGGCGGCGGCGCCGGCACCGACGATCATCAACCGCTCTGCAGGCTGGTCGGGTCCTTTGCGCAGGTGGAGGCTCTGCTGCTTGAACATACGGTAGGAGACATGCAGGACGCAGGAGCCAACGATGGCCAGCACGAAGCCCAGACAGTAGAAGGAGCGGGGCAGATCCAGCTTCAGCATGATGGACAGGAACAGGCCCAGGCACAGCAGGATGCCGTGGCCCACCAGCAGACGCTGCAGATCCCGCAGGCCCACATATCGCCAAATGCAGTTGTAGGAGCCGGTCAGGGCCAGGACCGTCACGCTGATGAGACACCACCAGCCGATCACAGACCCATAGACAGACGTGAAGCGGACGGGAATGGTGCCAAATTCAAAGCGCACCCACAGCGCCAGATAAAAAGCGGCGGCGATCCACAGCGCATCCAGCACCAGCACAAAAGCGGAGCGTGCCAGACGGCGGCTGTTGTATGTTGTCAGTTTCATGTTGGGCATAGAAAAACCTTCTTTTTAAGTAATCAGCGAGTGTACAGGCTGCACAGCAGAAACCCTCGCATAAAATCGGTATTATATCATTTTACAGTATAGCGCACTTTCTCGACAATTTCAACAAGAAAGAAGCGGAAGCGTGTTCCTTTCCCTAACGGAAAAGGAACGCAGGTTTTTCTTGCATTTTCATGCGGGATATGTATAATAAATTCAACAGATAAAGAAATGTTCTGGGCGGAGTTGGACAGCAAATGGGAAAATATACATAACTCTGCCGGAAAGGAAGTTAGTTTATGGAAAACAAGAAGGAAAGAACACCCCGGATGCCGAAGCTGTGGGAAGCCCTGCTGGTGCTGGGCCTGCTGATCGCCGTACTGGCCGTCGGCATTATCGTTTACGGGGTGGACCCCCACATCCCCATGTTCGTCGGCACCATCGGTGCGGCGCTGATGGCCCTGCATCTGGGCTACAAGTGGAGTGCCATCGAGAAGTCCATGCTGGACGGCATCTATAAGGCACTGCAGTCCGTCATCATTCTGGCCATCATCGGTATCCTGACCGGTGTGTGGCTGGATGCCGGTGTGGTCCCCACCATGATTTACTACGGTCTGCAGATCCTCTCTCCCGGCATCTTCTACCTGGGTGCCCTGCTGATCTGCTCCATCACCGCCCTGGCCACCGGTACTTCCTGGGGTACCATGGGCACGATGGGTGTGGCCCTGATGGGTATTGGTTTCGGCCTGGGTATGAACCCCGCCGTTACTGCCGGCGCCATCATCTCCGGCGCTTACTTCGGCGACAAGATGTCTCCTCTGTCCGACACCACCAACCTGGCCCCTGCCATGGCCGGCACCGACGTGATGACCCACGTGAAGTTCATGCTGCCCTCCACCATCGCAACCTACCTGGTGGCCGCCGTGTTCTTCCTGGTGATGGGACTGGTGCAGTACCAGGGCGGTGAGGCGGATATGTCCAGCGTGACTACCCTGAGTGCGGCACTGAAGGATATGTTCACCATCAACCCGCTGCTGCTGCTGCCTCCCGTGGTGGTCATCGTGGCGGTGGCGCTGAAAATGCCCGCTATTCCCGGTATCGTGCTGGGTATCGTTACCGGTGCCATCGTGGGTATGATCTTCCAGCCCGAATGCTCTCTGGGCACTCTGTTCTCCTGCGGCATGAACGGCTTCTCCTGCGAGACCGGTATCTATGAGATCGACGAGCTGCTCAACAGCGGCGGCCTGATGAACATGATGTTCTCCATCTCCATGACCATCATCGCCATGATGTTCGGCGGTATCATGGAGGATACCCACCAGCTGGAAGTCATCGTGGACAAGGTCAAGACGCTGGCCAAGAACCCTGCCGGCCTGGTGGCCCTGACGGAAGTGACCTGCGTGGCCTCCAACGCCACTATGCCCGAGCAGTATATCTCCATCGTGGTGCCCGGCCGTATGTATGCTGAGGAGTACAAGAAGAAGGGCCTGCACCCGGCAACATTGTCCAACGCTCTGGAATCTGCCGGTACCGTGACCTCCGCCCTGATCCCCTGGAACACCTGCGGTGTGTTCATTCTGGGCACGCTGAACATTGGCGTGGCACAGTATGCGCCCTACGCCGTGTTCAACTGGCTGATGCCCCTGGTGACCATTGCCATGGCCTACATGGGCTGGACGGTGGCCAACGCCGACGGCGTGCGCCTGAGCAAGGCAAAGAAGGCTGCCAAGTAACAACGCATAAAAAAAGAACTCCGACTGCGGTCGGAGTTCTTTTTTTGTCAGCGCTTGAATTCGGGAACGAGCTTCATGATGGTGGGCAGCATGCCCTGCTTTTCCGGCGTCTGGGCAGGCAGCTGCCAGAAGTCGTGAGCAGTGTAGTTGTTGCCCTCGATGATCACGGGGCCGTCGGGGGTGATGCCTACGTCCCAGCCCATATAGCGCATCTGGGGGATCTTCAGCGCAGCCTTTTTCACCATTTCGCAGGCCTCGAAGAAGCAGGGAACGTCACGGCCCACCAGCTTCACGTGGGTCATGGGATGCTCATCATAGGTGATTCCCAGAGAGCCGTCGCCGCTGACGCCGGGAGAGCAGATCTTGCCGGTCTGCAGATCCACACGGCAGCCGAAGCCGTAGTTGTCCACCACACGGCCGTTGAGGCCGAACTTCTGGGTAGCGAACAGCACGTGAGGCGTACCGTCGGAGGCCACCAGTGTGATCAGGCGCATGCAGTTCATGGCGTGGGGATAAACCTCAGTGTTGTCGGGATGCTGCACCAGCAGCGTTTCCAGCAGCCATGCATCCAGCTCGGGCAGAGCGGCATAGAAGGCGTCAAAGTCGGCATATTCCCGGCTGTCGATCTTCTGGCAGCCACGGCCGCAGGAGCTGTCGTGGGCGGGCTTGCTGAACATGACGGGATTCTTCTCCACAAAGGCACGGACCTCTTCCTTGGAAGCGGTGCGGCAGTCCACAAAGTCACGCTTGGTGAACTCGTGGTAGATCTGCTGGAACTCTTCCTTGTGGTCGTAGATGTGGTAGTAGCTCTCGTCGTTGAGGTGGGTGATCAGCTTCTTGGAGACCACGCGCGTGACATAGGTGGCACGCTGCTTGTCCGTCAGATCCCAGAAACCGAAGGTCAGATAGTCGTAGTAACCGGCGCCGAACTTTCTGGCGCAGTGGATCATGTCCAGCGTCAGCCACAGCTTGTTTTTGCCGGAAAACTTGTGGGTGCGCTCCAGCACCTCGGAGAACTTTTCAAAGCTCATGCCGGAAAGGACACGGAGATAATATTTCAGGTTAGGCATTTTCAGTCACCTTTCTTGCGGAATGAAAAGATTATAACACGAAAGCGGCCGCTCTGTCATCCCCGGAAGGGGGATTTTGCAGAATTATTCCGCTGTGTAGACCCGGGGTACCCGGCGGGTCAGGCCGCAGACGATCTCATCGGGGGTGATCCCGGCCAGATTTGCCATGCGTTCCAGACTGATGTGGGGGCCCACCAGCTCGGCCTCGTCGCCACGCTGCACACCGGGGATGTGGGTCACATCCACCATGAACTGATCCATGCAGACCCGTCCGATGATGGGCGCCTCCACGCCCCGGATCACCACGCAGCCCCGGTTGGACAGGGCCCGGTTGTAGCCGTCGGCGTAGCCCACGGGAATGGTGGCAATGACGGTGGGACGGTCGGTGACATAGGTGCCGCCGTAGCCCACCTGGGTCCCGGCGGGGACGGTTTTGACGTGGGAAACGCCGGCATCCCAGCGGAAGATCTGCTCCAGACCGAACTGAGGCCACACGTCCTCGTCCACGGGGCAGATGCCGTACAGCGCATCGCCTACCCGGACGGCGTTCAGCTGCCGGCCGGGACGAAGCAGCACGGTGGCGCTGTTGGCGGCGTGCAGCAGAGGAATAGACAAGCCCTGTGCAGCCAGCGCATCGGCCACACGGCACAAGCGAGCGTACTGCAGCTCCGTTTCCGGGGCGTCCAGCTCGTCGGCCCGGGGGAAGTGAGTGAAAAGACCCTCGATGCGCAGATGCTCCATGGCGGCGATCTGTAGAATGGCGGGCACGGTGGCGTCATCCTCGGCGGCAAAGCCGATGCGGCTCATGCCGGTGTCCAGCTTGATGTGGATGGGGTGGACAACGCCCTTCTCTGCGGCCAGAGCGTTCAGCTTGGCCGCCGTCTCCACGGAAAAGATGGTGGGGGTCAGGTCATATGTCAGCAGCTGGCCCAGATCTTCGTCCCGGGTGTCACCCAGCAGCAAAATGGCGCAGTCATCGGCGCCGCTGCGGCGCAGCTCGGCGCCTTCTTCCCAGATGGCCACAGCGAAGCGCTCCACGCCGCAGGCGCGGAAGGTAGGATAAAGCCCCGCCGCACCCTGACCGTAGCTGTCGGCCTTCACCACGGCGATCAGTTCCACGCCCGGTTCCAACCGGCTCTGGATGTTGCGGATGTTGCGCTGCAGCCGTCCCAGAGAAATGGTGGCCTGCGAGCGATGTGTCAGCATCGGAGACACCTCACTTTTCCGAGCGCAGACGCAGCTGCTGCTCGGCGGCGATATAGGATTCCTCCATGTGGGGGATGCGGGGCAGGGGAGTGCTCAGCGCTTCGCCCCGACGGGAACAGATGATGGCGGCCACATGCTCCAGCAGGCGGGGATTCTTCACCAGCAGAGGGCCGGTCAGATGCGAGCCCATCACATTGCCGATCAGCACACCTTCACCGCCGCCGCTTTTTTCGTTGCCCCAGCCCAGAGCACAGTCGGTCAGCAGGGGGCGCTCCACGCCGGAGATGACGGAGGACTTGTTGAGGAAGCCCACGATGGCAGCATCGAAGAGTTCGGTGTGGCCGTAGACGTCGATGACCTGACGGCGGGCGGACTGGACGGCGGTGAAGTCCGCCAGACCCAGCGCCTCATAGGTGCCCTGCTCGTCGGTAATGCTCTTGCCCAGCAGCTCCATGGCGGTGCCGCAGAACAGCATGGGGACGCCGGAGTCCGCCAGCGTGCGGATATCATCGGCAAAGCGGCGGAAGTCCCGCAGTGCAGCCTTCTGGCTGCGCTCGGTGCCGGCGCCCATGAAGATAAAGTCGGCGTCGGAGAGGTTGACTTCTTCGCCGGGGGCCACCGTCACCACGTCCACGCTGTGGCCCAGCAGCTCCAGATAGCGGCGCAGTACGGTGAGGTTGGCGTAGCTGCCGTACAGATTCATCAGGTGGGGATAGAAATGAATGATCTTGCAGTTCATGTTCAAGCCTCCTTCTGGGTGTGGGAGAGGAACTTCTGCCGGTCGGAGAAGCAGGTCACCACATACAGCTTGCCTGCGCCTTCGACCTTCATTTTCTCTGCCAGAGCGTTGATGTCAGCGTGATATTCCACCTTTTCCGGGTCGATGCCGGTAAAGGAGAAGCGCAGAGCCAGATCGTGACAGTACTGGCCCACCAGCAGGATCTTCTCCACCTGCGGCGTGTTCAGCAGGTCGAAGTCGATGTCCCACAGCCAGCTGGTCTCGCTGGTGAAATACTTGCGGCTGACGGCGTCCAGGATCACCATCACGGTGCAGGGCTCCTTCAGGGCGGCCACGTACCGCAGATTGGTGTCGTAAGCCACGCTGTTTTCGTGCTTGCTCACCAGCAGCGTGCCGTCGTAACCGCCGATGGTGAAGCGGACCACACGGCCGTTTTTCAGAATGTAGTTGTCAATGACCTGGGCAATGGTCTCGGAGGAGACACCGCACTCCCGGCACACGGCGTAGGCGGCCAGAATGTTGTAGACGTTGTAAATGCTGCGCAGGGCCAGATGCACCTGCACCTCGCCGTCGATGGTCAGCACGCCCTGCTCCAGATCGGCATCGGTGACAGCATAGTCGGTGTCGTGGCGGCTGTGGCCGCAGCCGGTGCAGGTGTAGGCGCCGATGTGGTTGTAGTGGGCGAATTCATAGGTCATGGGCGCCTTGCACAGAGGGCAGTAGGTGCCGTCACGGTACACGCCGGTGGGCGCATCGGAGGACAGGGTGCAGCGGTCCAGACCGAACCACTTCACATTGTCGTGGCCCTTGGCAAAGCAGGACACCAGCGGATCGTCGGCGTTGAGCAGCAGCTTTGTGTCCGGATGGATGGCCGGGGCGATAGCGTCATACACCGACTCGCTGTGACCGTTGCGGGTCAGCTGGTCACGGTAGAGATTGGTGATGACGAACTCTGTGGGGCGGAAATAGCGGAAGCTGTGCACTGCATAGCGCTCGTCGGACTCCACCAGCAGCACGTCGGCGTCCAGCTTGCCGCTGAAGCTGCAGCAGGAGAGGATGGCCGTGGCCACGCCGTCCACCTGATTGGAACCCTCGTTGTTGTACACCACCCGCTGGCCGTCGGCACGCAGGATGGCGGCGATCATCTCCACCGTGGAGGTCTTGCCGTTGCTGCCGGTGACGGCGATGATGCGCTTAGGCAGCTGCACCCGGGTAAGAATGTCGGGACACAGGCGCAGAGCCACCTTGCCGGGCAGGGAGCTGCCGCGGCCGGTCAGCTTGCCCACAAAGCGGATCATTTTACAGATCAGGATCACAAAGAATTTTTTCATAGGATCAGCTCCTTTTTCAAGTTGCGTGAATGCGTGGTCAGGAACGGGACATGTTTTGCAGGGCGATCATCAGTGCAGCGATGTCGGCGGGAGAAACACCGGAGATGCGGCTGGCCTGTCCCAGATTCAGGGGCTTGACGTCGGCCAGCTTTTCCCGTGCCTCCAGACGCAGGCCCTGAATGGCGCTGTAGTCGAAGTCCGGAGACAGGGCGTGACGCTCCAGCTTTTCAAAATCTTCCACCTGCTTTCGCTGGCGGCGGATGTAGCCTTCATACTTGACGGAGATCTCCACCTGTTCCCGCACGGCGGCGGAGAGGGTGGGAGCCTCGGGGTCGAAGGGGCGGATATCGTCGTAGGTCAGCTGGGGGCGGCGCAGCAGGTCGATGAGCCGCACACCCTCGGTGACGGTGGTGGTCCCCTTGGCGGCCAGCATGTCGTTGAGCTGGGCGGAGGCGGCGGTGCCACAGCGCTCCAAGCGGCGGATCTCCCGGGCAACAGCGGCGTATTTTTCCTCCACGGCTGCCAACTGTGCGTCGCTGACAAGACCGATGCGGTGGCCGATGTGGCTCAGCCGCTCGTCGGCGTTGTCCTGCCGCAGCACCAGCCGGTACTCGGAACGAGAGGTCATCATGCGGTAGGGCTCGTTGGTGCCCTTGGTCACCAGATCGTCGATCAATGTGCCGATGTAGCTTTCGCTGCGCTTGAGGATCAGCGGCTCACGGCCCAGCAGCTGCATGGCGGCATTGACGCCGGCCACAAAGCCCTGCACAGCGGCCTCCTCATAGCCGGAGGAACCGTTGAACTGACCGGCGCCGTACAGTCCGCCGATGGTCTTGACCTCCAGCGTGGGGCGCAGGGCCAGCGGATCGATGCAGTCGTACTCAATGGCGTAGGCCGGGCGCATCATGACCGCCTTTTCCAGACCGGGAACGGAGTGGAGCATTTCCAGCTGCACTTCCTCCGGCATGGAGGAGGAAAAGCCCTGAATGTACATTTCCTCTGTGTCCAGACCCATGGGTTCAATGAACAGCTGGTGGCGCTGTTTGTCGGCAAAGCGGACCACCTTTGTTTCAAAGGAGGGACAGTACCGGGGCCCCACGCCTTCGATGACGCCGGCATAGATGGGGCTGCGGTCCAGATTGTCCATGATGATGCGGTGAGTTTCCGGGGTGGAATAGGTGAGATAGCACACCGCCCGGTTTTCCGGCGGTGTCTGGGTGGAGAAACTGAAGGGCTGGGGGTCCTGGTCGCCGTACTGCACTTCCATTTGGGAGAAGTCGATGCTGCGGGCGTTGACCCGGGGCGGCGTGCCGGTCTTGAACCGGCGCAGGGGCAGACCCAGCCGCCGCAGGGCATCGGTCAGGGGTCCGGAGGCATGCATGCCGTCAGGCCCGGAGTCCTCAATGCACTCGCCCACGATAGTGCGGCCGGTGAGGTACGTGCCGGTGCAGACGATGGCGGCCTTCACGTCAAACACGGCGCCGGTGCGCAGCACCACCTGGGACACACGGCCGTTTTCGGTGCGGATGTCCACCACCTCGGCCTGCCGCAGCGTCAGATGCTCCGTCTTTTCCAGCGTGTGCTTCATCACCTGCTGGTAGGTGCGCCGATCCGCCTGGGCCCGCAGGGAATGGACCGCCGGTCCTTTGCCCCGGTTGAGCATCCGATACTGGATGCAGGCCTTGTCAGCGGCCTTGGCCATCTCGCCGCCCAGCGCATCCAGTTCCCGCACCAGATGGCCCTTGCCGGTGCCGCCGATGGCGGGATTGCAGGGCAGATTGCCCACGGCGTCCAGATTGATGGTAAAGCAGATGGTTTCCAGTCCCAGACGGGCGGCTGCCAGCGCCGCCTCGATACCGGCGTGACCGGCGCCGATGACGGCAATATCAAATTGTCCTGCCGGGAATTCTCTCATAATATAACCTCTTACTTGGCTTTCAGGGTGAGAACCGCCACTTCCGGACGGTTGAACAGGCGGGGGATCCGGGGCGAATTGCCCAGTCCCCGGTGGACGAACACGGCGCTGCCGGAACAGCTGCCGCAGTCGCAGGTGTACAGCCCGTTGGTGTAGGAGGGGAACAGCTCCATGGTGGTGCTGATGAGTCCGTCGGTGAAGGGCAGGCGCCAGATGCCGCCGTGCCCATGGCCGCAGAGGGTCAGATCGGCCCCCAGCAGACAGTATTCCCCGGGAAAGTGATTGTTGCGGTGGGCCAGCAGCAGCCAGAAAGGATCGCCGTACCGGGCATAGACGTCGGCAGCTACCTGCGCCGGTGTTTTCTGGTCGGCGTAGCCGTTGGGGTCCTCGATGCCGGCCGGCACGATGGTGTCGCCGCTTCGCTGCAGCGTGACGGCCTCGTTGCGCAGATAGGTCACGTTGGCCGCCTCCAGCATTTGCCGCAGCTCACCGATGAACCCGGCGCCCCACTCGTGGTTGCCGGAGATGTAGTAGGTGGGGGCGATGCCGGCCAGCCCCTCCAGCAGAGCGGGAATTGCATCCAGCCCGCTTTGTGCGTCGGCAATGTCGCCGGTGATGACGATCAGCTCCGGGGCAGCCTCCCGTACTGCTGCCAGCAGACGGGCGTTGTCGGCGCCGAACTCCTTACCGTGGAGGTCGCTGAGATGCACGATCCGCACACCGTCCCAACCGGTACCCAGACGGGAGGAGGTAAAGGTATATTCCTCCACGCTGAGGGAGTTGTTGCTCCACCACAGCCAGAGCGTCAGCACAGCTGCGGCGGCAAGAAAAAGGCCCATGCGCCGCTTACGAAGATGTTTCAAGGGATAAAGAGCTCCTTTAAAGAAATAGCGATCATTCGCATCGTATCATTATATAATAGTATGCACCCAAAAGGCAAGGCAAAGGCGGGCCTTGCCGGATAAAGTTTTGAAAAAACCCGCAGAGAGCAAGGCTCCCTGCGGGTGGAAGGTTATTTTCTCCGGCAGTCCCGGACGATCAGTGTTGTGCAGACGGCAAGCAGCACAGCCAGAATGAGGATGGCGCAGTTGCGGAAAAACTCCTGCGGCAGGATCAGGATTACGGGATCCAACCGGGGATGGAACAGCCAGTTGTCCTTGCCGGGGAAGAAAACGGCGTGGAACAGGGTGAAAAAGCGGTCAAAATCTACGGCGGCCAGAGCGCCGATCAGGGCGAAGGAAGCGCCCAGGCCCACGCAGCCCCAGAATTCGGGGCCATGGCCCCGAAAGCGGTGGAGCTCCACCGCTTTATACCGGCAATACAGACCCAGCAGCACCAGCGTAGCGGCGCTGGCGGCCAGTACCGTCAGATCCAGCAAAAACAGGAATCGCACATCGGCAAAATGGCTGGCGCCGCTTTCGGAAAAGGGCAGCACGCCTACGGCGAAATCCGGCCGCAGCCCCAGGCAATAGTCCATCATCTGACCGTAAGCCTCTTTGATCTGCGGTGCCGTCAGGCCGCCGGCAGCTTCCAGCTCCATCGGGCCGATGTGAAGCCAGTAGAAGGGACGCACCAGCAGCGGCACGGTGATGGCGCCGGTCAGCACACACAGGGCGGTGCAAACGGCATAAAGAAGGCTGAGAAGTTTCTCTTTCACGGCTCGCCACCTCACAGCTGCCACAGGCGGCGGTCGGTGGTGGAAACGCACAGCGCTCCGGCACCCAATACGGCCAGAATGTCGCTCTTTTCCTCCAGCAGACCGCCGGCGATCACGGGGATGCCCAGCTCGCTGCTGAGACGGGCGATGACACGGGGAATGGGGCCGGGCAGGATCTCGATCATGTCGGGGGTGCCGGCGTCCACCTCGCTGCGGGCCTTGCTGACCGCCTTGGAGTCCAAAGCGAAAAAGCGCAGCACAGACAGCAGTCCCAACTCTCTGGCCCGGCGGACCAGACTGGGTCGGGTGGAAATGATGCCGTCAGCACCGCAGCGCTGCAGGAAGTCGGCGGCGATCTCCTTGGGGGCCAGACCGCCTACCAGATCGGCGTGGATCACGGCTTTTTTGCCGCCCTCATGGAGGCGCTGGATGATGGCATCAATGTTAAGAATGTCGCCGCACAGCACAAACACCACGCTGCAGGGGCAGGAAAGCACGTCGTCCAGCCGATCAGCATCCTTCAATGCGGGGACCACGGGATTTTGTTCCATCATGCGGATCAGGGGATGGCGCATACGCTCACTCCTCTTCAAAGTTTCTTAACAGCATGGTATCACGGCGGCGGTGTGCTGGCAAGAGAAAATCAGTCGATTGCTGCGCTGCAGGTGGCCAGCAGGTCGCTGCCGGTCTCCAGCACGTTGGCGGCCACCACATCACCGGGCCGGACGGGAGCCTGCACCCGGATCTTGCCCATCAGCTGGGCCAGCTCCAGCACCTTCTCCTTGGGGATGGGGCGGGAGGTGCGGACAGACACCACGGGGACGGCGCCGCCCACCACACGGACGGTGCCGGTGACGGTGCGCTCGGGTGCGGTGCATTCCTTGCGGGCGTATTCATCGCCCCGGGGACAGGTGTTGCCGGTGACGGCGGTGACAACGCCGTTTTCCATGACGGCGGTCAGCTGGCAGCCCAGAGGGCAGCCGATGCAGATCAGATTTCTTTCCATCAGTTGGTGCCCTCCTCAATGCAGAATCGGATGGAGCCGCCCTCGGCGGGGAGATCGGCGGGACGAAGAATGACCTTCTCCATCTCGCCGGGAGCCAGCACCCGCTTGGGGATGCGGCGCAGCAGCTGGTCATTGACATAGACGCAGACGGCGGCGTTGCGGTAGGGCTGCCCCACACGGAAGCGGACGGTGACGTTTTCCGTGGTGTCACGGTGGATGAATTGAGGCACGGTGTAGCGTACGCCGCCCTCAGCCAGCAGGGGAATGGTCTCGGCCTGCGATTCGCCGGCGGAGAGATACCGGGCGGCGGCTTCGCCGGCCAGCGTGGCTTCCTGAGACACGAAGTCCACCAGATCGTGAACGTGCAGCACGTTGCCGCAGGCAAAGACGCCGGGGATGGAGGTGGACAGATCCTCGCCCACCACGGGGCCGCCGGTGATGGGGCTGAGGGCCACGTTGGCACCGGCAGACAGCTCGTTTTCCGGCAGCAGACCCACCGACAGCAGCAGCGTGTCGCAGGGAATGTAACGCTCCGTGCCGGGGATGGGGCGGCGGCGCTCGTCCACCTGTGCCAGCGTCACGCCTTCCAGCTTCTTGCGGCCGTGGATCTCCACCACGGTGGTGGAGAGGAACAGGGGGATGTCGAAGTCGTCCAGACACTGAACGATGTTGCGCTTCAGGCCGCCGGAATAGGGCATCACTTCGGCCACGGCGTGGACCTTGGCACCTTCCATGGTCATGCGGCGGGCCATGATGAGGCCGATGTCGCCGCTGCCGAGGATCACGACTTCCCGGCCGGGCATCACGCCCTCCATGTTCACCAGACGCTGGGCCGTACCGGCGGACCAAATGCCGCTGGGACGGGTGCCGGGGATGTTCAGTGCGCCCCGGGGCCGCTCACGGCAGCCCATGGCCAGGATCACGGCATCGGCCTTGATCTGCTGCAGACCTTCGGTGCGGCTGGTCACGGTGAGGATGCGCTCCTCGCTCAGATCCAGCACCATGGTGTCCAGCAGGCAGGGGATGCTCAGCTCGGCCACCTGGTCGATGAATCGCTGGGCGTATTCCGGGCCGCTGAGCTCCTGCCCGAAGGTGTGCAGGCCGAAACCGGCATGAATGCACTGGTTCAGGATGCCGCCCAAACGGCTGTCACGCTCGATGATGAGGATATCCTCCACGCCGTTGCGGCGGGCGGCGGCTGCGGCAGCAAGACCGGCAGGGCCGCCGCCGATAATGGCAAGCTCTACATGTTTCATTTGTCCCAACCCTCCTTGGTCTGGCCGGCGATCAGGTGACTTTCGCCGCCGCTCTTGGTCAGATCTGTGGACTGCAGCTGCAGTTCCCGTGCCAGGATCTCCATGACACGGGGAGCGCAGAAGCCGCCCTGACAGCGGCCCATGCCGGCCCGGACCCGACGCTTCACGCCGTCGAGAGACCGGGCGCCCCGGCGAATGGCTTCGATGATCTCGCCCTCGCTGATCTGCTCGCAGCGGCAGATGATCTGGCCGTAGGCGCTGTCCTTTTCGATGATGGTGCGGCGCTCTTCAAACGGCAGTTCTTTCAAAGGCGTAATGCCCCGGCGCTTGGCGATAAAGTCGTTTTTCTTTTCGGCACGCAGCTTTTCAGCCACCAAATCAGCCAGATATGCGCCGATAGCGGGCGCAGAGGTGAGACCGGGCGACTCGATGCCGGCGGCGTCGAAGAAGTTCTCTGCACTCTCGCCGATGACAAAGTCGTCGGCACCGACGGCGATATGGGCCCGCAGGCCGGAGAAGGCGGTGATGACCTTGTTCATGGGCAGACGGCTGACGCTGCGCCCGGCGGCGGAGGTCACCTGTGCCAGCCCCTCGGCGGTGGTGGCGGTGTCGGACTTATCCTCCTGATCGACGGCGGTGGGTCCCACCAGCAGGTTGCCGTGGACGGTGGGGGTCACCAGCACGCCCTTGCCCATGGTGCTGGGCAGCTGGAAGATGGTGCGGCTGACAAGCCGGCCCTCCGTTTTGTCCAGCAGGCAGTATTCGCCCCGGCGGGGAACGATGGTCAGCTTGTTTTCGCACAGCTGGTTGTGCAGCACGTCGGCATAGACGCCGGCGGCGTTGACCACGGTGCGGCTGTGCAGCACGCCGTGGTTGGTGTACACGGCAAAGCCGTCGTCCGTGCGCTCGATGCGCTCCACGCAGGTGTCAAAGCGGAACTCGGCGCCGTTGGCGGCAGCGTTTTCTGCCAGGGCATAAGTCAGGGTGAACGGGCAGACGATGGCGCCGGTGGGGGCGTACAGGGCGGCCACTGCCTGGCTGGACAGGTTGGGCTCCATGGTGCGCAGAGTCTCGCCCTCTACGATCTCCAGACCCTCCACGCCGTTTTCCTGCCCACGGCGCACCAACTCTTCCAGTCTGGGTCGGTCGGCGGCGTCGAAGCTCAGTACCAGAGAACCGCAGCGGTCATAGGGGATGTCCAGATCCTGACACAGGGCCTCCATCATCCGGCTGCCCTCTACGTTGAAGTAGGCCTTCTTTGAACCGGGCGCAGCGTCAAAACCGGCGTGGACGATGGCACTGTTGGCCTTGGAAGTGCCGGTGCATACGTCCTCTTCCCGCTCCACAAGGCAGATCTTCAGCTGATACCGGCTCAGTTCCCGGGCAATGGCGCAGCCGATGACGCCGCCGCCCACGATCAATACGTCGTACATGGTTTTCTCTCCTCCCAAACAAAAAAGCCATGCACAAACAAGCCCGGCTCCCGCCGCGCTCATTTTGCATGACTCAAAATCTCAGCAACCATATTCTTTTATATGCGTATATGAATAAAATAGCATGGGTCGTCAATGTGTGTCAAGACGAAAAACTGCAAAAAAGACAGCATTTTGTCGTTTCCTTAACGGCGGTTTGTGGTATAATTACTCCGTTATCATGGCCGAAAGGAGGAATAGCATGAAAAAATGGAAACTAACGTGGCCGAAGAGCTGGCTGAAGCGTCGCCGTGTGACGGATAAAATGACTTTTTCGTTTCGGGACTGTACGATCTTTCTGGCCCTGTTTGTGGCATCTTCGGTGCTGTGTCTGCTGCTGCGCCAGCTGGATCCCAACAATGACACCAGCTATGTGGCGGTGATCTTCTTGCTGGAAGTCTTCCTGACGGCGTTTTTGACCGACGGCTATGTGTTTGGCGTTCTGGCGGCCATCCTCAGCGTTCTGGCGGTGGACTATGCGTTTACGGCCCCTTACTGGAAGCTCAGCTTTGTGATCACCGGTTTTCCGCTGACATTTTTCGTCATGCTGTTTATCTCTGTGGCCACCAGTATGATCACCTCCCGTGCCCGGAAGCTGACAGCGCTGGCCCGTGAGGCGGAGCGCCAGCAGATCTATGCGAATTTGCTGCGTGCGGTATCCCACGACATCCGCACGCCGCTGACCGGCATCGTGGGCACCACCAATGTGCTGCTGGAGGAGGAAGGCAAGCTTTCGCAGCAGCAGCGTCGGGAACTGCTGAAGGATGCCAATGAGGATGCCCAATGGCTGATCCGTGTGGTGGAGAATCTGTTGTCCATCACCCGGCTGGGCGCCGAGAATACCCGCCTGCACAAAACTGTGGAAGCCGTGGAGGAAGTGGTGGAAGGCGCAGTGGAGAAATTTGCCCGTCGCTATCCGCAGATCCGGGTCAGGGTAGAGCTGCCGGAAGAAGTGCTGATGGTCCCCATGGATCCGCTGCTGATCCAGCAGGTGCTGACGAATCTTTTGGAAAACGCCGCTCTCCATGGCGGCGATGTGTCTACTGTAACGATAGCGCAGCGGCGCAGCGGACAGGAGTGGGCCGCAATTACCGTCACAGATGACGGTCAGGGCATTCACCCGGAAAAACTGGACACGATTTTTGACGGCTCAGCGTCAAATGAGATGCGAAGCGATACAAAGCGCAATATGGGCATCGGATTGTCCGTGTGCCGCACCGTGGTTCTGGCTCATGGCGGCCGGATCAGTGCAAAAAACGAAGCGGGCGGCGGCGCAAGCTTTTGCCTGGAACTGCCCATGAAGGAGGACAACCATGAATATTAAAGACAAGGTGCTGATCATTGAAGATGAGCAGAGCATCAGTAATTTTATTTCCACGATTTTAGCTGCCAATGGTTACGATACCTTGGCGGTACGCAGCGGTGCAGAGGCATTGGCGATGATCTCCTCTCACTGTCCGGATCTGATCGTGCTGGATCTGGGTTTGCCGGATATGGACGGCATGGAGGTTCTTCGCTCCGTGCGTAAATGGTCCAACCTGCCGGTGGTGGTGGTTTCCGCCCGTCAGCATGAGCGGGATAAGGTGGATGCGCTGGACTGCGGCGCAGACGATTACCTGGTGAAGCCCTTCGGCACGGCGGAACTGCTGGCCCGGATCCGCACTGCGATCCGCCATACCCGCACCACACTGCCCGGCGACGAGATCGCCCGCTCCGGCAAATTCACCACGGGCGAGCTGACCATCGACTATGACAAGCATCAGGTGCTGCTGCGGGGCGAAAACGCCAGACTGACGGTCAACGAATATAAGATCGTTGCCTTGCTGGGCAAATATGCCGGCAAAGTGCTGACCTACGACTTTATCATCCGGGAGCTTTGGGGTCCCAAGGCCCGGACCGACAACCAGATCCTGCGTGTCAATATGGCCAACATCCGCCGCAAGATCGAAAAAGATCCCGGCCGGCCGGAGTACATTTTCACCGAGGTGGGCGTGGGCTACCGGATGCGCGAAGGGGACTGAGACGTAAACCTCATAAAAGAATCACAGGCTGCGGCCTGTGATTTTTTATTTGCCTATTGACAGAAGAACTGTACTATGCTTATAATACAGTTAGAAACTGTACTATACGAATAATACGGTCAACGAGAGGAGGTGCGTGCGGTATGGTCAGCTTTGAAAGCTTCGTCCAGACGGATGGTGCGCCCATCTATCTGCAGATCATCCGCCACATCAAGCAGGGCATCGCAGCCGGAACGGTGAGCGACGGAGAAGAGATGCCTTCCCGCCGGGTATTGTCAGCGCTGCTGGGCGTGAACCCCAATACGGTGCAGAAGGCTTACCGCCTGCTGGAGGAGGAAGGCCTCATCACTTCCCATTCCGGTGCCAAGAGCTACCTGTCCCTGACGGAAGAGAAAGTCGCAGCGGTTCGGACGGAACTGATGGAAGGCGTGGTGCGCACGCTGGTAGGTGCGGTAAAGGGCATGGGCGTCAGCCGGGAGGAAGCGTTGTCGCTGCTGGAAAAGCTGTGGGACGAGGAGGTGCGCTGATGAAGAAGCATTTGGCTGTGCTGGCCATCGCCAGCCGGACCATCTGGCAGGTGCTGGCAGTTATTTTGCTGACGGCGGCGGTGCAGACGGCCATCTTTGCCGCCATGCCGGCAGAGTGGACGGAAACCTATGACTATATGACGCAAAAAGGGCCGGTGACCCAAGAGGTGGTCTATCGGCTGTGTCTGGAGGAAACTTTCGACAAGGGGCAGATCGGCCTGGTGGCGGCAGTTGGCTTTGTGGCCATGTGCGCACTGCTGTGCTTCAAAACCAGCGGATACGGCAGCCGTGTGCAGTATACTGTGGCCCGGTTGGGCGTGCGGGAAGAAACGCTGAACCTGTGGTGGATGGCGTATCATACTGCCTGCGTGATCCTGTTCTGGATGAGCCAGCTCTTGGTAACATACCTGCTGTGCCGGCTCTTTCTGGGCCGGACGGCGCCGGAGTACACCGACGGCCAAACGGTGGTTCTGGCCTATTACCGCCAACCCTATCTTCACAATTTGATGCCCGGAGTCGATGTGGCCTGCTGGATCCGGAACGGCCTGCTGGCCCCCCTGCTGGGCGCAGCCCTGTCCTACTATGCTATGGTGCAGCGCCGCGGCGGCCGGATCAGCTTTGTGACGCTGGCGTGTGTGGCAATGACGGTGTTCCTGTTCCGGACCCCTGTGTACAGTAAGGTTTCCGATGCGGCGCTGCTGCTGATTCTGGTGGTGCTGGCGGCCTTGCTGGTCCGCTTGCTGACGGTCGGACAGGCAGAGAAGGAGCAAGAGGGGGGACAGTCGTGAAGCGAAATTTTAGAGAGTGGCGGCAGCAGCTGCTGCCGCCGGGCTACGACGCCTCCGTGGAAGTGGGGTGGCTGGCCCTGGGCGGTGTAATCGCCTTCATTTACAGTCTGTGCGTTTTCGCCGGAGAACTGGGCAAGCAGCTGCGGTGGCTGGACAGAGTGGAGAAGCAGCCGGTGCCGTGGATGATGCCTTACTACGGAGAGATCCTGGGCACAGCCCTGTGGGGCTTTGTGATCCTGGCGATCCTGGCGCTGCTGCTGATCCCGGTCCATGGGGCCTATTGGTATCAGGGCAGCCGCAGCATCTACCTGATGCGCCGCCTGCCCCAGCGGGGAGAACTGCTGCGGCGCACGGCGGGCCTGCCGCTGCTGCTGGCTGCGGCGGCATTGGCAGCGGCGCTGCTTTTGCTGCTGCTCTATTACGCCATCTACTGCGGCTGCGTTCCCGCAGAAAGGCAGCCGGACGGCCAGTGGGCGGAACTGCTGCGTATCTGGTTTGGAAAGGAGCGGTATTTCTGATGATCGAGATCAAGAATTTGACCAAATACTATTATTCTGCCACCGGCGGAAAGCGGGCGCTGGGCGATGTGTCGCTGCAGCTGCCCCGGGGCGAGATCGTGGGCCTGTTCGGCGAAAACGGCGCCGGCAAAACCACCTTGCTCAAATGCATCCTCGGGCTGCTGAACTATAAGGGCTCTGTGACGCTGGACGGTCAGCCGGTGAACCGCAAGAATATCCACCTGCTGTCCTTTGCCACCTGTGAGCACAGCTTTTTCCCCACCATGACGGCGAAGGAACACGCCAATTTTTACGAAATGCACTTTCCTGCCTTCCGCCGCAAGCGGTTTGAGGCCCTGATGGACTTTTTCGAGCTGCCTGCGGGCCGTGCGGTAGGACAGCTTTCCACCGGCCAGAAGAACCAGTTCGAGGTGATCCTGGCCCTGTGCCAGGGCGCCGACTACATCCTGATGGATGAACCCTTTGCCGGCAACGATGTGTTCAACCGGGAGGACTTCTATAAGGTGCTGCTGGGGATTCTGGAGGAAAACGAAACGGTAATCCTGTCCACCCATCTGCTGGAAGAGGTGGAAAACTTCATCGGCCGCGCCGTGCTGCTGCACAAGGGCTGCATCGTGGGCGACTGCACCATGGAGCAGCTGGAGGAACAGGGCAAGGACCTGATGACCTTTGTAAAAGAGACGTACCAGTACCGGGCTGACCGGGTCATCCGTGCGTTGGGTGAGCTGGGCGGCAAGGACCGGTAGGGAAGGAGGCCGATATGCGCAAAAGCTATGTGGCCTGTGTCGTCCTGCTGGTGCTGAGTCTGGCGGCGGGTTTGTGGCTGTCGGTGACGATCAACGAGCCCATTGACCGGGTGGAGGTACAGCTGCAGGTGGTGGAAGGCGATCCCTCTGCGGCCGACGGACTGGCGCTCATGACGATCCACCGCTACGAAAATCTCTTCTGGAAGAGCCGCATTGCACTGGGCGCACAGCCTGCTATCCTGTCGGACTTCCGCCTGGACGAGGATACTTCCCTGCACACCGGCGCCAACTCTCCCCATTGGCTGGCACAGCCGCTGGCAGAGGGAGACAACTGGCTGCACTGGGATGAGGAGAGGGAACAGCAGCTGCTCCTGGAGGACAAGGGAATGTATCTGGAGACCGTTCTGCCCGATGAGCTGTGCAGGGAGATCGAGGCCGAACTTGGCCGGACGATGGGTCCCCATGAGGAAAAGACCTTCGAGGTGTGGCTGAAGGACTATGTCGACAATTATACAGATATGGTGGTGGCCCATCGCGGCATGTGGTACACTGAGGAGGTCTTGGCACCGTGCTATACCGATGAGCTGATCCGTCGCCCCGTAGAAGAGGACTTCTGCGTCGCTGTCACCCTCGGCACCGATGGGCAGGGCGGAGTCTCCTACGTTGATTGGAATTGGGGCTATTATTATGAAGCCTACGGCGACCGGGCCGAGGGCGACACCCGCCCCATCCCCTTTGGGTTCGATGGAGTTTCGGTGGAGAGCCAGGGAATGGCGAAGGGCTCCTTTGTGGCGGTGCAGATGTTCCGGGAAATGGCGCCCCTGGCGCAGGAGGATTGGTTCCCCCGGGGTTACGGCATCTTCTATGTCCCCTGGAGCTATGAGCCCTTCCAAAACGGCAGTTTTTATATGAACGGTGAGCCGGTCACCGGCGTGGATATCCCCCGCTTTGAGGAGATGACATTGGTGCTGCCGCTGGACCGGACCACCGGGTATGTGGAGGCCATGGGTGCGACTCCCGACGGCAGCAGCATGTGGGCCGTCACCCGGGAAGGTGCGGAAGTCTGGCTCACCGGCTTTGCCGACGGCGGCGCTGTGCTGTACCGGCAGCCGCTGCCCGGGGAGCTGATGGACGCATCCGGCTATGTAGTGCATTGCCGGGAGGACTTTCTGGTAGTCTGCAGCGGCAGCGGCACCTTCGCCGTTTATACGCTGGCAGAGGACGGTGTGGCCCAATGGCAGTTTAACGCCCGGAATCCCTATTGGGACGAGGAAGGTTGGCACGGCTACTGGCGTTCCGGCTTCTCCGGGTATCGGAGCTACGGGGAGGATCTGGCTTACTGTGACGGTAAGCTGGCGGTCTGCGGCGGAGACGAACTTTGGGTGCAGGTCTATGACAAGACCGGTCTGCTGTGTACGGTGGAATACCCGCTGAGCCTGGATTCCGCCAGCGGCTACGGGGCGGGCCTGCGACCCTACTACTACGGCGGAAATGACACACCGGTGCAGCTGTTTTGGCAGAAATGATCCACAGGAAAAGGGGCGCGGACGTTTGTCTGCGCCCCTTGCACGATTAGGGGGCGGCACGGAGTCGGTCGGTCCCAAAACGCACGAAAATCGACAGAATTTTCTATTTTGGCGAGAAAAATTTATTAAACAGAGCGGTTTTGGTGAAAAAGGCGAAAATGGAGTTCATAATTTGTTCAAAAAGCATGTTGAATCGTTCACTAAAAACTTGACGATTCGCACAAAAAACAGTATAATAACAGTACCATTTTTTGAGGAGGTAAATCACACTATGAGTAAGAAAAGCACTCGGGTAGCATATCTGGTGGCGCTGGCCGTCATCGTTGTGCTGCTGGTGGTCGTGGGTGTTACCACCAAGGGCGGCGAAGTCCTGGAAGGTTATACCACGCCTGTTGCAGGCACTTTCTGGTCCCTGCTGCCCCCCATCGTGGCTATCGGCCTGGCCCTGATCAGCAAGGAAGTGTATTCTTCCCTGTTCCTGGGCTGCCTGACCGGCGCCCTGCTGGTGGCAAACTTCCGTCCCTGGGACACCGTTGTGACCCTGGTTGGTGCTGACTACGGCCTGATCGGCAACGTTGGCGACAGCTGGAACATCGGTATCCTGATCTTCCTGGTGATGCTGGGCATCATGGTCGACCTGATGAACAAGGGCGGCGGCTCCGCAGCTTTCGGCCGTTGGGCTTCCAAGGCTGTTAAGTCCCGCTGCGCTGCTCAGCTGATGACCATGGTTCTGGGTGTCCTGATCTTCATCGACGACTATTTCAACTGCCTGACCGTCGGTTCCGTCATGCGTCCCGTCACCGAGTCTCACCACATCTCCCGCGCCAAGCTGGCTTACGTCATCGACTCTACCGCTGCTCCCGTCTGCATGCTGGCTCCCGTTTCTTCCTGGGCTGCTGCCGTGTCCGGCTATGTTGAGGCTGAAGGCGTGTCCGGTATCCAGCTGTTCCTGGCTCAGATCCCCTACAACTATTACTGCATCCTGACCCTGGTCATGGTTGCCACTCTGGCCATCCTGAACCTGGACTACGGCCCCATGCTGACCCACGAGTACAACGCTCAGGTCAAGGGCGATCTGTTCACCACCGAGGAGCGTCCCTTCGCCGGTGCTGACGATTATGAGGAAGGCGAAGCCAAGTCCTCCGTTGCTGACCTGCTGGTTCCCGTTGTTGTTCTGATTGTTCTCTGCATCATCGGCCTGATCTGGACCGGTGGCTTCTTTGATGGCGAGACCTTCCTGGATGCTTTCGCCAACTGCGACGCCTCCCTGGGTCTGTGCATCGGCTCCATGATCGCTCTGGTCTTTACCTTCGTTTGGTTCTGGCTGCGCGGCGCCATCAACTTCGAGAAGTCCATGGAATCCGTTCCTGCCGGCTTCATCCAGATGATCGCCCCCATCCTGATCCTGTGCTTCGCCTGGACTCTGGGCACTCTGACCAAGTCCGGCCTGGGCTCCGGTGTGTTCGTCGAGAACCTGCTGGCTGACGCCGAAGGTCTGAAGAACTTCCTGCCTCTGATCGTCTTCCTGATCGCCGCTGTCATCGCTTTCGCTACCGGTACTTCCTGGGGTACCACCGGCATCCTGGCTCCCATCGCTGTCCAGGTGTTCCCCTATGAAGCCGATCCCACCCTGTGCGTCATCGGCCTGGCCGCTGTCTGCGCCGGCGCCGTCTGCGGCGACCACTGCTCCCCCATCTCCGACACCACCATCATGGCTTCTGCCGGTGCTCACTGCTTCCACCTGAACCACGTGTCCACCCAGATCCCCTATGCCCTGACCGTCGTGGCTGTCTCTGCTGTGGGCTTCATCATGGCTCCCTTCATCAAGGTCTGGTACGTCTGCCTGGCCATCGAAGTTGCTCTGATGATCGGTACCCTGCTGGTCATCAAGGCCGTCGTGTCCAAGAAGAACGCCGGTATCTTTGCTGAAATGGCCGAGGCCAACAAGGCCCTGTCCAAGTAAGTCAAAGACTTACATAGCAAGTGAACTGTAAAAAAAGATGCGCCGCAGCAGCGGCGCATCTTTTTCGTAATCAAGAGCCGCACGGCATCGCCGTGCGGCTCTGTTGTTTTTTAGAAATTCTTTTCCACGTAGCGGTTAAACTTTTTGGCATCCAGATCATTTTGATAACTGTTGCGGAAACGCTTGACCGTCAGGCTGTTGTATGCCAGCACTGCGCGGAACTTCCAGAAACCAAGGAAGAGGGGGACGATGCCCACGGCAAAGCCCCAGGGCTGCAGACGGTAGCAGAACCACAGCAGGGAACCCAGCACCAAGGCGGAGATCAGCACGCCGGCGAGCTGCTTTTTGGGGTGGAGCTTTTTCACTGCCGCCTCGGGAACGATCCCTTCCTCGATCATGGCTTTGGCAAATCGTTTCTGCACGCCGAAAAGGGAGATGGCGTTGAGAACACAGGGCGCTGCAACAAAGAACGCAAACAGCGCCACAATGGCATAGTAGAGCAACAGGCCAATATCGCCCATAAGTCAAAATCCTCCTGATATGTATTATTCGTAGATGAACTTCCGCGGCACATCGGTGCGGGAGGTTGCGTAAAGCATGTTGTTGTAGGACAGGGAGAATTCCATAATGTCGCCGGGTTTCAGCTTCCGGGGACAGTTCTCGATGTCCAGGATGCAGTGGTCGGAGGAACCACCCAGTACGATCACGCCTTCGTCGTGAGGCTGCAGACGCTCCATGTCGCCCACATCAGCTCGACCGAAGCCGAGGATGCAGCGCTTGCGGTTGCCTCGATCCACATAGGTGGGCCGCCGTCCGAAAGCGTCAATAACGATCTGTCCCACGGGATAGGAGGGCTTGGTCCGCACCTCTATCACTTCGCCCTTGAGAACGAAGCTGTCCATGTGCAGGTTCATGTTGCGGATACCCCACTCAACCTGCAGATCGCGGGCGTTGAGCATGCATTCACCCAGCCGCAGGTGGTTGATGCCTTCGGGCATGGTACCCCAGTGGACCAGCGTGTAGGAGCTGCTGGCACCGCCGGAGATCACCTCCAGCTCTCTGCCGATGCGGGCTTCCACGTGGTGGGCGATGGTCAGCAGATTCTTCATCTTGTCCTGCGTGGGCTGGATAGAACCGTAGCAGCCCAAATTCACGCCGATGCCGGCCAGATGCACGTGGGGCAGATTTTTCTCCACATACACGCAGGCGTTGACAAACTCATCCCGGTTCCAGAAACCTTCCCGCAGATCGCCCAGATCCACCATCATAATGACACGGTGGGTTTTCTCCAGCCGGCAGCAGGCCGCTTCCAGCGCATCCAGCACCATGGCGTCGCTCTGCAGAGAGGTGTCGCAGTTCTGGATCACATCCTCCAGCTCGGAGATCATGGGAATGCGCAGCAGCAGATAGGGGCCGGGAATACCGGCTTCCCGGCAGCGAATGATCTCCTCGATACGACTGCTGCCCAATTCGCTGCAGCCGCACTGCCGGAAGAGATTG
Source organism: Oscillospiraceae bacterium (assembly GCA_017415775.1). Lineage (GTDB taxonomy): Bacteria > Bacillota > Clostridia > Oscillospirales > Oscillospiraceae > Vescimonas. Next base: position 25,024 of record JAFQFC010000052.1, read on the forward strand.
GCGACCTCGGGCATGCCGCTGCAGCCCTTGATCACACCGCAGACGCGGATGTTCCGCTGGGTGCATTTGCCGATCACGGTTTCCATGTTCTGCCGCAGATGGGGCATGTGGATCTCAAGGAGGGGGAACTGTCGCTCCATAACGCAAACCCCTTTCGTGTTGTGATATTTAATCCATTATATCATAGGTCCGGCAGATATGCCACATGATTTTGTGCTTTTTTCACGAAAAAAGCCGCCCTGCCAAGGGCGGCTTTCCTTATGACGATTTTCAGGCTTTCTTGAAGAACAACAGACCCAGGCAGTTGGGACCGCAGTGACTGCAGATGGTGCAGCCGGCATCGGCCTCAATGACCTCGTCAAAGGGATGCAGTTCCTTGACCAGAGCGATGGCCTTGTCAACCACAGCGCTGTCCATGGGGGAATGGGTGACAAAAATGCGGCGGGCGTCAATGTCATCCCGGCCTTCCAGTCGGCCACGGATGTAGTCCAGAACGGACTTTTCCATGCTGCCGCGGTACTTCTTGCCCACGCCCATGCTGCCGTCAGCTACACGGATCTCGGGGCGCAGCTGCAGCGCCCGGGCGCCCAGCGCAGCCACGCTGGAGCAGCGGCCGCCTTTCTGCAGATATTCCAGCGTCTGCAGCACAAAGCTGACGTCCAGACGCTCCTTCATCTCGTTGAGCCGAGCCACGATGCTCTCGGCATCCAAACCCTGTGCGACCATCTCGGCGGCCTCGATGACCAGATGACCACTGCCGCTGGACAGGTTGCGGCTGTCCACCACATAGACGTTGCCCAACTCCTGAGCGGCCAGCACTGCGTTCTGATGGGAGGCGGAAAGAGCAGAGGAGAGGCTGATGTGGATGACGGTCTTGCCCTCGGCGGTGTATTTGCCGAACACATCCAGATACTCGCCCATGGAAACGGCGGAGGTCTTGGGCAGGTTGCCGCTTTCCTTCACGTAGGCAAACAGTTCCGGTGCAGAGACGTCCTTGCCGTCACGGTACAGGGCATCGCCCAGAGCAACAGACAGAGAGGTTACCTCCACATCATATTTAGCGTACAGTGCCTGCGGCAGATCACAGGTGGAGTCGCAGGTAATTTTGATATTGGACATACAATGATCCTCCAAAAAGAAAGATTGTGAATTTATTGCTGTTCCGGAGGCAGAGTTACCGTAAAGCGGCAGCCGGTCTCCGGCAGATTTTCCACTTGAATGGTGCCGCCGCATACATCCAGCACCCGCTTGACCAGAGCAAGACCCAAGCCGTGTCCCTCCATCATGCGGGAACTGTCTGCCTGGAAGAATTTATCGAAAATGTGGGTCTGTGCTTCCTCGGCAATGCCGGGGCCGCTGTCATCTACCGTAAAAACAGCGTTGCCGTCCTGCCGGCGCAGCCGCAGTCGCAGCAACCCGCCGTGAGGGTCGAACTTGATGGCGTTGTCGATGAGGTTTACCCAAACGTGAAGCAGCAGGCTTTCGTTGCCGGTATAGTCCAGCGTGTCCAGCTCCACATCCAGCTCCAGCTCCTTTTTGTCCCATTTGGGTTCCAGCAGCACGATGGCCTGGCGAATCTGTTCATCCAGCCGATAGCGCTTGTGATTGCTGTTGATGGCCTGGTGGTCCACCCGGCTGAGCAGCAGAATGTTTCCCACCAGTTCGTTGAGCCGTCGTGTGTTCAGCAGGATCTTCTCTACGTACAAAGCCTGCTCTTCCGTGGGCTGGGCACTTTGCAGCAGAGTCGCATAGCCTTCAATGGCGTTGATGGGCGTCTTGAACTCGTGAGACACATTGGAAACGAAGTCTGTTTGTACCGTTTCTGTGGCGCCCAGCTCCCGTGTCATGAGGTTGAAGTTGTCGTAGGTGTCCCGGACCTCCCGGATGCGGCTGGAAGTTTCCAGCCGAACGGAAAAGTCTCCCTTGCCCACCTTGCGCATGGCGCGGGAGAGGCGGCTGATGGGCTCAAAGAACTGTGCGCTGATCAGCCAGCCCAGAACGCTGCACAGGATGACGCTGAAGATCAGCACCCACAGCCACGGGGCCAGACGGAATTCCAACACATCTTCCAGCAGCCAGTTCAGCAGCAGGGCCAGACCGGCGGCAATGACGATCTCGATCAGTGCCAGCAGGAAATAGTAGGGCTGCACGCCCAGTTTCGGGCGGAGCTTCTTAAGCTTCTCGGTCTTTTTCATGCCTTGACCACCTTGTAGCCCACGCCGCGCATGGTGACGATGCGGAAGTCCTGCCCATCCCGGAACCGCTCACGCAGGCGTCCGATGTGGACGTCTACCGTGTGGGTGTCGCTTTCGGAGTCGTAACCCCAGATCTCATCCATCAGCTGCTGGCGGGTGAAGATGCGGCCGGGGAAAGAGGCCATTTTGTAAAGAAGCATGAACTCCTTCTGGGGCAGTACCATGCTCTCGCCGTCCACGGTCACCGTCAGGGAGTCGCACTCCATCACTGTGCCGCCCAGAGTCAGCCGCCGTTCGTTGATCATCTGCGCCCGACGCAGCAGTGCGCCTACACGCAGCACCATTTCGTTCACGTTCACCGGCTTGACCATGTAGTCGTCGGTACCGGAGAGGAAGCCCTGGCGCATGTCGTCGAAGGCGGTCTTGGCGGTGATCATCAGTACCGGCAGATGGTGCCCGGCCTCCCGCAGGGAACGGACCAGCTCGTAGCCGTCCATCATCGGCATCATAATGTCGGAGATGATCAGGTCATAGTAGCTGTCCTCCAGCGCCTGCAGTGCTTCAAGCCCGTTGGATACGCCGGTAACGGCGTAGCTGTTCTTGCTCAGTACATGCTCGAAAAGCTGCCGCAGCTCGCGGTCATCTTCGGCAATCAGGATTTTAAACATAGGGCACTCCCGCCTTTCCTTGTTCCGTGTGCTGTGCGGGCGGGGCAAACTACCCCTTCAACCACACAGTATACTCAAACTGCTTCAATTGACCATCAACTGAAAGTCAACATTTGTTGAGAAAGAAAATAAAATTCCATTTTTATTATACCAGAAACCGTCCCAAATGCAACGAAAAGTAAGACCCGGGCATTCCCTTGACTTTTGGCCGGGGCCTTTGTAAAATACAGTCAAACTGAGGAAGGAGAGGTGGGCCATGAAGGAGAAGAACGGACTTTTGCTTCCGGTGCTGGCGGCAGTGGCAGGCAACGCCTTCTGGGGCTTCAGCTTTTTGTTCGCCCGTATTGCCCTGCAGGAGACCACGCCGGAGATCCTGCTGGCGATCCGCTTTTCCATTTCCTTCCTGCTGCTGAATGTCCCGGTGCTGCTGGGACGGCAGAAGCTGCGGCTGAAAGGGAAGAAGCTGCTGCCGCTGCTGGGTCTGGCGGTGGCAGAACCTGTCGTCTTTTTCCTGGAAAGCTACGGCATCCTCTATACCAATGCCACCTTTGCCGGCGTGATGGTGGCGGTAGCGCCCGTATTTGCCATCGCACTGGCGGCGCTGATCCTGAAAGAATATCCCACCCGGCGGCAGATCATGTTCAGCGCCCTGCCCATCGTGGGCGTGATCGTCATGGTGCTGGCCGGCAGCTCGCTGGGGGTGGTGACGCCCCTGGGCGTGGTGCTGATGCTGCTGGACTGTGTGGTCATCGGCTTTTACCGCCTGTTCAACCGCTGGGGCAGCAAGGAATTTACTCCCTTCGAACGCACCTATACGGTGCTGCTCTCCTGCCTGATCGTCTATACCACGGCGGCCCTGTTCTCTGTGGACGGCGATGTGCGGGCCGTGGCGGCACCCCTGACGAATCCCCGGGTGATTCTTCCGGTACTGGCACTGTGCCTGCTTTGCTCCATTGGCTCGAACATGCTGGTCAACTACGCCGCCGGACGGATGTCGGTAGCCAGGATGTCGGCCTTCAGCTCCCTCATCACCCTCTGCTCCACCTTTGGCGGCATCGTTTTCCTGCGGGAGCCGTTTTCCGCCGCATCTTTGCTGGGTACGGCCATGATCATTTACGGTATCTGGCAGGTGACCCGTCCGGATCCGGAGAAGAAAACAGAATGACAAAAAGGGGAAAGCGTTCGCTTTCCCCTTTTATCTTGCGAATGTGACACGTGGAAAAAGTTGTGGATTTCGTGGAAAAGCCAGGAATACTACGGGAAATATTGACGGTTGTCGTGGGAAATACAAAATAAGGCCGCAGTCCTACGGACTGCGGCCTTTGCATGTGGAGGGAAATCTTACTTCTCGGCAATAGCTTCGATCTCGCACAGAACACCCTTGGGCAGGGCCTTGGCGGCCACGCAGCTGCGGGCGGGCTTGGAGACGAAGTAGCGGGCATAGACCTCGTTGAAGGCGGCGAAGTCAGCCATGTCGGCCAGGAAGCAGGTGGTCTTCACCACGTTCTCGTAGCCGATACCGGCGGCTTCCAGAATGGCGCCCACGTTCTTGCAGCTCTGCTCGGCCTGGGCGGCGATGCCCTCGGGCACCTCGCCGGTGGCGGGGTCGACGGGGATCTGGCCGGAGGTGAAGACGAAGCCGTTCACTTCAAAACCCTGAGAATAGGGGCCGATGGCGCCGGGCGCCTTGGTGGTTTCCAGAACTTTCATGGTTGTAATTCTCCTTTATTTATTGAAATGGGGGGGGTTTACAGAGCTTTGACAGCTGCTTCCAGCTGCTGCATGGCCTGTTCCAGCACGCTGCGGGGGCAGGCCACGTTCAGCCGCATGTAGCCGCTGAGGCTGCGGCCGAAGCTGTTGCCTGCGTTGAGGCCCAGCTTGGCCTTGTCGATGAAGAAGCGGTTCAGCGCCTCGTCGTCCAGACCCAGAGCACGGCAGTCCAGCCACATCAGGTAGGTGGCGTCGGGAGCGTAGGTCTTGATTTGGGGAATGTTCTTCTCCAGATAGTCCACCACGTAGTCGAAGTTGGCGCTGATGTAGGGCAGCAGCTGTTCCAGCCACTCTTCGCCCTCGTTGAAGGCGGCCTCCATAGCGATGAGGGAGAAAGCGTTGTTGCGGTGAATGTCCATGTTGGACCAGAAGGTGTCAAACTTCTTCTTCATGTAGGCGTTGGGGAACACCACGGTGCTGGCCTGCAGACCGGCCAGATTGAAGGTCTTGGTGCCGGAAATGCCGGTGACCACATAGCTCGCAGCTTCCTCGGACACGGTGGCGGTGGGAATGTGCTTCTTGCCGTGGAAGATGAGGTCGGAGTGGATCTCATCGGAGAACACAGGCACGTGGTACTTGATGCACAGATCCACCATGCGCTTCAGGTCTTCTCTCTCCCACACGAAGCCCAGCGGGTTGTGGGGATTGCACAGCAGGAACAGATCGGCGATCTTCAGCTTTTCCTCAAAGTCCTCCCAGTCCATGACCCATTTGCCGTCTTTCTCGACGAACTGGTTTTCGATGACGTTGCGGCCGCCCAGCTCCGTCATGTCGTAAAACTCGGAGTACACGGGGGTCTGGATCAGCACATTGCCGCCCACGGGGGTGCAGATCTGCACCATGGTGTAGATGCTCTGCACCACGCCCAGACTCCAGCTCATCAGGCTCTGGTCAAAGTCCCAGCCGTTGCGGCGCTTCTGCCAGCTGCGGATGGCGGCAAAGTAACCGTCATGGCGGTTGGTGTAGCCCCACAGGCCTTCCTGTGCCCGCCTGGTCAGGGCGTCGATGATGGGCTGAGCCGTGCGAAAGTCCATGTCGGCGATCCACAGGGGAATCACATCGTTGGTGCCGAACTTCTTCATGCGCTCATCATACTTGGCACTGTGATTGCCGCTGCGGTCGATGATCTCGTCAAAATTATAAATCATAAAGGCAGAGTCCTTTCTTGTATTTTCTCCTTTATTTAACCACAGACCCCCGCTTTTTTCAAGGGAATTTAGAGAAAAGCGGAAAAAGCTATGGCGTATTGCAGAGGAATATAGTATGATGTTTTCAGGAACCTTGCACCATCAGGAAAGGGGAACTTTACTATGCTGACCAAACAGGAATTGTTGACCATTCTTCGGCAGGATGTAGTGCCCGCATTGGGCTGTACCGAGCCTGTCTGCGTGGCGCTGGCCGCCGCTGACGCCTATCACGCCATCGGCGGTGATGTGGTGTCGGTGAAGATCGAAGTGAATCCCGGCATTTACAAAAACGGCATGTCCGTGGGCATTCCCGGCTTCCCCCGGGTGGGCCTGAAATATGCCGCCGCTTTGGGCACTTACCTCTGCAACCCGGAGAAGAAGCTGGAACTGCTGGAGGACATTACTCCCGAGATCATCGAGAAGGCCATCGCTCTGGTGGAGGATCGTCATGTGGTGGTGATGATCAAGCGGGACGAGACGGCCCTCTATGCCCGTGCAGAGATCATTACCACTGCCGGCATCGGCATCAGCGAGATCCGCGGCACCCACTCCAACATCGTCTTTACCCGCCGCAACCACGAGACGCTGCTGGAGAAGGAATTTGTCCCCGGCAAGGAAGATGACCTCCATGCCCGGCTCAAGGAGATGACCGTGGCCCAGATCCGGGCGCTGGTGGACTCCTGCACGGAGGAGGAGCTGGCCTACATGCTGGAGGGCGAGGCGATGAACGGTGCGCTGGCCGACTTCGGTCTTGTCAACGACATTGGCGTGGGTATTACTGCGTCCCTGCGCCGCCAGGTGGAGTCCGGTGCCATGGGTGATAATCTGGTTACCCGTACGATGCTCCGGGTGGCTTCCGGCGCCGAGGGCCGCATGAGCGGCTGCCCTTACGCCGTGATGTCCTCTGCCGGCAGCGGTAACCACGGCCTCACCGCCATCATCCCCGTGGTGGAGATGGCCAAGCACGTGGGTGCCTCCCGTGAAATGACGGAAAAGGCGCTGGCTTTCTCCCATGCCCTGACAGTGTATATCAAGCTCTTTACCGGTAAGCTGTCGGCCCTTTGCGGCTGCGGCGTCAGCGCCGCTACTGCTTCTTCTGCCGCAATGACCTGGCTGCTGGGCGGTGACGATACGGCCATCGCTTCCGCCATCGTCAACATGAGCGGCAATGTGACCGGCATGATCTGCGACGGCGGCAAGATCGGCTGCGCCCTGAAACTGGCTACCGCCACCAACGCCGCCATGATGTGTGCGTATCTGGCTGCCGACGGCGTATGCCTGCAGGCGACCGACGGTATCTGCGCCGAGACCCCCGAGCAGGTTATCCGCAATATGGGCCGTGTCAGCACTCCCGGCATGGTCAAGACCGACCAGACCATTCTGGAGATCATGATGGAGAAGGACCAGGGCTGATGACTAAGCATAAAAAAAGCGAGCCATCTTCAGATGGCTCGCTTTTTTTATGCTTTCGCAGCTGCGGTTTTGTGGTGCAGGCGGTACAGCAGGTCGATCTTCCGGGCGTAGAATTGGGGACCACCCATGCTGTAATACGTGCCTTTGTGGGAAAAGAGCAGCGTCTTGCCGATGAACAGCAGGCTCATGGAGGAAATGTCGTCGTACAGGAACTCTTTGCCGCCGAAGATCATGCGGTCACGGTAGATGGCTACGCTGTGCGTGCCGTGGTCGACGGTCCGGTATTCCGCCAGAACCTCGTCCAGATGGACGTTGTCCTCACTGAACAGCAGCTCTTTCCGGCTGCGGCCGGACATGTCCTGCTCAAACTGGGCCACCAGATGATGGTTCCAGTGGTCGATGCGGTGGAAGGGAAGCTCGTTGCCCTGCAGAAAACCGTGTTGGTCGAAGATACCGCTGAGGCCGCAGCACTTGCAGGTGAAGCGGTCACCCTTGGTCTGCAGCGGATCATAGGTGCCGCATCGGGGACAGAGGATCAGGTAGTTTTCCAGACCTTCGGCCAGCCCCTCGCCCTGATAGCACAGGGGGTTGGCCTCCTGCACATCGTAGGCGTTTTCGTAGAGGTCGGTGTTGATGCGGTCGGTGAGCTCCTGCAGCGACATGGCGGCCAGCTGTTGGGAGGAGTAGACGCCCACGATCTCACCCTCCATGGGTCCCACCCGGCGGTGATGCGCCCAGCGGGGATCGGTAAAGTAACCGCCTCGGATGCGGTAGGTGATGAGGGCGCATTTGCCCTTCTTCACCAGCTTGGCGGTGGAGGTGGTGATGGGTTTCGTGACGCCGTCATAGGTGCGGCCGCCCTCGGGATACAGCAGGATGTTGCTGCCGCCCTTGATGCGCCGCAGCATTTCCTTGACGCCGGCCACCTTGCTGCCGCCCATCTGGGTGGTGATGGGATCCAGGAAAAAGCGGATGGCCTTGCCGTTTTTGCCGCGGAGAATGTGCTCGCCGCAGAGGAAATACATGTGCCGGGGAAAGGCCTGCGCCACCAGCTGGGTGTCGATCATGGTCAGGTGGTTGGCCATCACCATGTAGGGCTCGTCCATCTCCGGAGCAATGGGGGTCGTATAGTTGTACTTTCGCAGCGCCAGCTTGTTGTACTGACGTACCAGGAAGTAGGAAAGCTTGTGCAGCGGTTCTCTCTTTCGCATGTGGGTCACGAATAGCGGCAGGCCACCGCCACGCCGCTATGACTCCTTTCGGAAGAACTATAGGGATATGATAGCACACTATGTCAAAAAACGAAAAAGATTTTTTACCATTGACAAAAAATCCCGGAAGCCCTAAAGCTTCCGGGATAAGGGGTCAAACCTTGAAGTAGATTTTCTTTTTGTCAAGGAAACAGAAAAGGCCGACCAGCAGAACAAAGGCGCCGAGGTCGATGAGCGGCGTTGTCATATAGGAGGGGAGGTAGCGGCACAGACCGCCCAGGAAAAACTTGCTGGCAGCAGTGAAGTCGAAGATGCGGTGAACAAAATACGCCGCAATGGAATTGCGTCCCAAAGAGATCAGCCATTTCAAACCAAAGGTGAACTTCCACTTTTCTACGATACAGTAGAATGCAGCGAAAATCATCATGGATACGCCGGTAAGCATCAGCACATAAGTGCTGGACCAAAGCTTTTTGTTTACGGGGATGATGCCGCGCAGCAGATAGGCAACAACACACATAGCAAAGCCGACGCCGATCAGCACAAAAAGACGCTTGTTGTCGCTGTAGCGTTCGTCTGTAATAAATCCGCCTACGATGGCGCCGATCAGTGCCGTAGAGGTGGCGGCTATCGTGCCGACAATTCCCTCGGGGTCGTACAGAGGGGCGTAGCAGTGTGCGCCAAGCAGTGTGCGATCCAGCCAGCAGCCGAAGTTACCTTCCATTGTCAGGGGGCTTGCGCCGGCTGCGTCGGGAGCGACCAATACAAGCGACAAGACGCCATATACTGTCAGAATTCCGGCGACCCACAAAATACGTGCGCGCTGCGTGGTGGTTTTATAGAAGATGATGGATGCAAGCGCCACAGAGCCGCCGATACGGAAAAGAACACTACAGTACCGCAAGTTGGCAAAATCGAAATTGAAAAGGCCGTTATAAACCATGCCCAGCAAAATCAGCTGCAGCGTGCGGTAAAGCAGTTTTTTTGCCGTCGCTTTTTCCAGCTTGCCGGTGCTTTTTCCGTGCAGCGCCACAGACATGCCGGAAATGAATAGCAGCAGAGTAAATGTTTCACCCAAACGAATGCCGTCCCAGGGGGCGTGTGTCCATTGGGTAATGATGAAGTCAGAAAGCTCCTTCCACGGAAGTAATCCGGCAAAGTCCTTCACCAGAGTTACGCCGCCCACCACAAAGGCCATGGCAAAGCCGCGGACCATGTCCACAGAAAGATAACGCTTCTTAGGCGCGGGAACCTGCAAATCGGTATTACTCATTGTGCTTTCTCCTTTAAAAAGGTGTGTGAATTAATGTGACAAGCGTAGTCTCACTTAAATGCCGGTCTACCATAGAAAAGAAATCCGGAACAGAGAGGTGTCCTACACTTAAGCGCAGTGCGGAAACGGACGGCGTTGTCTCAATGGCCTGCAGCAGGGAACAGTTTTTGCGCTGCATCGTATCAAATAGATCCTGTGCAATCTGCTGCGTAACAGCATCCATATCTTGGCAGCGAACCCCGTATTCTGCAGAGGCCGCTGCGATATGATCGTAGGCGGATGTGTCCTGCAGCAGGCGAAAATGCGCCTTTTTATAATGGAGCCGTGTGTCATAGAATTCGGACAAGGTAGACGGCTCCATTTTCACCATACAGTAAGCAACGTTGTGGTCGGCGAAGCCTGCATCCTGGCTGACATTTTGCAGTGCATAGCCGAGGGTGCGGTGGTCCGAGTGAGGATCAAAATAATAAGAATAGGTCAAATGTGCGGTAAGCCCTTCTGTACCGCATTTGCTTCGGATAATATTTTCGATGTCACCAAGATGGTTCTCCAGATCGCCGTCTGGCAGCGAATGAATCTCATAGTGTGCGATCCCCTGTGCATCCAGAGCAGCCAGGAATTCGTTGGTGCGTGCTTTGGAGAACAGTAATCGCTTGGCGGCACTGAGTTCGTCCTCGGTGAGAGGGGTGTCTGAAAAACATTGCTGTACGCTGTCTACGATAGTGCGTAGAGGTGTTTCGATTTCCGGCATGTTCTGCACATTGGAAGCGGCTCCGTCAGAAAGGAGCACCACGCTTACGTGATCGCTGCCGACTTGCGCCACAGCTGCCTGGATGGTCTGTGCAAAGAAAATCGTTTCATCATCCTGGTGCGGAGAATAGAAAACGAAGTGGTCGATGTCATCTGCAAACTGAAATTCATCAAGGACAGAAAGGTCTTCCCGGACATACGGCGGGATAGAGCCACAGCCAATAATGATGATCAAAACTGTTAGAAGAGACAGAATTTTTTTATTTAAGGTCAAATAAAGCGCCCCTTTACAGAAAAGAAACTTATACAACCATACATTACCATAAGAGAAGAAAAAAAGCAATGCGCACGGCATTTACAAAAGAACAAAAAAATCCCGGAAGCCCTAAAGCTTCCGGGATAGAATCGTTGGTAAAGTGTCAGCGTGCGGAGCGCCGTCTCGTCAGCAGCAGACGGGGGATCATCACAAGAACAACGGCTCCCGCAATGGCGGCCAGCAGAACCAGCTGCTGCTGGCGGCGAGCCATAGCGGCGACCCGCTGGGCCAATGCATCGATGATAAGCTGCTGGGATTGGCAGCCCTTTTCGTAATCGATCACGGCGCTGGCGTAGTTGTCCAGCAGGGTGCGGGCCTGCTGTTCGGCGTCAGCGTCGCTGTAATAGGCGGTGGACAGATATCCCACTGCCTCTTCGTAGGCGCCGGCGACAGATTCGTAGTTCTCCTCAAAGCCGATGATGGGCTGATAGGGTGAAGTGCTGCGCAGCGCAAAGAGTTCGTGGATGGATTCCGGAGCGCCGTCATAGAGACTGGGTGCCAGCGTGGTGCGGACCGTCAGGACCAGTGCCTGCTCGAAATCGTAGGCAGCGGCCAGAGCCAGTGCGTCGTCATAGGGGCGGCCCACAAATTCCAGACCGGAGGGCATACCGTTTTTGTCCGTGCCCATGGGGACAGTGACACCGGGAACGCCGCCGGAGGGGGAGATGAAGTAGCCGTTGCTGTTGCTGCCGGCAACGGCGGCGCTGTGGGTCAGCACGCCACTGCACACGGTGGGATACACCACCAGATCCAGATCGTTGCGGTTCAGCGCTGCCACAAAGGTGCTGCGATAGGTGGAAACCACATTGTTGATGCTGCCCAGCGGCAGGGAGACGCGAACGATGGTAGCGCCCTGCTCCTCCAGAACGGACAGAGCGTTGTTGAAGATCTCACGGATCTCGCTGCTGCAGCGCCCTACCAGATTGGTCACCACGCCGATCCGCAGGCCGGACAGAGCCTCGGTGGACAGGGTGGCTGTGTAGTCCTTCTCGAAATTGTCCATGGCACTGAGAATCAGCGCCGTATCGGATACGGATTTTGCCATGCAGCCTGCCGTGTCACGGGTGACCATCAGGGGCGAGATACCGGTGGCAGACAGCAGACCCTTGGTGGGACGGATGCCCACCACACCGTTGCCGGAGGATGGCACACGCACAGAGGCGTTGGTGTCCGTGCCTACGCAGATGGGGGCAAGGGAGGCTGCTGCGGCTACGGCGCTGCCGCCGGAGGAACCGTAAGAAGTGCGGTTCAGGTCGAAGGCGTTGTTGACCCGGCCATAGTCGCTGATGGAGTACTGGGCGTGGTTGGCGTCCGTGTCCATGTTGGCTTTGGCCACGATGATGGCGCCGGCCTTCTTCAGTCCTGTCACCACGGGTGCGTCGGTGCGGGCAATGTTGCCGGCCAGATATTTGTGACCGTTGGTGGTGGCCATGCCGGCCACGTTGATGTTGTCCTTAATAATGGCGGGCAGACCGAAGAGGAGACTGGTCCTGCCGGATTCACGGTAAATGCGATCGCATTCCCGAGCTTCCTCCAGGGCGGTCTTCGACACGGAGATCAGGCAGTGATACATGTCTGCGTAGGCCTCGATCCGCTCCAGATACAGCACCATGATCTGCTCGTAGGTCAGATAGCCGTCATCCACGGCCTGCTGCAGGGCGGGAATGTCCATTTCGGTGATGTCCACCACGGCGAAGGACGGAGCCTCCGTCTGGGCATAGGCGGTGGGACAGAGGGCGGCCAGCAGAACCAGAGCCAGAAGTGTGGATAAAATTCGTTTCACAGGAGCTGCGCCCCCTTTCCTCGTTGTTCTCCGGCTATTCTACACCAAAAAGCGCAATAGTGCAAGGCGGCGAAAGTAAACAAAAAACAAACAAAAAAGCCCACCCTTTCGGGCAGGCGTTTTTGCTTGGTGGAGACTGCTGGACTCGAACCAGTGACCTCCTGCGTGTGAAGCAGGCGCTCTAACCAGCTGAGCTAAGCCTCCATTGGTGACCCGTACGGGACTCGAACCCATGTTACAGCCGTGAAAGGGCCGTGTCTTAACCACTTGACCAACGGGCCGGAGAAGTGTTCCCTTGAAGGGTACCGGCGAGATGCTTTCACATCTCGCCGGTGATGGTAGCGGCGACTGGATTCGAACCGGTGACACTGCGGGTATGAACCGCATGCTCTAGCCAACTGAGCTACGCCGCCATGTCTTACCTCGACAAGGCAAGAGTTACTATAACATAGCCCTGTGGAATTTGTCAACACTTTTTTTGCAAAATTTCAACCTTTTTTCAAGGCGCAAAAAAGTCTTGCATCCCACGGGATTTCCGCTATGATGTACATAAGAACGACTGGGAAGGAGGGACGCCATGAAATCTGCGGACGAACGCCGGGCAGAGGCCATCGGTAAAGAGCTGAAGCTGGTGCTGCAGCAGGAAGAGCGCCGCAAGGCAGCCGCCGCCAAATTAAAGCAGGCCCGCTGGAAGCAGGAGCTGGAGCAGAAGCTGCCGGAAAAAGTGTATGGCGGACTGGAAAGTGCTTTCAATAAGGCGTTTTCTCTGGTGTTCCGCAAAGGCGGTGCCATTCTGGAGAAGAGCTACCGCAAAGAGGAAAAGCTGACCGACCACCGGGTGGGCGACTACGTGCTGCGCCATCAGGGCCGCCGACGGGAGCTGCGGCGTATGCGCAATGCGGCTTCCCGCTCCAACCTGACCAATATGGCCCTCACCACGGTGGAGGGCGTGGGTCTGGGTGCTTTGGGCATCGGTATCCCCGACATTGTGCTGTTTATCACCATGCTGCTGCGGGGCATTTACGAAACGGCTCTGAGCTACGGCTATCAGTACGACACTCCGGCCGAGCAGATGCTGATTTTGAAAATGATGGCGGCGTCTCTGGTTTCCGGTGATGAAGGCGAACTGCTGGATAATGAGGTAGACCGCATGCTGGTCAATATGCCTCATGTAATGACCCAGACCCAGGTGGATGAACAGATGGAAAAGACGGCTTCCGCCTTTGCGGTGGATATGCTGCTGCTGAAGTTTATTCAGGGCCTGCCGGTGGTGGGCCTGTTGGGCGGTGCGGCCAACCCGGTGTACTACAACAAGGTGCTGCGCTATGTGGAGCTGAAATACCGTAAGCGCTATCTCTGGCAGGTGCTGAGACGCCACAAACAACAGAATACGAAATGAAAAAACCGCCAATAGCCGGACTATTGGCGGTTTTTCTGCTGTTCTTTCAGAATTTTGTTGACCTTGGCGGTGCTGCGTTTGGTGGCGACAAATATGACCGCCCAGATCAACAGAAAGCCGAGGACGAAAATGGCGGAGAACACCAGAAGCGGCCCGACACCCTGCGCCAGCCATCCATTGACGAGAAAGGTGGCAAGATAGGCGATGTACAGAACACTGCCGTGGAGCAGAATGGCTACCGGCAGGGGCAGCCGCTCCACCTGATAGACGATGTTCATGCCGCCGGCGATAAAGGCCAGCGCAGACAGGGACACGATGCCCAGACAGACCTCCCGGACCGTCAGCGTGTCGATGGTACCGCAGCGCTGCAAAGCGAGGTAAAGCGCCGCCAGCACCAGCGGACCGAAACCGCAGGCGATGAGGCCGCGGCGGCAAAATTCCAAAATGTGTTGTTTCATAGGCCTTCATACCTCCTTCGGATGTCTGCAAAACACCGCCGGGAAACGTAGTCCCGGTAGCCGCAGCGGAACACGGCATCCACGCCGCCGCTGAACGCCGCATCGAATCGGACGATGCGGTGCTCGTTGGCAAGGGTGGACTTGTTGATGCGGATAAAATAGGAGGGCAGCACTGCCTCCAGATCACGAAGCCGATCCTGCAGCCGGTAGTGGGTGCCGTGGGCGTCGATGGCCACCACCTTCCGGTCGAGAACGGTGATGCACTCAATGTCCTGAAGGGCCAGACGACGCATCTCGTCCTCCCGGTAGCCCAGCAGGCTGTCGGTTCCGGAATGGCGGAAAACCAGATCTTCAATCTGCTGTGTCAGGGAGGAGGGGGCATGAACGATGGCAACGATCTCCTCTTCCGCCTCTTTGTCAATGATGAGCTTGTACTTCATCGCATCAAATCCTTACTGTTTTTTCATTTGTCGCAGGAAGCAGAACACAGCTGCTGCCGTTGCCGCTGCACTGTATAAAAGGATGGGCAGCACGTGGGTGGCAGCAAGGCGAAAATCTCCGCTGCACAAGGCCCGTTCCAACTCCACCGCATGCACGAAGGGCAGGATGTGGGCCACCGCTTCAAAGGCACCGCCGACGAGACTTAAATCAAACCAAACGCCGGAAAGCCACGCCGAAAGATTGGTCAGCAAAGCGCCGCAGATGCCACCTACCTGCTTGACGTTCAGAAGGCTTCCGCACAGAAGACCCAGCGCAATGTTAAAAACGGCCATGGGAAGACTTCCAATGACAGCATAAACAATGTTGAGGCTGACCGTCAAGCCCAAAGGGATGGAAAAAAGATAGCAGATCACCGTCTGGCCGATGGCAATGGGCAGGAGCGGCAGCATGTAGCCCAAGATAAAGTCAATGCCTGTCAGAGGCGTGGTATAGAGCCGCTGCAAAAGGGCACTTTCCCGATCCTTGGCCACGAGGGTGGCCGAGAACAGGGTCATAAAGGAAAGGCCGAACACGGTGATGCCCGGTGCCAGCGTGTCGATTTCGAAGAGATGCACCGGGATGTTGGCCTGTATGGCGCTCAACAGCACCAGCAGCACCAGCGGGAAGCCCAGCCCGAAGGCCAGATTGAGGGGATCACGCAGGATTTCTCTGGCGCACCGCCTGGCAAATGTCAGCATTCTCATACCGTCTCCTCCTTGACAATGGCAACAAAGGCCGCTTCAAAGTCGTTGGTTCCGGCCTTGCGCTTTAGTTCGTCCACCGTGCCGACGGCCAGCAAGCGTCCGCTTTTCATGATGCCGATGCGGTCGGACAGGGCCTCGGCTTCCTCCATGTAGTGGGTGGTGAGAATGATGGTCACCTTCCCCTTCAAACGGCGGATGGCGTCCCACAGGTCGTGCCGTGCAATGACGTCCAGCCCCAGGGTCGGTTCGTCCAGAAACAGGATCTGCGGCTCGCTGATGAGGGCCATAGCGATGCTGAGCCGCCGCTGCCAGCCGCCAGACAGCTTGCCGGCCTTGCGCTGCAAAACGGCGCCCAGTCCAAACTGTGCGGAGAGTTCGCTGATTTTTTGCCTCGTTTTTTCTTTGGAAAACCCGTGGATGCCGCAGATCAGCGCCAGGT
This sequence comes from Oscillospiraceae bacterium, assembly GCA_017415775.1. Classification (GTDB taxonomy): domain Bacteria; phylum Bacillota; class Clostridia; order Oscillospirales; family Oscillospiraceae; genus Vescimonas. The sequence continues at coordinate 41,070 of JAFQFC010000052.1, forward strand.
TTTCCTCTGCGGACAGGTTCGGTGCAACGGCCGTCTCCTGCGGCGATACGCCGATGAGCTGCTTCACCCGTGCCGCCTCTCCCGTGATGCTGTGCCCGCCTACCACGGCGTTCCCCGCCGTGGGCCGAGTCAGACAGGAGAGCATCTTGATGGCGGTGGTTTTTCCTGCACCGTTGACGCCCAGCAGGGAAAAGAGCTCCCCCTGCCGGATCTCCAGCTCCAGATGATCCACGGCAGTCAGATGTTTGTATCGCTTGGTCAGGCCAAAGGTTTCAATTGCCTGCATGTCTGTCAGCCTCCTTTTTTCTTTACGGGGGCCATCATAGCAAAGAAAAGGGTGGATGTGCGGCGTTTTGTCTCTTCGGTCGTTTTCGCTGCCTGAACGGTTGAGGCATAAAAATGGGCCGCAGGCATTGCCTGCGGCCCTTTTGGGTGAACTCGATCAATACATACCGCCCATGCCCATGTCGGGAGCGGGGGCGACGGGAGCGGGAGGCTCGGGCTTGTCGGCCACCAGAGACTCGGTGGTCAGCACCATGCCGGAAACGGAAGCGGCGTTCTCCAGAGCGCTGCGGGTCACCTTGGCGGGATCCACGATGCCGGCGGAAATCATGTCGCAGTACACTTCCTTGTAGGCGTCGAAGCCGTAGCCGGCCACGCCGCTGCTGCGGACCTTCTCCAGCACCACGCTGCCGTCGATGCCGGCGTTGGCGGCGATCTGACGGATGGGCTCCTCCAGAGCCTTGGCCACGATCTTCACGCCGGTCTTCTCGTCACCCTCCACGGTTTCCAGCAGAGCAGCGACGGCGGGGATGGCGTTGACATAGATGGTACCGCCGCCGGCCACGATGCCTTCTTCCACGGCGGCCTTGGTGGCGTTCAGGGCGTCCTCGATGCGCAGCTTCTTCTCCTTCCTCTCGGTCTCGGTGGCAGCACCGACCTTGATGACAGCCACACCGCCGGCCATCTTGGCCAGACGCTCCTGCAGCTTCTCCTTGTCGTACTCACTGGTGGTGATGCC